>JAIEPU010000034.1 GCA_019748235.1 bacterium
GAAAGACTCGAAACGAACATTCGAGGATCTTGTCGAAGATCTGATCCATATCAAGCGTTTGAGCGATCGCCTGACTGATCTCGAAAATTGCTTTGAGTTTCAGTTCAGGCCTTACGCCGCTGACGAACATACCGGCGGACTGCGCATCGAATGTCGAAAGGACGGTGGAGGGCCGATCATCCTCGATCGAGGGTGTATCGATCGTCGAGCCGCTTACCCCATCGACGACGCTTGCATCGCTTCGATAGACAAACAGCGTTTCACAGATTTTGACACGATCATTGTCATTGAGTTTGACGCGTGCTTCGATCCGCTTCCCGTTCACGAGCGTGCCGTTTCGGCTCTTTTGATCTTCGATGAAATAGCTTTGACCATCTCGAGTCATGTGCGCATGGAAACGGCTGACTGAGTTGCCGTCGAGCGGGACTTCACAGTCTGGATGGCGACCGATTCTGACTTCGTCAGTGATCAGTTCATATTTCGTGCCGGCTTTCTTGCCGGTCAGGACTTGCAGGATGGCTGGCAAGTGTCACTCCCACCCGCTTCCTCGGTCTCACTCGCCTGACGAGAAAGTCGCCAGAAAGTAATCCCGAAGAATCCGGTGATGGCGAAAGGCATCGAGGCCATGAAAAGGATGCTGGTATTGAAAGCGGCTGCGTTGTTGGCTTTGGTTCGGGCATCTGAACTCGCCAGTCCGCGAGCGCACGTCGGGCATGCGGAGACTGCCGGCACGATGGCCAAGCACGCCGCAAGCACGATCAGCCGCATGGACCTTCTCATCATGGCGAATATCCCCGCCGAAGCATTTCGACGAACCAAACATTACACGGTGAACCCTTTTGTTGTAACACTCGCGGCATGCCCCTCCAAGCGCTTTCCCAGTCGCACCCTCCTCAAAATGACTGACGCGTCCACTTAACAAAGACCCTGATAATGTGCGCAAACTGTGAGCATTTTGTTGGTTTCCACGACTCTCTCTCCGCCAGCTTTTGAATGTTTTCTCGAGTTCAACGATTCCCTTTTCTCCTTTCGCCCGAAGGATGGAGTTGGGACATCTTCGAATCGCACCATGGGAGTTCATCATGCCAACGACAGCATTCCTGTCGCCCGTCATCCCCTCCCGTCGTCGCACGATACTCTGGGGAATCCCCCTTCTTGTCCTATCGCTTCTCGCCCTTGGGCCCGGGACGACACGCGCCGAGCTTCCCGGAGGAATTCGAGTGACGGCACAAGTTGAACCGGGCCGACTCCAGCCGGGGACGAAAGCGGAATTGCGGGTGAAAGTGCATCTACCCAGTGGCTGGATCGTCTACGATTTGGAGCAGGTTCCTAACTCCGTCCTGCCGACGTCCATCGAACTCGACTCGAACGAAGACATCGCACCGGTCGAAACCTTCCGATCGGAAGGGGCGAAGGAAGACATCGAACCGAAATTCGGCAGCCGAATCGCGCGTTTCTTCGATCGAACGCCGACCTTCCGACGGCCGATTATCGTCGCGGAGAACGCGCGGCCCGGCGAGCATACCCTCTCGGGACATATCGGCTTTCTCGTTCAACAGCGATCGACGAAGCGCTTCTATGTCATCACGAAGGCTCTTTTCTCCACGAATCTCGTCGTGGAAATCGTCAAACCCTCTGAAACGACTGACTCGCAACCCGCAAGCACTACGGGTGAGCTTCCCCTTTCGGAGGCCACGGTTACAAGTTTGACATCAAGGGCAATGAAGCCCCCCCGTCCGGTTGGTCCTGCTCCAAAATTTGCCATTCAGATTGACACGCGCCCGTCCCGCATCTCGCATCCTTGGACGCTGACCCCAAAAGCGATCGCTTGGTTAATCGGGATTGGTTTGGTCAGCATTGGATTCATCTGGGGTTGGATGACCCCTCCCTACGTCGCGCCGACAGAGCCTGACCCATCCTTCAATTGGTCGATATCTCCTCGGAAGAAGTCACCCTCCCCTTCATGACCTATAAGCTTGTATAACGATGCGATGAATAACGAGACACCCGCGTTCGTCTATCGCCATCAGGTGCAATTCGTTGACACCGACATGGCGGGCATTGTCCACTTCTCGAACTTCTTCCGATACATGGAAGCGGCAGAGGATGCATTCCTTCGACACCTCGACATCGACCTGGTGAGTACGATCGGCGGCAAACATGTCAGCCTTCCCCGGCTGTCAGCCACCTGTCAGTACAGCAGCCCGCTTCGATTCCCCGACAAAGTTGATGTGGCGGTGCGGGTCAAGGAAATGAGCCGCAAGACGATCCGTTACTCGTTTGTCATGTCAGTTGATGATCGCCAGGTTGCTGAGGGCGAAGTGCTGGCCGTCTGTTGCGAGGTCAGCGAGAAACTGCAATCGATCCCGCTTCCCGAGGGCATGCGCGCGAAGCTAGAAGCATACCTAGCGGACAAGTCGTAGAGAAGTGACACTTACCCGTCACGCCTTCATGCCGCCGTAAACGGCAAAAGAAATGTTCTTGTGAAGGACGTCAACCTTGTCGAAACCCGCTTGACGCATTACGTCGAGCTGAAATGTAAGCGGACGAGGAGTGTCCTCCTTTTCGATCCAACCGAACACAAGATCCCGGTACTCCGGTCCCTTCAAGTCGACCAGATACTGGGCGTACAGTGACTGCATCTCTTGCTCAGCTCCCTCCATCTCATGGTCGAGCAAGTCGTACACCCAAAACGTTCCTCCTGAACGAAGCGATTGATGGATACGTCGAAAAGTAGCATGCCACTCGGCATCCTCGCGCAGATGATGAAACACCGCGCCACCGACGGCAATGTCGAACTCCTCGTCGTCGAGGTCCACTTGGCGAATGTCCCCTTGGATAGTAACGACCGCTCTCCTCGTGACTGCCGCGATCCGCTCTGCCGCCCGGTCGAGCATCGGCTGGCTCAAATCGACGAGTGTCACCTCCATGTCAGGAATGCGCTCCAGCATTTTGAGCGAGTAATTCCCCGCGCCGCATCCAATATCGAGAAGTCTCTTCGCGTTTGGATTCGTCCGTGCCGCCACACGTGCGATCAAGTCCAGGCTCATGGCTGAGTCGATTTGCGCGGTATTGCCGATCTCAAGCTGGCTGAATCGCTCGACATCGTTATCGAATCGGTGCTTGATCTCTTCCACGGACGACTTGGCCGGCTTGGTCATTGCGAACTCCTCCAATGGTTCCGCTCTATTTCTTTCATGGTCATGACTGCGAAAGGGGAGTGCAAGTTCGGAAGGTGATCAAGAAACGTGAACGCCCCTCCGGCGAGAGGGGCGATCTTGTCATTCGATGGTGGACTTCCTCGGGTGGCCCGAACAACTTGCTTGTCCGGGGCGGCGAAGCAGCCAAGAGGACCGAGAACCTGCGATGTCCTATTCTGCCTTTGACGACCGCCTCGTCGCTTCGTCGCTTCTTACACCGCCGCCATAATCAAGGCTGCGTTCTGGCCGCCAAACCCAAACGAATTCGACAATGCGATGCTCACCGGCTCTTGGCGGGCGGTGTTCGGCACATAGTCCAGATCGCACTTCGGATCGGGCGAAGTCAAATTGATCGTCGGCGGCAGAACCCCCTGATTGATCGTCAAGGCTGTCGCGGCCGCTTCCACCGCCCCCGCCGCACCAATCAAATGGCCGATCATACTCTTGATCGAACTCATCGGCATTCGCTTCGCATCGGGACCGAACGCCGCCTTGACCGCGTTCGTCTCCATCTCATCGTTGAGCTGCGTGCTTGTGCCGTGAGCATTGATGTAGTCGATCTGGTCGCGATTGAGTTTCGCTTCCTTGAGCGCCATCTCCATCGCGCGGACGGCTCCCTTTCCGCTCGGATCGGGTCGGGTAATGCCGAACGCATCGCACGAAGAACCGTATCCGATCACTTCCGCGTAAATGTGAGCACCACGCGATCGGGCTCGCTCGTATTCCTCGAGGACCAGTACCGCCGAACCTTCACCAAGCACAAAGCCGTCGCGTTCACGATCGAAGGGACGGCTCACTTCCGTCGAGCTTCGCTGAGATCGGCTGAGAGCTCCAAGCGATGCATACGCCACAAGCATGAGCGGCTCAATTCGGCTATCAGAACCACCGGCAAGCATCACATCGGCATCGTCGCGGGCAATGAGTCGAAAGGCCTCGCCAATCGCTTGCGTGCCGGCGGCACAGGCGGTCGTGATCGTATTGCACGGACCCTCGGCATGATGAAGGATCGCCAGGTGAGAGCTGAGCATATTCGGCAATAGCTTCAATAGCCAAAGGGGCTCGAGCGATTTCGAAGCGACTTGTCCGAATCGAGAGGCCTCAAACGAGCCGGTGTCATTCAGTGAATTTAGGATCGGTTGAGCCAGATCCGACAGTCCCATCGGGACGACGCCCGAGCCCATGCAAACACCGAATCGATGCGATTCCGTATTCTCGTCGTTGAGACCGGCTTTTTCTTTGGCTTGATGAGCCGCCGCGACGGCGAATTGAATATTGCGACCCATCACTTTGAGCGACTTGCGATCGGGAAGAAGATGCTTCACCGAAAGCTTCCGAATCTCACCTGCGATTTGCGCGGGATACGTCGAGGCGTCGAAGCATTCGATTGGCCCGATCCCCGAGCGTCCGGTCGTGCATGACTCCCAGAACTCCTCGGTCGTATTCCCATTGGGCGCGACGACACCTATGCCGGTGACAACGACCCTTCGCATGGTTTATCTCCCGACCACTCCGATATTCCCTGGAGTGGCATTAGGACCCTGGTACGAATTCCATTTGCAGGCGAGGCGGCGTCACAGAGTGCCATTAGCGGTTCGACGGATCGGCTCCGCACGTCGAATCCCGGTCAGAGATGATCACTCCCCGACTTCCCCCTCGGATGATGCCCCACCAGAACATGCACCCAAGCCGGCCCATCATCAAATCGAGGAGACGCGCTTCCGCATTCTTATGCGTGAACTCGCACGGCAGAGGTGGTACAACTCGTACCGTCGACAGAACCACGACTGTCACAGGGGAGGGAAACAGATGTTCCGAAGATTTTTTCTATCGCTGGCCCTTGGCGGCCTGGTTGTCCCTGGTTCGACTGCCTTCGCCGATTTACCCGCCGACATCACGGCTCATGACGGGCTCGTCTCGTCCCTCACCTTTTCCCCCGACGGCACTCAACTGGCCAGCGCGGGCTTCGACGGCAAGGTGAAGATTTGGAGCGTCGCTGACGGCAAGCTGGTCCGCGAGATCCCCGCGCACGAGAAAGCCTGCTACGGCGTTACCTACCGCCCCGATGGTCAAGCCATCGCGACGGCCGGGCTCGACGGACTCATTCGCATTTGGAACCTTGCCGACGGAGCCAAGCTTGCCGAATTGAAGGGTCATACCGGCATTGTCGACGCCGTCCGCTACACGCCCGACGGTGCAATGCTCATCAGTTGCGGGCAGGACAAGACCGTTCGCTTCTGGAAGACAGCCGACAACGCCGAGGCCAAAAAACTCGAAGGGCATGGCGGAACCGTTTACAGCATCGCTCTCAGTGCCGACGGCAAGTTCGCCGCCACCGCCAGCCAAGATAAGACCGTCCGGCTGTGGGACATTGCCGCCGGCGCGCAGGCCAAAGAACTTCCCGGCAGTGAGGATGCCGTGCTGACGGCGGTCTTTTCTCCCGACGGCGCGCTCGTCTACTCGGGAGGGATGGACCGAAAGATCAGAGTCTGGAGCGTGTCCGAGGGAAAGCAGGCTCGCGAAATCGCCGGCCACACTGACCCGGTGTTCGGACTCGCGCTCAATGCCGCCGGTGATCGACTGGTGTCATCGGGCTATGCCGGCAACATCAACATTTGGAATGCCGCCGACGGGGCGAAGATGAGCAGCACCAAACCATCGTTCGGCGGTTACTCCGTCGCGATCTCACCAACCGGCAAGTTCATCGTCAGCGGCCACGAGAACGGCCACATCTATGTCACACCGATGCCGTGAGAGGTGTCACGGCTGATTTCTTTTCAAATGTAGGCTGGGTCAACTCCACTGATTCTTCGACGGACATCCTTCGGATAGACCCGACTTCTCTCGGGTAGCCCCGACAACTCGTTGTCGGGGTTGCGCAGCAACAAGAGGGCCGAATGTCCGACAAACTCTACATCATTCAATGCGTCAGTGAGTCGCCTCAGTTTTTAGTGCCCAATTTGCGAGTTCGATAGCAAGTGGAGCAGTATGTCTGGATCCAGCGAAGAGCGGTTTCGACGAAAGAATTATTGAACTCAAAGCACACGACGAGCGTCTTTGGAAATGCGGTAACAGCGAAAGAGTATCATGCGCTATGTCGTCAGATGATATGAATGCGAACACGCCGACTTCCGATCAAAGGAATTCAACGTCAGACCTATTTCTTTACATATTCTTTTGCGCCGTTGTTTTGCTTTTGATGGTCACCCTATTAGTGGCCACGTTTCCGAGTCTGCTCGATCGGCTGAAGTTCTTTGACTTGTCGAAGGAAATTCCACTCCCAAAAACCGAGGATATCGTCTCCGTCACGGCATCGTTTCGTGCCGATCATGTCCTTTTTTACGAAGACATTCCCGAGACGGCCCTTCCCCGAGAAATCGCGATTCACTTAATTGACTATATGCGACCAATCAGGACGTTGAATTGGGATGATCACACGCGAAAAGCTAATTCCACAGGACCGTTTGTAAAGTTTCGAATTATGACACATCAATCTGAAGTGCTAGAGATTGATGCATATATGGGCCTAGGACAATACGGGCTTCTTTGCAGGGTGAATGGCGAAGAATGTATTCGCGGAGGTGAGTTTCATTACATTGGCTATCTCTATGCGACAGACCAATCTGGCGAGCACCGCCGTGGGGAGGCTGGCGAGGGATTTACTTTGAGAGATCTTGTCGAGGCGGTTTCTTTGAGCAAATTCGATGGTAAAGACCGCTCCGAGGAAATTGAGCTTTGCCTGTTGGAACTCGATGCCGCGTCTGGTCGACGACCTCTTGAGGAACTCGATCGAGTCCGAAAAGAATTCTATGACCGGCAAAACAAATAGTCGCTACCTCGCCCGGAGCTGTGTCCTCATCCGATAGATCAACCTCTTCCCCACACGAAGCAACCCAAGTGGGACGGCTGAACCCTCGTCAACGTTTTCAAGCAACAGGCCAACATCGTCCAGCGATGAAGGAGCGTAAGGGCCGATCTCGGTGACGATATCACCCGGCTCGATTCCAGTCCGGCCAGCAGGGCCATTCGGATCGACCTTGCGAATGATGAGCCCCTTGGCGGAGGGGAGTTGGAGTGTCTCCGCCAACTGCTCGGTGAGAGGTTCGACCACGATTCCAAACTTCTCCATCGCGAGCTTAGCACCGTCCGGCTTTGGCATCGGGGCAAGCGTCAATGGAATCTGCCGAATCTTCCCCTCTCGCTCAATGTCGATCGTGATCGTTTCACCGGGATTTCGTCCGACGAGAGCGATGTGATAGTCGATACCGCTCGTCACTTCCTGTCCATCGATCGCGTGAAGAACATCGCCCGGCTTAAAAGCGGCCGCGGCTGCCGGCGTGTTCGGAGCGACTCCTGTAATGGTCGCTCGATGGAACGGATCGACCTCGAGCCCGGCGACGATGCGATACCTTCGTTCGACCGATAGCAGGCTCGGCAATGATTCGATCAGCTTGTTTACGGGAATGGCAAAGCCGATGTTCTGCGCATCGGCCCGGATCGCGGTCGTGATGCCGATCAATTCACCGACGACATTGAACAGCGGCCCCCCGGAGTTACCGGGATTGATGCTGGCGTCGGTCTGAATTAATCCGTCGAGTCCCACCTCTTCTTTGACTTCAAGCTTGCGATCGAGTGCGCTGATGACGCCCGAGGTGACAGTGGTTTCGAGCCCCATCGGATTGCCGATCGCAATGGTCGTCTCGCCGATCATCAGATCGTCCGAGCTGCCCAGCTCAATCTTTGGTAACGGCTTACCCGCATCGATCTTGAGAATGGCCAAATCTCGCCGAGGATCCGTCGCGACGATCTCGGCCACGTACTCACTCTTGTCGGCGAAGATGACTTTCCGCTCCGCTGTCCTCGCGACGACGTGGGCGTTGGTGACGATGTATCCCGAGGAATGAATGACGAAGCCGCTTCCGACGGCCGAGGTTTTATACGCGCGCGTTTCTCCCGGCGAGACGGGAAAGTCAAAGAGCTCATCGAACATGCTGTCGATCGCGAACGATGATCGGACCTGGACGATCTGCGTCGTCGAGATATTGACGACCGCTCCCTTACAACGCTCGTAAACCTCAACGACCGGCGACCGGCGGATTTTAAGTTTTTCGAGGCGGGCCTTCTCGCGCGCAACATCTCTGTCCGTCGTCACCCCCCGACCCGGCGGATCCGCAAAGACCACACCCGCCGTCAGCAGACAAACAGCCAATACCCCACGCCACATGATGACGTATTCCCTCCGAGACACACGAATACCAGCATTCCATGTATTCGGTACCCAGGAGAAGATTCCGCGTCAAGCGGGCGAGAGCGGAGCGCCAATCAAGAGGGTCAACACCATTCTTGCCGGTAAGCTGCCCGCTCCGTGACAGTAGCCCGGACAAGACACCATGTAGGCACGGCCGTCACCCCATCGCAGGATGGGGTTTAAGACGTAACATCCTGGTCGACATACGCAGCAGGAACATCTGTCGCGAAAATGCGGCGCGGGAACCGCCCCCTACCCATGTTCCGAAAGTATCAACGAAACGAGAAAGTCCGCCGCCAATCTCGCCGTCACAGAACGCAGCATGGAATATTTCAGTCGCGGAACACTTTAGCGAGCGGGATTAGTTTCAGGCCTCAAGGGATATAGGATCCATTCGCCGCTTGACCCATTTCCGAACGGCTAAGGCACCAATGGCAGCAATGGACATTAATACAACCGAATTGGTTTCAGGCATTGACGTGGCCTTCGCCGTAGCATCCCCCGAAGTCGGTTGAACAGTCACGCTTGTACTCACTCTGACTCCCGCTTCGACGTGCACGGTCGTGGTGTCTCCATTATTCTGATGAATCGTCAACGTTCCGCCCGGCTGCACGGTTACATTGTTATGCACTGTAGTGGTATCATTGATATTAGTATAAACCGTTCCAGAGAAAACTGACCCTGGCTCGATGACACCACCTCCGTGCAGATCCGCATGAAGTACAATGGTTTGAGGACCACCAACAGGAAGATCTGGTACGCCGCCGATCATCGATCCGCTTTCAGAGATATGAATCTTTGCAGGCGATTCGCCGATCAAATGAAGTATCGGCGCGTCTATTAATAGGTTCAATTCCGCGCTGATGGTGCCGTTGTTAAAGTTGTAAAAATAGTAGCTCGTGGGCGCTCCCGTATCTAATGAGAACGTGATTGGGCCTGTCGAGATCGAACCAGCACCGAGATCGACATCAATGGCGGCAAGAGTTCCATCAAAAGATGAAACTGTCGCAACGTTTGTTCCTGTTAAGACCTCAGCTTGTGTGATCCACGGGCTACAAAGAAACAGCGCACAGGCAATCATCGACTTTTGAATGAATCGCGGCATGCTAATCTCCAATGTTGTAAATCTTGAGATCGTGTCTTTCGAAGGAGCGGTGAAAATGCTGGATATTTCACATTCCAACACGTGATCTGTTGCTGCGCATTCCCAACTGAACCTGGGGAATCAATCAGTCACAGTCACCAAAGGACTCTGTTCTGGATTGAGTCTTCGAGACGGAAACGATTGAAACCCGTCTCTTCTCGGCAGAATGCATTTGACATGCCCGTTATCGCGGACTGATTGAACCTTTCGGCCCTAATAAACGTTAATCGAAGTCTGAGCATTAGTTGGATCTGATGTTGTTTCGCGTCGTACCTGACGGTTTCGTCCATTTCATCGATCACGACGATCAGGTATTGGCCGAACGATCAAAAGATGGCCGATTGAGATATTTCGAGCGAGAGCTGTGAGCTTGCTACAAGTGACCTTATCCGAGAAGTTTGATCGCGTGCTCAGCAATGCAGGCGTCGTTCGGCAATATCGCTACCAGCAATCGCCAGACGAAAAGAGTCCATCCATCAATCGATAAAATTTTCCCTGAGTTCTTTTTCGTCAACGAAAGAATCGCACGGAGTTCATCGGTGATGAGATAAAGCTAAGAACGAAAATAGCATTCACACAGTTTGAATTGAAATAGCATTTATCCGGTTCGTATTTAATAACCGGAATAATCATTGTAAAGATGTCCCCAATGGTCACAATTACGCCAATGTAAGGTTGGTTGGTTGAAATCTACACAGCCTGATCGTCCATGAGTTGCTGCGTACTGTTTCGCCTGCCTTGATCAAAAGTGATGGACTTGGCGACCGTGTTGCCTTCCTTGGAGGAAGGATTCCGCCAACACTGACGCCGTCCTCGCTCGTTGGCTCACACCCTTGAGGAGACTCCCCAATGGTTCGTTTGCGTAGTCCTCGCGGAAAGGCACTTGGTCTTTTACTTAGTGCCGCAATGTCAGCTCTTTCAATGGCTACACCGTCGATTGCCTCACCTATTTATGGTGAGCTGAGTAATTTCGACATCATCAACGATACCGGCCAGACGGCACATGGATTTGAAATCGAGCTAGATGGGTGCGATAGTTCTCAAGTTTATTCCACATTCGGCGCTCCGTACAATCGTTACGGCGATCCGACGATTACAACAGTCGGAGGGAATACGTTCATTCGCTATCAGAGCGCATACTCAAACGGTTCATGGGCAGTGGGTACGGACTCAGGACCATACGGCCCGACGGGAGGGCATTCCCTTTATAATCCCACCTATGGCGGTGACCCTGCTTATCCGAATGTCCCGGGTGACCATTTCGGGGTTTCGTTGGGTGTTGTGCCAACCAACACGATCTATCACTGGCTGCTTGACGATGGGAGTGGCAACTTGGTTTTGGCCGGTACCAGCGTCAAGGTTCCTGCCCCGGTCCTAAACGTCGTTGCACCCGCGAATCCCGTCAATCCAGTTGCGGTTCAAGCGGTGATTCAGGCGCCCGCGCCGGAAGACGGACAACAGTTGAGCGATGCGATATGGGTTAAGGTCTTTACCACCGTGGTGGAGAATGCCGGCCCCGTCGAACTGGAGCAACTCGTTGTTGGAAACGCGGTGGTGCCTCCCGAAACGGAAACGGAGATCGAATGGGTACTTCTGCAAACGGATCCCAACAGGCCAGACCTCGCCGAGAAGATCGATGAGGGAGACGTCGCTCAGGGTAATGAGTCAATCACACGGCGTTATGAGTTCTACGAATACATCGGGGGATACGACCCCGAGAACCATGAGGTGCTGAATGACTCGTACGATCCAAGCTTCGTGGGGGCTTACTTGGGTAATCAGAATGTCGCAGTGAACTTGGTGCAAGTCCCTGAAGTAAGCACCTTCATTCTTTGCGGAGTGAGCGCGATTGGATTGCTCATCGCCGGCTATCGTCGCGGGGTGCAGAGGTAGATCGCCTTTCGAGATAGAAACTCAACATCCCGTTTACCAACCGGATAATTAACCGCTGGTGGACTTGTTCAGGGCTCTTTTGCCTTGAACATGTCCCACCTCCGCCTGTAACTCATGTCAATCATGCAGCCCATTCCGTGACTCGACCTTTCTGGGCCAATCATCGTTTCTACGGCTCATGCTCAAGCGTTGAAGACTTGAACATGCCACCCCATCGATCTACCTGAAACGGCACCTTTCCATTTTGATTCCCTCTCCCACCGCCAACATATTCTCGCGAACTCTTGACCCGTCTGAACCTTACAGCCGCTAGAAGCGGTCCTTTTGCCGGCTCTCGACCTGAGAGCTCGCCCAGGATTGGCCACGCATTGCCCGGACTTTGCTAAGAAGAATTGATGCTTTGCGCTATCGTTGCTCGCCAGCGGCATGAATCGCTCCTGGCCGAAATGAAGACCGCCGTCAAACGGGGAGCCCAACTCCTTGAGCTACGGCTCGATTTCTTGAAGAGTGAACCTCGTTTCGGCATGATCCTGGCCAAACGAAAATGCCCGCTCATCGCCACCATTCGTCGCCGTGAGGAGGGGGGCAAATGGGCGGGGAGCGAGGAACGCCGGCTGCAGCTTCTGCGCGCGGCCATTGCGGAGGGTTTCGATTACGTCGATCTCGAGGACGACGTTGCCGGCCAGATCCCTCGATTCGGACAGACTAAACGAATCGTCAGCCATCACAACATGCGGACCATGCCGCATCATCTCCCTGAGCTCTGGGAGCGGATGGCGAAGCTCGATCCCGACGTCATCAAGATAGCCGGGAAAGCGAAAAAGGCGTCCGACAACTTCAAGATGCTCTCGGTCGTGAAGAACGCCACGATTCCGACGGTAGCCTTTTGCATGGATGAAGTCGGCATGCCGAGCCGACTCCTCTGCGTGAAGCTTGGTTCGCCGTTCACCTACTCCGCCTTTAACCCGGAACGGATCGTCGCCCCAGGGCTTTTGACCTTCGATACGATGCGCGACTTCTACAACTTTGACGGCATCAAAGCAGAGACCGAAGTCTACGGCGTGATAGGCGATCCGATCGCTCATAGTTTGAGCCCGCTGGTTCACAATGCCGCCTATTTCGAACTCGGCATGAATCGACTTTACCTACCCTGGCAAGTCTCAGAGAACAACTTGCCGCGGTTCCTGGAAAAGCTGGGGATCGCGGGCGTTCGCGGGCTAAGCGTCACCATCCCGCACAAGGAGGCGATCCTCACGACGGGCCAAGCGGGGGATCCCTTAGTTACCAAGGCAGGCTCGGCGAACACCATTGTCATCGACGAGGAAGGCAAACGAAAACTCTTCAACACTGACGGTCCCGCCGCGATCAATTCGCTCGAAGCACAGCTTCCGGTCGATCCAGCCACGGGGCATGGCTCACTTAAGGGCCGGTCGGTCCTCGTCCTCGGCGCGGGAGGTGTCGCTCGCACGCTTGCCTTTAGCTTGCATGACCGGGGGGCGCTCGTCACCATTGCAAGCCGTACGTCCAGCCGATCGCAAGCTCTCGCTCAGGCGGTCGGGTGCAAATTCGTCGATTGGGCACAGCGGGAAACGGTCCTCGTTGATGTCGTCATTAACGGGACGCCGGTCGGCATGCACCCGAATGTCGACGATTCGCCGTACGGCGTCGGAAGCATGAAGCAGGGAATGGTCTTCTTTGATACCGTCTACAATCCGATGATGACGCGGATGCTCCGCGATGCGGAGGAGCGAGGTGCCAAAGTAGTCACCGGCGTTGACATGTTCGTCAGTCAGGCGGAAGCCCAGTTCGAAATCTTCACCGGCCAAAAGGCCCCGGCCGGCCTGATGAAGGAACTCGTCCTAGAGGAACTCTCTCCGGCCAAGAAAATGCTGAGGGAAGCACGGCTTGCCCGGCGAAAGAAGAAAACGTGAACATCTATCTCATTGGCTATCGAGGAACGGGCAAGTCGAGTGTGGCTCCGCTCGTCGCGAAGTTGCTTGGCCCCGATTGGCGGCACGTCGACATGGACCCGCTCATTGAAGAAGAGGCCGAGGCGACGATCGCCGAAATCTTTGCCGATGAGGGAGAGGCTGGGTTTCGAGACCGAGAAAGCAATGTTCTTTCGTCGCTGGCCGCAAAGGACCGGCAAGTCGTCGCGACGGGCGGCGGGGTCATCGAACGGCCTGGTAATCATTCACTCTTGAAGGATGGATTCGTCGTCTGGCTGACGGCACCCAAGGAAGTTCTGCTCGACCGAATCACCGGCGATCAGACCACGGCGGCGCGACGGCCGAACCTTACCGCACAAGGAGGGATCGACGAGATCGATCGAATGCTGACTCGCCGAACTCCGATCTACCGCTCCCTCGCCAAGCTTTCTCTCTCAACGGAATCAACGAGTCCTGAAGAGTTAGCTCAAGAGATCGTCCGAGCATTCACAACAGATCGTGAGGGACACTCATGAACTGGTGGCTCGGCTTCGCCGGGGCAGTTTTCCTCGGACTGGTGGCCGGGCAGTGGGCCGATCGCATGGTCGTTCGTCTGGCGCTCGGGCGGAGTTTTTTCTGGCCGTTCCGCGATCGCTGCGCGAAGTGTCACGGGGCACTACCTTGGGGTTGGTCAGTACCGCTAGTCGGCTATTGGCTCGCCGGTCGAAAATGCCCCGCGTGCGGCACCAGACTCCGCCGACGAGCGATCTTTCTGCAAATCCTCACCGCCTCGCTCGTGGCGGGGCTCTATGCGCTCTACTTCTGGCAAGTCGGCGTCTACTTTGCGCGGACACCCCTCAGTTATGACAATCACCAGATCATCGCGTTATGGATTTATCATTCGATCCTGGCGACGCTCCTCGTAGCCGCAACCTTCATCGATTTCGATTGGCTCATTATTCCCGACTCGATCACCGTCACCGGGATGTTGATCGGCATCGCCCTCGGGACCTTTTGGTATGTTGAGCTTCATCCCGTCCTTCTCTTTCATCCCCGGCCTGACTTCTCGACAGGACTCGTCCCTCCCGACTTCTTTGCGAAGCAGCTCGGATGGGAGACAGCTCCCGCATGGATGGAAGACCTCCGTCTCGCATTCAACGACCATTGGCGACACCATTGGAACAGGTGGCTTGGCTTCTTAACAGGCTTGGTGGGACTTTTGGTCGGGGGAGGGACGGTCTGGATTGTCCGCGCGATTTGTTCCTGGATCTTTCGGGTGGAAGCGATTGGCTTTGGCGATGTCACCCTGATGGCGATGGTCGGCTCGTTCCTCGGCTGGCAGACGAGTGTGATCGCTTTCTTTCTCGCTCCGGTGTCGGCTGTCTTCGTCGGCATTTTCGGATGGATTTTCACAGGAAATCGGATGATCCCCTATGGACCCCACTTGTCGATCGCATCAATGGCTTGCGTCTTCTTTTGGCGGCCCCTCTGGTGGTACTGCGTCGAACTCTTCGAGCATATGGGAATCGTTTTTTTCATGGCCGGTGCAATGATTGTCGTCCTCTTTATGGTGGCGAGTATCATTCAAGCTGTGAAGATGTTGGCGGGCGGACTGATTCGAGGAAAACGATGACTGAGGGACGACTCGCGAGTCATTTTCGATTGCCGAAGGACCGAGTCGGCGTCTTTCATCTGGCCGCCGCCGCGATTGTCGGGCTGATTCTTCTGTGGCTGGTGAGCTCGGTTCGAATCGTCCCAGAAGTGACGCTGTTGTTACTCGGATTTCTGACGATCGGAGGGATCGGGGTCATTTGGGCGCCGCCGCTCGTCTTCGCTTTGATCGCCGTCATCCTGTTCCAAATCCCGAACCATTTTCTCGGCGTCATCCCCAATTTCGATGCACCCCTTTCCGCAAAAGAGCTGTTTCTCGGAGCCGCCTTCATCATCTATTCGACACTGAGCTATCGTTACGCACGGATTCGCCATTTCGCTTCCTCAGTGAGAATCTCGACCAATGCTGAGCAGGAAACAGATTCCCGTCCGGAACAGATCACTCCCGGACGAGTGGCCGGTCTGTTTCTCACGATGGCGAGCGGATTCGCCGTCGCCTTCGTGGCACGCTGGTTCTTGCCGTTCCTCTTCATTGGAAGGCAATGGGGCGATGTCTTTCATCTTCACCCGGGCGTACTCGGCTTTCTCTTTGCCGTACTGCTGATCGGTGTAGTAAGTCTCATTTGGCCGGCGGTTGTTCGTGGAATCGGTCGATGGGGAATGAATAAAGACGAGGGAGAAATGATTCTCAACGAATCACTCTTTCGTGACCTGTGGCCTGATATCACTCGAATGGCACGTTACAGACAGAAGTTTGATCGCAAGCGGAAGTGAGTCGAAGTTACTTGATGGAAAGTAAACCCTCGCGAAATGTGCGAAATGGCCGGCCGACCAAAGCCTCGAGTTTGCGCGAATCGAGGCAAACGTTAGCGGGGCGGGGTGCGGGATAGTTCGAATCACTCAATCGGCTCGATTGAAGAAGCGATCGCGAATATCCCAGAAGATCACAAGCAATCTCCCCCATCGCCATCCGAGATAACGCATCCGAGCCCCCCGCCAACCAAAGTCCATTTCGTCGATGCCTTGCCACCGCCAGAAGCCCATCGATCAGATCATCGACGTGAATCGGCGTGCGCCATTCGTCCTCGAACAAGGTGACGGGTTCCCCTCGCTCGAGTGATCCAAGCAACCAGGCGAGAAAACTCTGCTTGTGCGTGGCAGGCGGTCCATAGATGAGCGCGGAGCGAACGACTGCGCCGCGCGGCAACCGATGAACGATCTCCTCTGCCTCTCGTTTCAACGTTCCATAAGTCGACAAGGGTTGGGCGGCGTCGCTCTCATCGTATCTTTTCTTTCCAAGGGGAGCACCGTCGTAGACCTGATCCGTCGATACCATCACGAACGAAGCCGTTGGATCGAGTCCATCCATGACGTCAACGAGATTTCGAGTGGCATCGACAATCGCTTGCCTTGCCTGATCGGGATGCAATTGGCAAGTCCCCACATTCGTTTGAGCAGCCGTGTGAAAAACCGTTCCGGGCCGAATTGCTTCCAGCAGCTTCTTCGTCTCCTCGGCATTCGAAAGATCTATCTGTCGCGACTCGAGCCGCTCCTTCACGATCGGTTGCGTGAAATACGTCCCCACGACTTGATGGCCGTCAGCCGTTAAACGCCGCACCAAATGATCTCCTAGAAATCCACTCGCGCCGGTGACGAGGATAGGAGACCCAAGTTGAACGGGAGACTCTGTCACTAGTGTTTCCCCGCTTCAAGAGCATCATCGATTGGCTTTTGAAAGTCCCGTAGCTTGCCGGAAAGAACTTCGTCGAACGAAACTTGCCGACCAGCATGAGCGGATTCCAGGATGGCAAAGGCCGCTGCCAAATCAGCGAGTCCCTCCTCTCCGCTACTTTCGGGAGCGCGATCATGCCGAATTGCCTCGAGCCAATCACGCTGACCGAGCGCGAACCAATCGTCGATCCCCTTTGGAAAGGCTTGCTCGACAAGCGTTGACGGAGCTTCCTGTTTGAAGAGTTCGACGAGCTGGTGCGACCCCTCGTCCTCGATGAAGACGACGGACCCATCCACACGTGACTTCGTCCCATAAAACACGGATCCACTTCCGACGATCGTGGGAGCGATATGCCCGGCCCAACTGGCTGAGAGCTGACAGACGGCGCCATTCTCAAAGGTAGCGGTCGCGAAGCAGGTGTCGTCGGAATCACACTCCATCTGCTTCACGATTTTCCCCGACTCATTTCGCTCCACCCGAAGAGGTTCGATGATCTGCACATGGCCGGTGAATGTTTTCGGACGGCCAGCGACTAGGCGAAGTTGATCAAAAAAGTGGACACCGAAATCGATGGTGATGCCACCTCCTTCGAGCTTTCGATGTCGCCAGGAGGTATTCGCCACGATGAGATTGGGGGCCCACCACGCGCCGATGTAACCGATCAGCACCATCTGCAGCTTTCCTCCTCGCCCTGACTGATAAAGCCAGTGAAGCGCGCGAGTGGCGGGGAGGAACCGAAAGCACTCGAACGTACCGAACGCCACCCCGGCCTTGTCCGCTTGCTCACACATTTGCCGCGCGAGTTTGACCGTCGCCGCGAGCGGCTTTTGTGATAAGAGATGCTTTCGATGCCGAAAGGATTCCTCTGCCACGAGATGATGCATTCCGTGCGATGTCAGATCCATCACGGCGTCGATCTTCCCTCGCGCGATCATCTCGCGGTAGTCGGTAAAGACTTCGACGCCGGTCGTCTCCTGAAAGTCGGAGAGATATTCATCGCCAATGGAGAGTGGATCGCCGGCGATATTGCTGCATGGAATCCGCTGCGCCGGCCCGTGGCCTCGTCGGATATACCCTTCCGCGTCGCGCGGATCGCGGGCACAGAGGGCAGTGATAGCGAAATCCCGTTCGCCCGCCTCTTGCAGAAGACGATAGCCGCGCAAATGGGCGGCGAGAATCCGGCCGCACCCGACAATGCCGATTCGAATCATGTAATTCTGGACCTGCTTCTCAGTGGAAAATGAAGGGGAACCGATCCGCTCTGCCATTTCAAATTGGGGATCATCTCAAAAGCACGAGTATATCGTGAAAAATGATCGTTCGAGCCGTACTTCGACCAAGCGATTCCCGTTCATTTCTAACGAAGTCGCTAAACGTTTCCCGGCCTGAGAATCGGCATCTTCGGGTTCAGCTTGAGGCATTCCCGCATATCACGGCGAGAACCAGCACCTGGCCGCTATCGTTTATTCCCTTCTCTCCGTAGACTGAACATGTCTCGTCCGGCTCCCAGAACACTCCGAAGAATCGAGAACTCGGCCTTTTCGAGCGAAGACTCCGGACCGAGAATCCGTGCCAACATTGACGATCGATGAATGAATAGGTTCCCACGATGAGCAAGATCGCAGCCTACCTGGAAGGGTTCATCGAAGGGACAGGCCGCATTGTTCATTTGCCGATTCATCATCTCCCCTGCCGAATCGGCCGAAGAGTTGAACTCGAACTACAACTCAATGATCCCCGTGTATCGCAATTTCATGCCGAGATATTTCGCGAGGGGGATCATCTTTGGATTCGCGACCTCGAAAGCACGAACGGAACATTTCACAACGGCAGGCGAATCAGTGAGGCGGCCACGCTGAGCGACGGCGACCTGATCCGATTCGCGTCCCTTGAATTTCGCTTCAAAGCGGCCAGCGGTGCCGAAGAGCAAACGCTTTCCATTGATCAGACGGCGATCATTCCACTCGACCAGACGCATAAACAGCTATTCGGCCACCGGGAATTTCTCGAACTCATTCAGAAGGAAGCGGTCACCCCCTTCTTCCAACCAATCGTCCGGCTATCGACCGGAGAGCGGGTCGGATACGAGGTTTTGGGTAGAGGCTCGATGCCGGGATTGCCGGTCTCCCCCGTCGAACTTTTCGCGATGGCCGCAACCTACGGCATGGAAGTGAACCTGAGTGAACTCTTCCGCTGGGTGGGTGTTCGGGCCGGAGCCAAACTAGACGGGGGTCATCTCCTCTTCGTCAACATGCATCCTGCCGAGGTCGCAGGGACGCAGCTCATCCATTCGCTGAGCGAACTTCGTGAACAGTTCCCGAATGTGCCCGTCGTCCTGGAAGTACACGAATCCGCGATGACCGATCCGGTGCAGATGCGCGAGCTTCGCGCCAATCTCGTATCACTCGGTATCGGATTGGCTTATGACGATTTTGGCGCGGGTCAGGCCAGACTGAACGAACTTGCCGAGGTCCCACCCGACTACATCAAGTTTGACGTCAGCCTCATTCGACAGATCCATGAGGCACTTCCCGCGAAGCTTCAGCTCATCGAGAGTCTCATTCACATCGCCCGCGATCTGGGCGTGGAGACACTGGCCGAAGGAGTCGAGCTCAAGCAAGAGCGAGATATGTGCGAACACCTTGGGTTTGATCTCGCCCAGGGGTTCATGTTCGGCAAGCCACGTCCGGCGGAAGTCGACTTCTCGAAGTAGAACTCACTACTTCAATTTGGCCGACTCGCCCTTCCCTTCCGGAACGAAGAGTCGATAAGCCTTATACCCACCACTCAAGTTCATCGCGCGAAAACCGGACTGCATTAGGATTCGAAGCGCGATGTAACCCCGCTGACCGACTTGGCAGTATGTCGCGATCTCCTTGTCCTTTGGAATCTCCTCCAACCTCTTTCGCAAATCATCGACGGGAATGTTCGTCGCCCCCGGGAGATGACCTGCTTCGAACTCCGTGGGAGTGCGGACATCCAAAAGGAAGGGACGATCCGTTTCCGGCAACGCGAGCCACTCCCCCATTCCCATTTGCGGATGATCGCCTCGAATCCAATTCGCGGCCACGAAGCCAGCCATGTTGATCGGGTCCTTCGCCGAACCGTAGGCGGGCGCGTAGGCCAACTCGGCTTCTTCTAGATCAAACACCGTCATCCCTGCCTGAATTGCCATTGCCAAAACATCAGTCCGCTTATCGGCTCCGCTTCCCCCCACGACTTGTCCCCCGAGTACCCGTCCATTGTCTGGATCGAAGAGGAGCTTGATGGTCATCTGCTCGGCACCGGGATAGTAGCTGGCATGATTCGCAGGATGAACATAAACCGCGCGGAACGAGCGATTATTCTGCCTGAGCCATTTCTCCGACGCGCCGGTCATCGCCGCAGTGATCTCAAACACGCCGACAATGGCGGTCCCCTGCGTCCCCCGGTAACGAGTCTCCTTCCCAAGCGCGTGATCGGCCGCGATCCGCCCTTGCCTATTCGCGGGACCCGCGAGCGGGATCTGCGTGACGCCTCCGAATAGGAAATCGGTCGTCTCCACGGCATCGCCGACCGCATAGATGTCTGGATCCGTCGTTTGCATGTGGGCATTGACATGAATGCCCCCTCGTTTGCCGACCTCGAGTCCGGCATCGATCGCCAGTTTGTTCTCCGGACGAACGCCGACTCCCAGGACTGCCAGCTGCGTCACCAACTTTCTCCCGGACTTCAAATGAACAACGATTCCCTGGGACGATGTTGTGAAACTCTCGGCTGCATCTCCGAGAAGGAGGTTTGCTCCGCGCCGCTGAAGAACTTCCACGATTGGAGTCGTCATCTCCTTATCGAACGGCGGAAGAACCTGATCGTTGTACTCCACGAGTGAAGTTTCGATGCCGAGCTTGAGGAAGTTCTCGATCAATTCCAGCCCGATGAATCCGCCACCAATCACGACGGCATTTTTGATCTTTCCGTTGAGTGATGCTTTGATGTGGTCGGTGTCTTGCAAGTTGCGAAGAGTATAAATCCCTGGCAAATCTATTCCCGGAAGGTTGGGGCGCAGGGGAGCCGCTCCCGGAGACAAGATCAGCTTATCGTAGCTTTCGGTGTATTCCCGATTCGTCGCCAGGTCGCGCACATACACCAGTTTGTTCGCTCGATCGATCTTCTCAACGGATGTTCGCACCCGGACGTCGATCTCGAAACGAGCTTTTAGCTTGTCCGGCGTCGTAACCAAAAGTTTCGACCGCTCCTTGATCTCTCCTCCTAAGTAGTAGGGAAGACCGCAATTCGCGAAGGAAACGTCTGGTCCCCGTTCGAACAGAATAATCTCGGCCTGTTCCGACATTCGGCGTGCCCGAGCGGCCGCTGAAGCTCCCCCCGCCACTCCGCCGACAATGATCAATTTCATCGCTTCTTTCCTCGCCGTAGAGATCATCCCGCGTCGAATGATCTTCCTAGCAATCCGCCGGGAAGTCCTTCGTCATCAAATATATCGGAATCTATCGATATGTCAATTAATGTTTCTTCCTGGCTCTTTCCCGATGCTCTCCCATGCTATTTTGAGTCGTCTCCCGTTTCACGGAGCAAGCTGTTGGCAAGTCGCCACCACCTCTCGATGATAAGAAAGTTCGGGAAAGACCTTCCGGTCAGCCAGATCACCAATGGAATTGAAATCTTGGGGGAACGGTGAGAGCGATAGTCACGGGGGCGGCAAGTGGGATCGGGCGGGCGCTTGTCGATGAATTGTCACGACGAGGCTATTTCGTTCATGCGACGGATATTGACGAAAACTCATTACAGCGGACCGCCGAACGGCTTAGCTGGCGAGAGCCGTCCGTCCTTATCAGACGCCATGACGTTCGAGACGCGGAGTCATGGCGAGGCATTGTCGAAGAGGCGGCCGGATGTCAGGGGGGACTCGATCTACTGATCAATGTCGCGGGTGTAGTACGTCCGGAATTCATTCACGAACTATCCCCGGCCAACATCTCGCTTCAGCTCGACGTGAACACCAAAGGAATGATACTTGGCACGCGCGCGGCGGCGGAGGTCATGATTCCCCACCGAAGGGGCCATATCGTCAATGTCGGCTCAATGGCGTCGCTCGCGCCGGTTCCAGGTCTTTCCATCTACTGTGCTTCGAAGTTCGCGATTCGGGGTTTCACTCTCGCCGTCGCGCAAGAGCTGCGCCAACATCAGGTCGCCGTAACGCTGGTCTGTCCTGATGCGGTGGACACCCCAATGGTCGATTACCAGGTCGACTTCTCGGCGGCCGCTCTCACGTTCTCGGGATCGCGCATCCTGAGAACGGATGAAGTCGTTCGAGTGATCGTTGACCACGTCCTCGTGAAAAAGCCGGTCGAGGTCGCATTTCCTTGGGATCGAGCGATCGTCGCAAGGCTGTCAGCTTACTTGCCGAAACGATTGCTCGACTGGCTTTTCCGAGGACTTTCCTCCAAGGGGCTTCAAAAGCAGAAAGCGATGATGAGCGAGCGGACTACCTCCCGATCGTAATCACGCTTCCCTACTTCCGAAAAATCCGGGGAACGTTAGTTCGATGTCAACGAAACTTTTCGGCGCGCTACTCGTGCAAGTCCGAAAGTGATTACACCGAGACCGACCAGTACGAGCGCCGATGTCTCCGGAACGACCTGATGAATCACGCCGACCGCTTCCAGGTCAAAGCCGCTCGAACCATTCGTCGGCGTTGGATCATAGATCGCGTTTCCGTGTGAATCCTTGAATGCACCAGTGCCAGGGATATCGACGAGTCGTACGTACCAAATCTGTGATAAGTCGACTGCGCCGCTCAAGACCAATGAATCATCGGCCAAATCCCCTAGTGAGAATGGCGTCCCCCATGAGTTGCCCCCTGCATTCACATGCTTTCCCGCCAGATTGTCGATATTTGTTGGATCGAGTGTGGTGAATGCGCCGGTCGGCGTCGTGTTGAGATACGTCGAGGCGAAGCGCGCGAAGTCGATCCCGTTCGTTGAGACTTCAACATAGGCCAGTTCGATGAAGGCATTTGTTTGCGAACCAGAGCTGTTTTCAAAGACGACGAAATCGGCTCCGCCGCTCATCGATATCCCATTTGCGAAGGAAAGCGTTATTTGTCCGGGAGAATCGATTCCGATGAAACCCCATCCATCATTGGGATCGTTCAAGTTTCCCGAATAGGGACGACCATCATCAGAAAACGGTGGCTTCGCGCCGAGGGCGGGGGGATTGGCCGGGTTCGTCAAATCGCCGAGCGAAACGATGTCGAGATTGTTCCCCGTCACCGCGCCGAGAGCTTTAATCGGATCTTTCCACGCACTGCTGACCCCTGGGGTCGGTGAGTAATTCACCACGCCGGTAGCCCAGCTTTGGAAAATGGGATTGATGACGTTCCCATTGCTCTGCGTTGCCGTGATGCCTGCTCCCGCCGGTCCAACGAAACCGGGAACACCCGGGTCCACTGCGCTCGGCGTCTGATTCTGCAAGGCCGTCGAGTAGGGTCCGCCCCAAACAAGGGTCGGCGACAATACCACGAGAAAAGTAACGACGTTCTTCCATCGTTCGAACATGTTGAGATTCCTTTCCAAGGATGATCATGCAAGGAGTTTTGATTCATCATGCGCGCAGCATCGCTCGAACTCTGACCAAGGCCGAGACTTGCCGTTCGCAAACAAAAATTCGGGGTCACGATCGCGAAGATGAATCGCCGGGACGGAAAACCTTCCGTCCCGCGAGTCAACGACCGCTTGACGAACTAGCTTCTCGAGCGAGAAGCCAGGGAGTTGCGTTTGAGGACGAGGGCGAGCGAAATCAAGCTGCCGACTCCGCAGAGCGCGAGCGTTGAAACCTCTGGTACGAAAACGACGTTATCCGCCGCCAGATAGGTCGGCGTATTGATGCCGAACTGGCCGATGTCGGACGAAAAGGGAGTGAAGTCGAGCCGTACGGCATTGGCGAGCGTCGACAGATCAACCGTGATCCACTGACTCACGATATAATCGAGCGAGTTGTTCGCGAAGCGATAGTCCGCGAGATAGACGTCAATGGAACCAATCACTTGATTGCTCGCGTCGGTTCCGGTGATCGTCCAACCGAAATAATCAGGATCATTTCCCGTTATCCCGCCGAACTTCTTCGCAAACGCGTCCCCATCCTTCATGGAAAGGGCGGCATAGGTCGTGTTTGAAATGTCGATCGACTTGAGCAGTTCACCACCGCTAAAGGTAATGAATGCCTCGTCCCATGGACTGGCGAAGAGAACGCCGTAATTCGACGAACCGCCTGAGCCTGAACCAGGATAAGCGGCATATTGATTGCCAAATCCGGGTGTTGTCGGGTCGGTCACACTGGAAACCGACCATCCCGTCCAGCCCGTGAATCCACCCCCAAAGTCCGTGTAAGTATTGTTGAAGAATCCAGTGCCGCTGGTGAAACCACCCGTATTGTCGGACCCGTTGTAGAACGAGTTCGGCGCGAGGGGGACATCCTCGAAATCAATCGGGGCTGCGTGAATAGATAAGGAAGAAGCTAAGAGTAGGAACGCGCTAAGGATGAATGGAATTCGCATGTCAGATTCTCCCTCGGTGGGTGGTAAACGGTTGGTGTTGGTGGAACGATAAAGCGGTTTCATCGCCCCGGAAGGATTGAAAAAAGAACGAACGGTGACATCGATGTGTCACTCAATGGCATTGCTGTCGATCAATTCCCCCCCTTCTCGCGTACATATCGCCGCGACTATCTTTAGATCCATGTGTTGATTAAGAAACTTCACGCTTCCATCTGCGAAAAGGCTATTCACGCCCCCCTTGTGTTCGCTTCTCATGTCGTTTTCGATCGCGGGGGCACGGTTGACCGGATAAGCCTGGTCGAAGACGTTTAATCCGTTGATCCATTCCCCCCCGGAATTCGTCGAGTCCTCTGAAACGATGATCGTCTGGGCAATACCGTCGGTGACTTCCCGCTTTTGAAACGTGGTGTCATAAATCATTAGCCCTTTGGGTGGATTATTTGGGCCGCTGATCCGTTCGCCGTACATTCCGCCGTAGTGGCTTGGCGCTCGTCCGCTGGGAGAAAAGGGCTTCGTCGGCACGGCAGGGCAAATGTAAAGCGATACCACCATCGCGGCAGCAGTCGTATTCGCGGCGCTGTCGAATGCTTTGTCGATGTTCAGAAGCGAACTCACTCCCTTCGCATCAAGGTAGTCGAGTATGAGCGCGGACCATGCCAGTTGACGATACGTGTCTGGAGGCGTCCCCTTCGGAACGCTGAACGGGCGCCAGCCCCAACCCCCCGGGGGAAAACGATCCCACGTTTGGTAATAGAGCTCGATTCCGGTCCCGATCTGCTTCAGGTTGATCGCGCATCCCATGCGATTCATGTTCATCCGGACCGCATTCGCAGCCGGAGCCAGAAGCGCAACGAGCAATCCAATGATCGCGATGACGATCAAAAGCTCGATCAGAGTGAAGCCACGAAAACGCGGCTGACCCTTCATGGGGTTATTCCTGCGATCAAAGAAGGTGCTCATCGCTACGGAATGCAAAAGCCATGGAGGACGCCCATGCTCGACGCATGAACGTGTTACCCACGGAATCGCAGACCGGTAATGATGCAACCTCTGCAGGCGGCGTCGGAAGGCGTCGCTCGCAACTGGCCCCGTTCCCACGCAAGGCCAACGCTAAAAGTGATTGGTAGGTCTTCTGGCTTCTGAACTAGCGGAACCTCTTGCCTTCTCGCTGAACAACTTGCCAGCAATGGCATTGCAGTAATCGAGGCCCGCATGACATTCAGTCACAGCGGCGGGGACCGTCCCGGAATCGCACCGGAGTTCCCTGTTAACCAGCCGGTCAGGACGACCAACTGGACACCAATCACGGTCAGGCCCAATGATAGCGGCCCTCGCAACTTGCGGCAACGTGTTTTCCCATGGTTTGCGGATTGATGGCCAACCTTCGGGGAATACCCCGGCTGAGCAACACGCACTGATCGCTGCCGAAGCAGAGACACGTCTTCCACCTCGATCAGCGTTGTTGTCAACGAAAGTGACTACAGACGGGCACCGCAACTGCTCTATACTCAGAGGTGCGAGAAGCGTGAAAATCATCGCGCGTCAATGGATGCCGCATCCAAGGTAAAAGTTTGAATTCGGAGGATTTCATCATGGCAAAGGTCGGCGTGATTCTGAGTGGTTGCGGCGTATTCGACGGCAGTGAGATTCACGAGGCGGTTTGCATCCTGCTCGCCCTCGACCAACGGGGTGCCCAGGTCCAATGCATGGCTTCCAATAAAGCCGCTCCCGTGGTCAATCATCTGGCCAAGAGTCCCGGCCTGGGGGAACGAAACGTCTTGGAGGAATCAGCCCGAATCGCGCGCGGCGAAGTTATCGACTTGGCAAAAGTAAAGGTGGCGGACTACGACGCCTTCATCTTTCCGGGTGGATTCGGCGCCGCGAAAAATCTCTGCACGTTCGCGACCGAGGGAGAGAACTGCTCGGTTGATCCCCATGTCGCGAAGCTTTTGCAGGAAGCACATCAAGCGGGAAAACCAATCGGGCTGGCGTGCATCGCTCCCGTCATCGCTGCCAAGGTATTCGGCAAGACTGTTCGACCAACCGTGACCATCGGGCATGACAAAGGAACCGCCGCGAAGATCGAGGCGATGGGCGCGGTACACGCCGCTCATGACGTCGACGAGATCGCCATCGATAAGAAAAATCGCATCGTGACGACTCCCTGTTACATGGAAGCTCAGCGAATCAGCGAAATATATGTCGGCGCCGATAAACTCGTCGAAGCGGTCCTGGCCATGGTCGCTCATCCCGCATCGGTCTAGTCACGAGAGAGCCGGCGGCAAACTCAGGGAGGAGTTCATGGCGAGCGATCAGACGAAGAAGATGCCTACCCCCCTGCCGCATGAGCTTCCTCGTCGACGCCTAGCCCGTGAACTTCAGGGAGACGGGATCGAGTTCGGACCCGGCTGCCATCCCCTTCCTCTCACTCGGCTTGTTACGCGCATTCGTTACTGTGATCGCTTCGACAAGGAAACATTCGCGCAACTGTTTCCCGAACTGGCCGACCACATCGACAGCTTTCCCTCAACCATCGATTTTCCCCTCGATTTCGAGCGGGAGGACTTCGATCAAGTCATCGGTCCGGCCAGCGTCGATTTCGTGATCGCCAGCCATGTGATCGAGCATCTTGTCAACCCCCTCCTTTTCCTGTCGCGCGTCCACCGACTATTGAGAAATGGAGGGCTGTTCTACCTTGCCATCCCCGACAAGAGAGCATTCTTCGATCGGGACAGGCGCCGAACTCCGCTGCGAGAATTGATCGACCGTCATGAGCGAGGAACCTTCGACCTGACGGACGAGATGATCGTCCGTTTCCTCAACGAAGCGGAGCAACCGGAGACGCCGATCACGCCCACCACGCCGGGCTATCACGAAAGGATCGCCGACTGTCGCCGACGATCGATCCACACCAATGTTTGGCTCGCGGATGATCTGATCGAAATCCTGGAGTACGTCGCCCGACATCTGAATGTGCCGTTTGAGATCGTGGATGGCTTGGCAACGGACATCGAATTCATTCTGATCCTTCGCCAGACAAGCGATGTCCGCGCGATCGACCGTTATCCAACCGTTCTGGGACGCATCTGGTTCGATAGTTACCGGCATGCGCAGGAACAATACTCGGACTCGAAGTTTACGAAGATGGAAGAACTGATCGTCGGTGCGCACCAACAATTGATGGTCCTTGACGAGCGAGCTCGTGAGACACAGGGATTTGTGAAGAGGATCAAAGGGGCGCTCGATCGCTTGCCGATTGCCGGTTCAATCTCTCGATGGGTAAGCAACAAGAAATCCGACGAGTGACAGCGGGATAAAGCATATCAAGCATTCTCGGCTAGAACGACTCGGCCCACAGTCACCATTGAGCTCATCAGCCAGTGACCTGGGTATGTCACTCACGGGTTCTGACCCGCCGGAAGTTGGACGGGCTGGTTAACTCCTCCACCGCCACCTACCGCGCCTCCGACACTAATCGTTCGGACATCGTTGATACTTTGAATCGTTTGGAGAAGCGGAACCATTTGCAGCCGAACGAAGCGTCGATCGGCGGAAACGACCGCTTGAGCGGTGAGACGGGTACCGTTCGGTATCGGTGTGATGACCGGATCGAACGCAACGACACCCCCTCCTCCGGCAGCCCCTAGTCCTTGTCTTCGCGCCCCGAATCGACCGCGCGGCGGCATGGGGCCAGGTTCCGCATTCGCTCCGTTCGCGAGTTGACGAAGCTGGGCGCGGGCATCTCCCCGTTCCTCCGATTCATTTCCATAGACGAGCCGTCGATCAGGGCTGAGCACCGCGGGCTCTTGTCTACGGCCGTGATCGAGCGATACCTTTAACGGGGCGATCGACTCTCCTCCGAGACCGTCAATCTTCACCGTCCGCCGCTCGCGCCTTTCCTGATTCGTTCCCTTGTGCAGTATGATATCGACGTTAGCGATTCCGCCGGTCGGCTTTCCCCAGACCGGTTGGAGCCGGATTTCATATTCGCCGCTCCATGCCTCCGCCGCGATGTATTTCTCGGTCGTCCCCTTGCTATCGGTCGAAAGAACGCCCCCTCCTAAAGTTCGAGGAGTGAGTGTCGAACATAATAGGTTCGACGGCTCGACCACCGCCAAGTCGATATCTGCCTCTCCTTCCCAATGCACTGTCACCTCTATGTCACGAATACGTGCCACCTCCGCCAGGCGCTGCAATCGATCCGCCTCTTCCTTTCGCCCCTCTGCTCGAAGGTTGGCCACCACGTTCGAAACGATGGCACGTGATTCGGCATGCACATCTCGCCCTTCGCTGGGCCACTCATGAGACAGCAGATTCTCAGTACTCCAGAGAAGCATTTCTCCGTCCAAATCCGCCGCCGCCCGCTGCAATGTCAAAAAATACACGTTGACGGATGGCCCAAATTCCGCCTCCGTTTGCTGCAACAGGTCAAAGGATTCTCGCTTAAGTCCCGCGCGAGCCAACTGCTCCGCTGCCTCCAACCGAGTGGAGAGATCGTAAGGATCCTGATCGACGAGAGAGAGAATGGCACGACGAATGACTTCCTGCTCACCCCCGAAGAGCTGTTCCGCAAGGGCCAAGGCGGGATAAGCCCAAGACGGGGCTTCTTGATGGCGAGTGATCGATTGAAGTAGGTCGACCGCCTCGCGATATTTCTGCTTGTCCATTAAGACGACAAGTGCGGCACGAAGGGATTCCTCGGACTCCGGCCCCTTCGCCAGATGTTGCTCCCAATGACTCTTTTCATCGTCGGCGGATGAATCTTTATCAACCGCATCGAGTATCTCGCGAAGACCCTTCGAAGAGACTCGTGGAAATCCGCGTCCGCCACCCCCTGAGTTTCCAAAGTTTCCCGACCCAAATCCGGAGCCTGATCCGAGTCCACCGGAATTGCCGAGCCCGGAGCCTCCTTGCATTCCTTGACCGCCGACCTGGCCGTTCGCACCGACGCCGCTGTTAAAGTTCGTGATGGGAATCACGAGATCGGCCACCGGGTAAACCTTCGTCACGAGAAGCGACTCCGCCTTTTCCTTACTCGTGATGAGCAGCACATCATCCTTGATCAAATAGGCGAGCTCGAGCGGCCCAAGCATCAGCTTGAGTCCCGACTTCAGAGGAATATCGTCGAGCTGAAGCGAAATCGGCTCTTCTGAATCAACTCCCGCTTCGTCAAGGCCGACCTGATCGAGCACGACGTTGATCCCAGCGAAGTCTTGGACGAACTTCGTGATCTGATCGAGCGGCGTTTCGCGGAAATCAAACGTGATGGGGCGAGTCAGAGCCTTGCGAATCTTCTCCTCGGCCGGTGACACCGGAGCGAGCGTCGGCTCCTTGTATTTCTCGCGCCGCTTCGTCAGCTCTTCCCACTCCCTTGCTCCCGGAAATACGACCGGGCGCGCATCTGACATCGGGATGGCCGACGTTTCCGACGCTTGCAAGGTGTTCCACCAACCTGATTGCCGAGCCCATTCCACATCTTCAATCTGCGCGTAACGGTCCGCGAGATTCGCTTGCAAACTGGAAGCGAGTGCCGCCACATTGTTCGGCGACTGCTGCACCACTTCATCCGCCACGCGTGAGGCTTCTCGATATTCCCCTTGCGACATCAACGTGCGAAACTCGTCGAGAAGTTGCTTGTCTTGCTGCTGCCGACTCAGTTCCTGTGCTTGTCGCGATGCGCGGGCGCTCGACTGAGCCAACGCGCGCGATCGATCAGCACTCTCAACTTCAGTCCGTTGCTGCTCTCGGAAAAGAATGCGAAGCTGCGATTCGAGCCGACTCCGAAGTTTTACCTTCGTATCGCCGTCGAGATCGGAAGCATCAATTGTCTGCACCATCCGCTTCAGGATTTGTCGCGCCGCCAACGGATCGCGCCTGGCGATGCGACGCGATTCCTCAAGCGATTCGGTCACCGACTTCGTCACCATCTGCTTCACGACCGCTTGACGAGCTTTGGCATCCGCCAAGGGATCATTGGAGGGCTCTCGATTGGTGGGCTTCACCTTGGGAGCATCTAGTCTCGGCGACTCTGTCACCGGTCTCGCTTGAACGGAACCGGCGTCTTTCAGTTTGTTCGTCGCCTTAAGTCCCGCCTCCGCCTCCGGATTGTTCGGATCCCACTGAAGTGCCGCGGCAAAATGATTCTTCGCTTCATCCAGTCGTCGCTCGGCAAGCGCAGCCTCTCCCTGAGCGGTCCACAACTCGGTCTTTGCCTGTAATAGCGTTCGAGCCTCATTCAGTACGTTCGCCGCACTCAGATTCGCCGCCAGCATCGGCTCCTGTTTCCAACGATCAACAAGGGGGCGAAGGTAACGAAACTCGGGCGAACTCTCGGCGCGCACGACGGTTTGGATCGTCGCGGGAACTCTGTCACGCGTTCCAGTGATCGTGAGTCGCACCCCTGGATCCACTGTCCCTTCGCCGACGACGAGTGTTGTCCCATCGTTCCGAAGTGGGGGTAACTGTTCTGGGTAATGGGCAAGAACTTCGGAGGGCGGGGATTTCTTGGAGCCATCCGTATCGTCGAGTAATTCGATCTTGAGCAATTGAACGCGGAAGATCGGTTGCGAAAGAGCGAGAATCGTATCTCCCGGCCTCAAAACACGTCCACCCGTTCGAGTGACCACACCTTCCACCGGAGAGGGAAATTTCTGTCCTACGGGGAGGAAGAAAAGAGCCGCTTCCGCATCGAGAGCCGCTTTTGCGAAACTATCGAAGGTCGTCCCGGCGCGCTTCACACTCATACTTTGTCCGTCGCCGATATAGACGATTCGCTTCGGCAGATCGCCCCCCTTATCCGATAGCCAATCATTCATCCATTCGAAGGTAACGGGGAGATCGGACACGCCCATCGGCACATCTTGCTCAAGCGCATCGACCGCGGCGGTGAGACTTATTGCACCGACCGCGGCTGGTTGGGGGAGCAGCGGCTTTCCCTCTAGGTGCGACGCCCAAATCTGAACACGGCTTCCGCCGACCAGTTGTTTCAACGTCAAACGGAGATGCGCGATGCTTTCCTTCCGGGCGGGCCCGGATTGGCTGGCGGACAAGTCGATGATGACGCCGAGATCAATTGCGCGCGGAGTAAAGGGGGCAGCCGTGTCCTGTAACACAAGCGCGAAACAATTCTTCGCGGGATCAGATGGATCGACATAGGTGAAAAGTGACTTTTGAGAGGGAGGCGTTTCCTTATCAGCGGCAGGTGCGGCGGAGACTTGAGAGCCGCTAACAAATACCGCAAGAACTATGACGCAAATGAAAAGACCGCGAAGCCCTGGGGAGTGCTGCATGATCGACCTCGATGTCAGATCGAGCGACTCACTTGCCATTCCATCTCCCCTGAGACGGAGGATGGAGAGGAGTGATCGCTCGTGCTCGACGTCCGGCGGGAATAGGACGTATTCTGGACAGCCCTTCGACAACCGTCAATGATTCTGACAGACGGAGTTCGATTCGACAAGAGCCTTCGGTACTTTCACAGCAATTTCACCAGATGTCGGCCTTACGAATCGCCGCCAGTGACTTTTGGCTCGATTCGTCCGATCCACCCCCAGCGGGAGAGTACTCGCCGCCGACCATCCCCTGATAGCCCAGGTCATAGATTGCTTTGAAGACGTTCGGGTAGAAGATCTCTCCCGTGAACGGTTCGTGTCGACCGGGGTTGTCGCCGAACTGGAAGTAGCCGATCCGGTCGTAATACTTCCGGATGTTATTGATGAGATTCCCCTCGCTGATCTGCTGGTGATAGATGTCCCAGCAAAGCTTCACTTTCGAACTGCCGACGGCGTCGATGATCTCAACCGCATGATCCCCCTTCACGACGTGATAGCCGGGGTGATCGACGAGCACATTCAGCGGTTCGAGGACAAGAATCGGCCCCCCGGCCTTCTCTACGATCTCAGCCGCTTTTTTGAGCATCTCGATAACCCGCTTGGTCATTTCCTCCTTGCTCAGACCCGGAATCTCGACGCCACTCGTCACGGTTGAGATCGTCCCGTCGACCAGCGGCCTGATTCGAGTCGACTCATGCACCTGCTTGATAAAGTTCGCCTGCCCCTCCGGATCGATCATGCTGCATGGACACTTCCCCGCGCAACCATTCGTGACCCATGTACCTTGCGACAGTCCGTGAACCTTGAGCATTTCCCCATAGATGCCGATCGCGTCGTAGTTCGGCTCATCACTGTTCGCCAAGCGTTGAAAGCCGGGCAAGCCGTTGTTCTCAACCGCTTTGAAACCAGCATCCGCGACGAGTTTGAGCCGCTCGGGAATGGTATGGGTCGTGAAGTGGGTTCCGATGTTGACGGCATAGCGAAGCTGAAGCGGCCGCGGTTCTCCGACCGGATCTTGGGCACGAGCCTCCGATTTTCCAAGGTCGAGCGCGAGCGCCGTACCCACCGCCGATGCACCGAGAAATTGCCGCCGATCCATGAATCCCGCCCTTTCGACCTTGGTGAGGCCTTTCCCTATTCGCCCTATGTGGAGTTGGAATGAATTTTCTTCATAAACCTGATCCCGTTTGAATTCCATTGAATTCCATCCGAACTTTACAAGCGTCGGATGCGTTGTTAGTTTGAACGAAGTCGGAGTTCTCGCCTCGCCTTCCCACCAAAACCACCGAGGTCAATAAGAGATGAAAACATTATCGGTCATATGTCTGACGGTCATATTCTCACCGGCGGCTCTTTTGGCTGACGAGAGCGAAAAGCCCGCGATTCATTGGGTCAGGAATATCGATGAAGGATTGAAGCTCGCGCGAGAGCAGAAGAAAGACGTGCTCATTAACTTTACCGGCCACGGTTGGTGTCACTATTGCACATTGCTTGATGAAGAGATCTTTTCGAAACCCGAATTTGCGGCCGCCCAGAAGGACTTCATCCTTGTCGAACTCGACTATCCCTCGGCCGAGGATTATCCCGAGGGCCTGCAAGATCTTTACGAAGGCTGGAAGAAAAAGTACTTAATCACTGGGAACCCGATCGTCGTCCTGACAGATGAGTCAGGTACCCCTTACGCTTACACTGGATACATCTCAAAGATCAGCCCGAAAGGGTATCTACGCCATCTCAGCTATTATGCGGCTCGGAAGAAAGTGCGTGATCGTTATCTCGCCGCCGCCCAGCAACAAACGGGGCTGGAGCGTGCCCAGTCGCTTCACCGCGCGCTGTCAGCCGTCGGTCCGAACCTGGGGAGTTTGAAGAAGCGCGAAACAGATGCGCTGATCGTCTTCTACTCCAATATCATTGATGAGATTTGCAAACTGGACTCCGAAGATAAAGCCGGCCTGCGAATGATCTATAAATCGCGTCGGCAGAAGCTCGATGATTATGTCAACCGAGAGCATCTGTATAAGGAACTGGATAAATACGACAGTGAAAAGAGATACAATGATGCTATTACCTACATCGACAAAACACTTCCTTCCATTTCCGATCCAGAGATGCGAAAGCGGTTCAAGTTGGCTCGGCGGGTTTATCTTGAATGGGCGGAGAGGAATGCTGAGGGACTGGAATATACAAAAGCAATTCTGGAGGAGTTCAAAGACAATGCAGAAGATGCAAAGTGGTTAGAAGATCGAATTGCGTTCCACCTGTGTCACCTCAAACGATTTGACGAAGCGATCGCGATCTATGACAAGCAGATCGCATCACACCCAGTCGGTTCATCAGAGCGATTGAAGGCACTCGATTGGAAGGTACAAATGCTTTCTTCTTATTTGAACGATGATCGATCGCTCGCCGCCTGCCGCGAATATCGTGATGCTATTGAGCCCGGCTCTCAGAAATGGGAAGGGGCAACATTCTCCTGGGCTTATGAGCTGGAAGAGCAAGGCAAGTATCAAGCGGCTATCGAGAAATACGAAGAATATATCAAAACGCGCGGCGCGACTTCGCCGCGAATCACCATTCGGTTATCCAAATGCCAAGTCGCCGCAAAGCGATTCGACGATGCCCGGCAATCGCTTGATCTCACCGATACACTGATCAAAAAACTCCCTCAGAATCCAGAGGTTAAGAGTGATAGAGAATCGCTCCGCGAGTTGCGAGAGGAATCGAATCGTTTGCGAAAAGAGCTGGAGCAGACGACAACGCCGGGCTAGCCATTGACCAATTCGTCTCTTTTCCGTGGACGTGGAGGGAGCCCCTTTCTCCGACACTTCCGGCATCTTTCGCGGTTTAATGAACTATCTGTCGGCAAGTCGCGCGAGGAAGAACTCTCTTCGCATTCGTCAAGGAAGGTTTCATCTCATGCTCGGCCAACGCCTTTTCCGCACCGCTACTCTCGCGATAGTCGCTGGGACTCTTTCTTCATTCCTTACCATCGCTCACGCAGACGAACGATGTGCCACGGAGCAAGGATCACGCTGGCCGCAGTTTCGGGGGCCGGACGGACTGAGCCTCGCCACCGACAGCAAGATCCCCAGCGAATGGAGCACCGAAAAGAACGTCGCTTGGAAGATCAGCATCCCCGGCACTGGCTGGGCCAGTCCCATCATTTGGGAAGATAAGCTCTTCGTCGCGACCGCCGTGACAGAGAATCAGCCAAAGCCGAGCGCACGGGGCGGTGGGCCGGGGGGTCCAGGCCGGGGCGAAGGTCGAAGGCCCGGTGCGGAAGGGGAAAGTCCGAGAGCTAATCGCGGAGAAGATAACGGTCCAGCTCCTCAAGCGGATAGCAATCAACCAGCGGGACCAGGGAGTGAAGGGAGACCTCGACGGGGTCGTGGTCCCGGCGGCGGTCGAGACAACGCTCCTCCTCAAGCGGTCTATCGCTGGGAACTCATGTGTCTTGATGCAAAGACCGGCAAGGAGCTTTGGAAGAAAGTCGCTCTCGAACGAAAGCCGACCATCCCGACTCACTCGACCAACACCTATGCCTCGGAGACACCGGTCACCGACGGCAAAAACGTCTTCGTCTACTTCGGAATGATCGGGCTCTTCTCCTTTGACTTCGACGGCAACATCGTCTGGCAGAAAGATCTGGGCGTCTATCCGATGATGAATGGCTGGGGAACGGGGAGTTCACCTGTCCTCGTCGGCGATCATTTGATCATCCAATGCGACAATGAAGAGAGTTCGTTCATCGTTGGTCTCGACAAGAAGACCGGCGAGGAAGCTTGGCGCAAGCCTCGCTCCGAGAAGTCGACTTGGTCAACCCCATTCGTCTGGACCCATCACGGCAAGACCGACATCGTCGCGCTCGGAGAAAAGAAGATCCTCGGCTACGAACCCTCTACCGGCAAAGAGAACTGGGAACTTCCCGGCATCGGTGCACGCTGCAGTTCGTCTCCTGCCGCGACGGATGACTTGCTCATCGTCGGCGGCGGAGGAGGCATGCGCGGCAGCGGACCGCTGCTTGCCGTCAACGCGAAAGCAGCCGACTGGATGGAGAATGCGAGCATCGCTTGGAAGAAAGATAACGCCGGCCCGCCGATGGCCTCTCCCCTCCTCTACGACGGGCATGTTTATGTGCTCGAACAACGCGGCGGGATGATCAGTTGCTATGACGCGAAGTCAGGCGAACAGGTTTACTATCGCCAGCGACTCGCGAACGCGCGCGGCTTCACCTCTTCCCCTTGGGCGAGTGATGGCAAGATTTTTTGCCTCGATCAAGACGGGCAGACCTACGTCGTCGAAGCCGGCCCCAAGTTCAATCTCCTCGGCGTAAACGAACTCGACGAGATGTGCTGGTCCTCCCCCGCCATCGCGAACGATTCGCTCTACCTCCGAACGGTCGAACATCTCTACTGCATTCGCAATCAGTGAGATCGGCTGTCAAAAATGACAATCGTTCGCCTCTCCTCCCGTAGGCTGGGTCGTCCCGACCCAGCACGTATGTCTGTTGGCAATCGCAAAGCTGGGTCACGTCCGCTCATCCCTCAACGGCCTCGGGATCGGCATGCCTACTGTCTCGGTTATTCGGCCCTCTTGTTGTTTCACACCACCCACAACACGTTGTCGGGCCATCCGTCGGAAATTGCATTCAGCGTCAGGCATCGTTAATTGCGTACTGGATAAGTCGTGCACACATTTCTTCTAGTGTAATTTCTCTCCCGCAGGTTCTAGTCCAGTCGTCAAGGAAATCACGAGCAATAAACACTTCAAGGAAGTATTTCAGTCCAGCTTTTTGGGCCTCTGTCGGTAGACATCCAGCGTCACTTTCGAACTCCACAATCGCGATTGAGTCCCTATTCCAGGGTTCCGAGGCGTAGATTGTGCTCTCATCATCGAAGGAACCCAACTCAGCAATTGCTTCAATTAATTTCATTTATCTCTCCGAATCGAGGACCTCGCGACAACCTGCGTGAAATGAACAAATCTATTGCCAAGCTGACGCCGATCACCAAAACGAGTTATTAGCGAGGTTGTTTGAGTCTGGTCCAATAGCTTGGATCGATCCCCATTGTCGTTCCCAACTGGTCTATAAGCTCGATATACTTCTGATCGACTGAGACATCGTACTCGAACAGATTCTCACATAGGATTTCGAATGCTATTCCATACTCGCCATGCTTCAAAAAGTCTCGCATGCCCTCAATATGTTCATAAGGGAGTTGAAGCTCAAATAATGCAATGAGCTCAAGGATTCGACTATTGATTTGTTTAAAGCTCATGCGTCTTGAAGTGTATTTCGGATTGTTGGTTAGTCGCCAAATGGTACGCTGAAGAATACCACCAACACAGCCTAAAATCATTGAAGGTCTCGCTATTGGACATCGAACTCGTTGACGGCGATCTACTCGATCAAAAGGTTGACGTCATCGTAAACTCTTGGAACCGAAACATCATCCCTTGGTGGCTTCTTCTACCACAAGGAGTCTCGGGCGCTATCAAACGCCGGGCTGGGTTGGCACCGTTCAAAGAGCTCGGTCGTCTCGGTGCGATCCCACTGGGTCAGGCGGTAGTCACGTCTGCCGGACGACTTCCCTATAGAGCCATCATCCACGTCGCAGGTATCAACATGCTTTGGCGATCGTCTGAATTCTCCATCCGACAATCGGTCGCGAATGCACTACGGATCGCGAACGAACAAGGTTTCCATTCGATCGCACTGCCGCTCATCGGCGCCGGATCGGGCGGAATGCGAGAAGCAAAAGTCCTTCCCCTCATTCTCGATGAGTTGAAACGACACTCATTTTCTGGAAAGGTTTTGGTGGTCCAATTTCGACGTTAAAACAGTTCCAATGCGACTGCCGCAGATATTCGGCCCTCTTGTTGCTTCGCAACCCCGACAACGAGTTGTCGGGGCTACCCGTCCAAACAGCAATTGGTCTCTACCACTACAAGGAACTTCGATCAACGGTCACCCCCGCAAGGTTTCCGCAATTTCTCTCACCTCCCCTCCCTTCCCCGCTAACCTTCCGGCACGCCGAGCCTAGAATAACAGAACGTCAAATGACTTCCCCGTTCCTCGGTGAGCAATCTGGTTTATGCCACGCACGAAACGTTCCACTTCCTCCACTCTCTTCGACGCGGCCAGCGATTCGATTCCGTTGAAAGCCCCGACTTCAACGAAGGAGAAAACTGCGCGCGGTCGAAAGTCCAAGGGGAACGGGACGGACCTCTTTGCGGAAATGGCAACGAGCGGTTCGGATGGCACCTCGGCCGAGAAAAGCCCCGCGTGGCTCGGCGTATTGGGAGCACGACACAACAATCTGAAGGGGATCGACGTTTTCTTTCCGCTCGGACGGCTGGTCGCGGTGACCGGCGTGTCGGGGAGTGGCAAAAGCTCGCTCGTCAATGACGTCCTTCGCGAAGCACTCGCGCGCGATCTGAACGGCGCGCAGTCGATCCCGGGTGAGCATGACTCCATCATCGGAATGGAACACCTCGACAAGGTGATCGATATCGATCAATCGCCGATCGGCAGAACGCCGCGTTCGAATCCGGCGACTTACATCAAAGTCTTCGATCAGATCCGCGACCTGTATGCGAAACTTCCCGAGTCGAAAACGCGCGGCTACAAACCGGGCCGATTCAGCTTCAACGTCGCCGGCGGCCGCTGTGAACATTGCGAGGGAAACGGCTCGATCCGCCTCGACATGGATTTTCTGGCCGATGTCTGGGTGAAATGCCCTGTCTGCGAAGCGCGTCGTTTCAATCGCGAGACGCTTCAAATCCGCTTCAAGGATAAGAACATTCACGAGGTCCTCGAGATGGATCTCGCCGAGGCGGTCGAACACTTCGCGAACATCCCCGCGATCTACGGCATGCTGAAAACGCTTTGCGATGTCGGCATGGACTACATCAAGCTCGGCCAACCCTCCCCCACTCTTTCGGGGGGCGAGGCGCAGCGGATTAAGCTCGCGCGAGAGCTTAGCCGCAAAGCGACCGGCCGCACGCTGTATGTGCTCGACGAGCCCACGACGGGCCTTCACTTCGACGATATTCACAAGCTCATCGCCGTCCTTCAAGGTCTCGTCGACAGCGGCAACACCGTTATCGTGATCGAGCATAACCTCGACGTCATCAAAACGGCCGATTGGGTGATCGATCTTGGTCCCGAGGGTGGCTCCGGCGGCGGGCAAATCGTGGCGGTCGGCACTCCCGAGGAAATCGCGGCGTGCCCGGAAAGTCACACCGGAAAATCGCTCCGCGATGTTTTCGAGCCACGAAAAGCGACCTCCGCGAAGTCATCCAAGAAGACCGCGTCACGACTCAAGGGTCCGCAAAAGCTTCCCACCCATCTCATCGTCGAAGGGGCCACCGAGCACAATTTGAAACATGTCAATCTCGAGATTCCGCTTCGCCAAACGACCGTCTTTTGCGGACCCTCGGGAAGTGGCAAGAGTTCGCTCGCCATCGACACGCTGTACGCCGAGGGACAACGCCGCTACATCGAATCTCTTTCCTCGTACGCACGCCAATTCCTGGGGCAGGCACAGAAGCCGCACGTCGAACGTGTCACCGGGCTGTCACCTGCCATCTGTATTGAGCAGAAATCCGCCAGCAAGAGCCCGCGCTCGACCGTCGGCACCGTGACCGAAATCTACGACTACTTCCGCATTCTCTTCGCGCGGCTCGGACAACCTTTCTGCCCTGATTGCCAAATCCCCATCGGCACGCAAAGCAGTGACGAAATCATCGACAAACTGATGCTGCTCCCCGAGGGAAATCGCATTTACGTCTTGGCTCCGATCGACCCCGATGAGACGAGCAGTTACGAATCCGTCTGGCAGGAACTGACCCGCACCGGCTTCATGCGAATGCGGGTCGATGGTGTCAGCCATGAAATCGCCCATCCGCCGAAGATCGATCGCCGGCGACGTCATCTCATCGAGGTCATCGTCGATCGCCTCGTCATCAGGCACAACCAGCGGGGTCGAGTCGCGGAATCGGTCGAGGCGGCTCTTGATCTCGGTCGCGGTATTCTTCACATCGCGCACGTGGACGATACCAAGCCCGAGAAGCAGTGGAAGGTCGAGCGGTTCAGCCAGCATTTTGCCTGCGATCGGTGTGGCCGAAGTTTCGATGAATTGACACCGAACCATTTCTCGTTCAATTCATCGATCGGTTGGTGTCCCGCATGCGAAGGACTCGGCATGCAAGCCGGTGCGGAGTTCGGCACCGTTAGCGAACGAGCAGGGCTTTCGATCCGTGAGGGCGCGATTCCCCAGTGGCCGAACCTTTACATCTATGGCCCGGATAATCCGTTCGTGATGGCGCTCGAAGCGGTCGCGAAGCATGGCGGCTTCTCGCTCGATGAATCGTTCGACGATCTCTCGGCCGAGCAGCGCCGCATGATCTTTCAAGGGACCGGCGACACCTGGCTCGAACTCGACAACAAGCTCGGCACGCAGATCCAGTATAAGGGACTCTTCCCCGCGATCACTGAAGCGTCACGCGTGAGCTGGGTCTATCGGCATCGTCTCTCTGACATACTCGGTGAAACGTCTTGCTCGACGTGCGCCGGCTCGCGACTCAAAGATTATCCTTCCGCGGTGAAGCTCGGCGGACGAACGATGGCCGAGTGGGGTGCTCTCGCGCTGGATGACGCACTTACTGCGGTCAAAGGACTCAAGCTCGACCGGACCGAGAAACAAATTGCAGGGGAACTCCTTCGTGAGATCACGAATCGCCTAGAATTTCTCGTCGATGTTGGGCTCGATTATCTTTCGCTCGGCCGATCGACCCCGACTCTCTCGGGAGGTGAAGCCCAGCGCATTCGGCTCGCCAGCCAACTGGGAAGCGGGCTCACCGGCGTTCTCTACTTGCTCGACGAACCGACGATTGGACTCCACCCGCGCGATAACGGCCGGCTGCTTCGCGCGCTTGGCAAGCTTCGCGATCTTGGCAATACCGTCGTCATCGTCGAACATGATCGTGAAGTGATCGACTCCGCCGATTGCGTTGTCGACTTCGGTCCCGGTGCGGGCCGGCTGGGTGGCACTGTCACCGCGCAAGGCACGCCGAAGAAGCTTCTATCGATGAAGTCGTCGCTGACGGGGAAGTATCTTTCCGGCACCGAAGCGATCCCCGTCCCGACCAATCGTCGGCCGGTTGGCGAACAGAAGCTGCAAATCGTCGGAGCCGCTCATCACAACTTGAAGCAAGTGAATGTCGACATACCGCTCGGCTGTTTCGTCGCGGTGACCGGTGTCTCCGGCAGCGGTAAGAGTTCGCTGATCAATGACGTTCTTTGGGCATCACTCGCACGCCGGCTTCATCGCGCTCAAACAAATCCCGGCTTGCACGAATCGATCCAAGGCATCGAACACATCGACAAGGTCATCAATGTCGATCAGCAGCCGATCGGCAATACGCCTGCCAGCAACCCCGCCACCTATACCGGCATCTTCGACCTCGTGCGCGAACTGTTCACGCAGCTCCCCGATGCGAAGATTCGTGGCTACACGGCAGGCTGGTTTAGTTTCAATCGACCCGGAGGTCGCTGTGAAGCGTGCGAAGGGAGCGGCGTCAAACGAATTGAAATGCACTTCCTGCCCGATGTCTGGGTGACGTGCGATGTCTGCAATGGCAAGCGATACACCCCCGAGACGCTCGCGATTCAGTTCAAGGGAAAGTCGATCTCTGACGTTCTCGAGCTGACCGCGGTCGAAGCCCTCGATTTGTTCCAGAACATTCCGAAGCTTCGCCGGCTGTTGGAAACGCTTCGGGACGTCGGTCTCGACTACTTGCCGCTCGGCCAGTCGGCGCCGACTCTTTCGGGGGGGGAAGCGCAGCGGCTCAAGTTGGCGGCGGAACTTGCCCGCCCCAACACAGGCAAGACGATCTACATCCTTGACGAACCGACGACCGGCCTGCACTTCGATGATCTGCGCAAACTGCTTCGCGTGCTTCATCGACTCGTCGATCTCGGCAATACCGTCGTGACCATCGAGCATAACCTCGACGTCATCAAGACGGCGGACTGGGTCATCGACATGGGTCCGGAAGCAGGCCAAGAGGGAGGACAAGTCGTCTTTGCCGGCACGCCGGAAGATCTCGTCGGCCTCACTGATCAAGCACCAAAAAACGGCCGTTCATCCACTCGTGGCAAAAAGAAATCCACTAATGAATCGCCATCCGCATTCTTCTCTCACACCGCTGTCGCGCTTCGGCCGGTAATCGAAGCCGGGCCGCACGCGGAGCGGGAAGTCGCCGCCCCGACCGCTCCTGTCGCGGAAGATTCCCCTGTCGACATCGCCGCCGAGCTGGGTGGCGAAGTAAAAATGCCTTGGCAGATTGACGGTCGCAAGTGGCACACCGTCGATCGTGTCAGCTTGAAGGGAAAGCCGACGAAGTGGGAAGGGGAGGCACTCGCTTATGTCGTGGACGAAATCACTAAGCTTGGCGTCTTCGCGGAACCGAATTGGGGTGATCGGCAATGCGTCGAAATCACCGCCGCCCGAAAGAGTGACGGCTGGTTCCTGCATGCGATGACCGGCGAGGAATGGGTGCTCCGTCTCAAGTTCCGCCCTGGTCGCGGAGCGTTCAAGCAAGAGGCCCTCACCAATGCTCTCGGCCTCGGCTCGATGGATGATTTGAAGGATGTTCCCCTTTACGGCCGGCAGTCACGCGTGCGCGTTCGCAAGCTTCGGAGCATCTTTCAACAAGTCGACATCAGCGTCTATCGCCTGGCCGAGATTCAAACCCCCGCGTTCCGCGAGTTCTTGGAAAAGTCCGTCGTTTCCTTCACCAAGGCGATCGACAAGCTACATGACGACCCGAGCACGGCCGAGCCCTGGACCGGCGACGGCGAAGGTTGGCATCGATCGACGAAAGGGTTCAAGCCCGGCCGTACGCGTCGCTGGGAGTCTGCCTTGCTCGATCGCGTCCTTCGATCTGTCGAAGATGCCGCCGAGGGGAAATTCGATTGGGCCAGCCGTGACTCCGTCAAACGACGCTTCCCCGGCATCGGCCAAGCTTGGGCTCGTTTGATGACCAAAGAGCACCGCGCGCTCCGCCTCGTTCTCGTTGGACCAAAGGGTGCCTTCAACCTCGCCGCGATCGACAATCTCGGCAGCAGCCAACGCCTCCGCACCAACAACCAGCGATTCGACGTCATCGAATTCACCTTCGATTCCGAAGACGATGTCTCTCACTCTTTGTTAACAGATTTCCTCTCACGCCACGCGGAAGCATTCCTCAACTGGGACGGGAGAGAAGGTGCGGAAGGGTGAGGGAAACTAGATCTCCAAGGATTCTTTCTGACTACACTTCGAGCTTGAATTGAAAGTATGACAGTCATCTCAAGGCAATGAACTAATGACAGATGAATTCAAAATCGAACTCTGTAGTCCACCAGACCGCGAAAACCTCGTCGTCACCATCATGATCAACGGCGAACAATGGGTTGAATTAAATCGAGAGTCCGACTCTATAACACTTGAGATCTATCCACGGCAAGACGGGCAGCCCTGGATACTTGGTTTTGAAACCGCAATGAGCGTACTCTTTCGGGCGAAAGATCGGCTCGCCGAACGCAGTAAAGAATGAAACGCGTCTTTCCCGGGTGGCCCGGACACTTGCTGTCCGGGTTGCGAAGCAACAAGAGGGTCATTGACTTCTTGAACGACTAGCCGGATTGAATCACTCAGTCATTTTCGATACGCGTCGTTTCGTATCCAATAGGGACTCGACAGCGTTCACCCAGCAGATAAAACCTCGCCGAACTGTCAAACCAATCCTCTGACTTAAAAACAAGACCGGCACGAACTGGATTGCCGTGGATATAGTCCAGTTTCTCTTGCAATTTGGAATCAGAATAAATGTTGAAGTCGTAATAACCAGGCTGCCAAATCGGATCACCTGCACCGAGCTGCGATTCATAGTTCGGCATCGTTCGAAGTTGTTGCTTGATCCGATGACTGCTCGTTCGCTTCCATTGCTTCATTAACTCACTGATTTTTCCGACGGCTTGGAACCACAGGATTGCATGAACATGATTGGGCATAACGACGAATCCCAAGCATCTTCCGTCGATTCTGGCTAACTGTTCGCTCAACGCATCGATAACGATTCGTCGAGGAATCGTGTGATCCAGGTGATTTCGGCGATGATAGCAGGAAAACGTCACGAAGTGAGCGTCGAAGTTGTCGGCATGGATTCGACGATGGGACATAAACCGAGCTTAACTATTGATGCTTCCTCTGTCAGCCCTCTTGTTGCTTCGCAACCCGGACAGCAAGTGTCCGGGCCATCCAAAGTACAAAAGATGACGTCCGCACTTTGGGATGCTTCTCATCTAAAATCGAGTTGAGAACGCACATACTTCCCCTTCGTCACTGCTTCCCACGCCTCTTCGGTCCCTCGGATGACGATGTAGCCGAATCGCTGGCCATGAAAGTGTCGGCTCGCCATGTCTAGCACCCATTCTTGGACATCGCGAGGGAACAGATCGAAATCGTGGTACACACCGATCTGGCGAAGGTAGCGATGCCAGAAGAAGGTGCGGTAGCGAAAAGAGTGAATACCGAAGGAATGTTCGCCGGTACGCGGATCGGTATAAGCAGCGAAAACAAGTTCATTCGGCGCTTTGAGCACGATTCCCCGCCGACAGTCGAGTACGCCTCGAACCAGATTGTATCCATAGACGATGCGCGTCAGACTCCAATGCCAGTCGCCTCCGAGATAGAAATCGGATTCGCAGAATTGGAGTTCGAGGGCGGCCCATGGAGAACGTATTCGCAACGCTCGAAGGGCCAGCTCTATCCCAAATGGTCCGCCCGACATCTCCGCCTGGCGACAGAAATGGATGATCTCTAACACACGATTCATATTTGCAATTCCTACTGCTCCCTCACTCCTTCGCAAATCCCGTCGGGCGATTGTAGAGGCGGTCGTGTGTCGACCAGAGGCCGGCGGAGGGAGTGGGAATAAAGTAGAACTCCTCGCCGTCTGACGTTTTGTTCCAGCCTTCCTTTCGCTGATCGGGCTGGTAGCGGTCGATCATCG
>JAIEPU010000142.1 GCA_019748235.1 bacterium
AGTCCCGACGACGATGATCTTGTACTTTCGTTTGTTCGCGGGACTGACGAGTTTCATGTCCCTGCGATAGTTTGACCACTTCTCCTCGAGCGGGCCCGAAGGAATCTTGGAATCGAGCTTTACCGTGACTTCAGACACGACCATCAGGCTTCTCTCCGACCAACAAGCGGCGGATCAACAGTGGAGTACTAGTGCTGCTGCGTTACCGCTCGAATCACCCCGGTCAATACGCCGAGAGGGATCGAGGCGTAACCGATGAAGATCGCGGTGGCGACCACCGGACCGATCGCATTAATGAAGGATTCGTTGCGAGCGTTTTTTAGGCCGAGCGTTTGAAACACGCTCGACAGGGCATGGCTCAGGTGCATCCAAAGAAAGACCTGTGCGATGAGGTACAAAACGACAATCCAAGGATTCGAAAACGCAACAACCACCATTCCATAAACGTCATGCCACTCCGTTCCGTCATGGAACTTCCAGTGGAGTTCCTTGTACGAGGGATTGGTCACCAGAAAGGTGAAGTGGCCAAGGTGGTACACGACGAAGGCGGCAATCGTCCAACCGGTGAGAAGCATGTGTCGCGATAAGGGACTCGATGCGGGAAAATTGAGAGGTTTCGCATAAGGCGTCGGGCGGGCGTCGTTATTTTGTTTCGTCAGCGAGATCGCCGCGGCGATATGAACGAAGAGCGCGATCAGAAGAACGATTCGCAGCCCCCAAAGGAGAGGTCCAAGATCGCGGAGGTGCATCGCATAACCATTGAGCTGGTCAGGGCCCGCAAAGACTTGCAGGTTACCGGCCAAGTGGGCAATGACAAATCCGAAGAGAATGATCCCGGTGAATGCCATCACCAGCTTGGCGCTGTTCGCGGTCTGGAACATTCGTCCTCCTCTTTCGCCGGGGCTCACACCGAACTCAACTCAACTAGCCCGCGGCATGGGGATCTCTTCTATTTACATGGTAGATCGCTCGACAAGCGACACCCATCTTGCCGACCTCGTTTTTACCAAACGATCGGCTTACCCCCTTCATTCCCGTTTTATGGAAGATCGGAACAAAGTGAGATCGTTTTATCCGTGGAGCATTCGTTAAGACGCAAGCCTTCTCATATCCGGCTCTTGCGTTGAAATCATCTCACTTCGAACGGCGGGGGAACCGAATTCAGGTTCTTTCGTCGGCTGTTCCATCACGTCAAGGATCGTCGGAAGGCCCGATTCGTTCCGAAAAGTGCCGTGACATTCAACCACGTATTCTCGGTACTCATCATTGACGGACTTTAGGGCCTCGTGAGCCTTGGGGAGATTGTAATGTGGAATGGTCGGGAAAAGATGATGCGGGATGTGCATGTCTTGCCCATAAACGAATACCGCCCACCAGGTGAATCGATCGGTGAAGAAGACTCGTGAATTGGTGAGCTTTCCCCGATCGGCATTGGCGTGCTGGTATACGTCTCGAAGAAGCATGAAGTAGGCGAACGAGGTCAAAAGGGGGGTCACCCAGAATAACCAGAAGTAGGGAGTGACATTAACACCCGTCGCCATGCGAATGGCGGGAAAGGAGGCGAGCAAGGTCGTCATCCAAGTGAGCCGAAGCATGGCCTCGACTCGTGAAGAATAGGCATGCTTGACCGGACTCTGAAAATAAGCCGTGGCTGGCAGGAAAGCCATCACGACCATCGCCGTCGAATACGCGACCGCAACCGTCACTAAGAGCAGAGACATTTGACCCGTTTGAGCCAATGCACTCATCGAAGTCGCAAGGGCGATGACATACGCTACCCCCCCAACGCTTGCCCAGCGAATACCGGGAAAGTTGAAGTTCTTTCCTTTTCCAAATCGTGGATCGCGAAGATAGGGATTGTTCCCTTTGCCGAGCACTGACTGGTACGCGATCTTCCACATGTAACCAAGCAAAACCCATGGGAGAAAGAATCGAACATAGTAGCGATAAACAAACCGCCCACGTGTCATGGGGAACTCATGCACCCCTTTCGGACGACCCACTTCGGTCAGATCCGGGTCCTTCTCCCAATCATTGGTGAATTGGTGATGCGCCAAATGGGCGATGCGATACTGATGAATCGTGGCAAACACCGGGAACATGCAGAAGAGGTCCGCAACAAGATCATTCGCCAATCGATTTTTGAAGAGCGTGAAATGAGATGCTTCGTGGGCGAGTCCAGCCAACCGATGCTGCAGCCCCCCAATCAGAACAATCGCTAGTAGAGAACTCGGGATATCCCATAGCCAAGACCAGCCCCAGGCTTGCCGCGCTAATGACCAACTCACGGCCAAACCAACTACTAGGGCGATCGTCAAATAATCGATGGCAAGATAGCGAAGATTGGTCGAATTGTTCGTTTCGCGAAGGGGTCGTAGCGCAGCCCGAAGTTCCGGATTATTCAGCCTTCGTCCGAGAAAACCTTCGCTCATGATTCGCCGGGCTCATGAATTCTGACGTCAACCAGATGTCCATTCGGCAATTACCCGGTTCATTCTTCATCAGCAGGCGCGGATGCATCCCCCAAATCACCTTCAGCTACCGATTTTGTCATCTTTCGCACTTTGTCATCAGTAGCGGGACTACTGCTTCCCGGCGAAGGTCGGTGGCCATTCCCTTAGGTCTGAAATCCCCGAACTCCCTTTCTGATAAGAGATTCGAACGATCCGAGATCGGCTTAAACGAGCTTTAACGAATAAGCAAAGTAGTGACGAGTATCCAACTTTTCTTATTCCAGAGGAGGTAAAGGATATTACCTATCTTCGCCATACAATGTCGGTTCGTTCATGGGACATTGACCGTCCCGTCTTACCTGCGGAAGGGCCTCCGCAACAATTCCTCAACGATCGCTTCGCCTCATTCATGAAAGGAGCAAGTCGTGTGCGGCATCGCTGGCATCATCGAACTTGGTTCACATCGCACACCCGACTTACTGACGCTCCGAAAGATGGCAGCCGCGATCATTCACCGCGGGCCCAATGAAGAAGGCTTCTTTCTGGACCCTGGGGTCGGCTTCGCTCATCGGCGGCTCAGCATTGTCGGACTCTCGGATGGTCAGCAGCCGATGTTCAATGAAGACGGCTCAGTGGTCGTCACCTTTAACGGAGAGTTGTTCGAATACCCGGAACTTCGCGAGGAATTGAAGTCGAGGGGTCACGTTTTCCGGACACATGCCGATACTGAAGTTCTCGTTCATCTCTGGGAGGAGATGGGGGAGCGAATGCTCGAACGGCTGCGAGGCCAATTCTCCTTCGCGATTTATGATCGGAAGCAGCGGGTCGTCTTTCTCGCTCGTGATCGTGTCGGCATTTGTCCGCTACACTGGGCCCGGCGCGGAGACACGTTCTATTTCGGGTCGGAGATCAAGGCGATCCTGGGTTCCGGCAAAGTCGAACCGAAGCCGGACCTGCGCGGCATCGACCACATCTTCACGTATTTCGCGATGGGAACGCGCCGGACGATGTTCGAGGGAATCTCGAGCGTTTTGCCGGGAAGCTTTCTCAGGATTCAACTTCGACCCGAGGGAGAGATCGCGGACATCAAGGAGAAGATCTACTGGGATCTTCCTTTTCCTGATCACGGCGACGAGCACGTCCCCAGCGAAACGAAAGCCGTCGAGGAGTTTCGCGAGGTCTTCTCTGAGGCGGTGAGAATCCGTCTTCGGGCGGATGTGCCGGTGGTCTCTTACTTAAGTGGAGGAGTCGACTCGACCGCGGTGGCGAGTACGGCGACCCGAATCCGGGGGGAGTCGATCCCGACCTTCACGATTCAAATTGCCGACCCAAGATTTGACGAAACCGACCGCGCGCTCGCCGCCGCCGCAACGATCGGAAGCAAGCCAACCGTCGTCACGCTGCACGGCCCGGACATCTCTGCGGCCTATCCCGAGCTCGTGCGGGCCTCGGACTGTGCGGTAGTGGACACTTCATGCGCGGCTCTACTTTGCCTGGCGAAAGAGGTCCATCGACAGGACTATCGCGTTGCCCTCACCGGAGAAGGAGCGGATGAGGGACTCGGAGGGTATCCCTGGTTCAAAGGAAGCCGACTCGCTCGGCTCTTTGATATCGGCGGAGTGCCGGTCAGCGCTTTGGCGCGGCGCATTCACCTCGCCCTCCTTTCTCCAGAGACTCCGTTCTCTCGCGTGCAAAAGGCCTGGGAATACCTCGGAAGCCGGCATGCTTACAACGACCTCTACGGCATCATGTCTGTTTCGCGGACTCTCTTCTACAGGCCGGAAACGTGGAGCAAGCTCGAAGATCATACGGCCTATGAAGACTTCGTGATCAATCGGGATCTCGTTCAACGGATTCATCCGATGAACCGTGCTCTTTATTTCGGCTACAAGAGTTTGCTGCCGGGACTTCTCCTGAATCACAAGGGGGATCGTCCGGCGATGAACAGCTCGGTCGAGACCCGGTATCCATTCCTTGATGAAAAAGTCGTGGAATATTGCTGCCGGGTCCATCCGAAGTTCAAGTTACGCGGAATCTGGCGAGATAAGCATCTGCTCCGATGTTTCGCTTCAGACATACTTCCACGGACAATCGCGAATCGTCCGAAGGCGATCTTTAGAGCGCCCTTTGGAAATACATTCTTTGACGAACCGGCCGAATACATCGATCAACTTCTCAGCCGTGAGTCGATGGAACGGACAGGGTTGTTCGATACGGAAAAGGTCATCGAATACCGCAAGACGTTCCGCCAGTTCGGCGCAGCGTTTGGCAGACGACTCTCCATTGAGATGGGCCTGACCGCGGTCATGGCGACACAGCTTTGGTACCACTCTTACTTGGGTGGCGGGCTGTGCGACCTGCCCGTTTGGAATCCTCCCCCGGTGGATGAATCTGTTCCAGCGGTGATTCGCAAACCTCCGACACAACGTCTCTCGGCAATGGTTACGTAAAGCAGAGACACTTGCACGCGTTACACGCGTATCGAGCTGTACGAACGCCCGACACGAGCATCTGGGTCACAGAAATTCGTGGAACCGAGTTCGAGAATATTCGTCGAAGGAAGTCTGTAAGGACTTCTGAAGCGATGACTCCTTGTCGGTCCATGAATGAACGAGGCGCGCTTGTCGGTCATACTTCGAGGCGAACATCTGGTGCGCGGTTTCGGCGAAGGAGCTCTCCGCTCCCTTGCGCTGCGAGATGTTTCCATTGATCTCCTCGCGGGCCAGACGACCGTTCTTATGGGCCCGTCTGGTAGTGGCAAATCGACTCTCCTGGCAATACTTGCTGGCCTCCTTCGACCCGATTCGGGTGAAGTCGAGGCACTCGGCCAGTCCGTCGTTCATATGACCGATACCGATCGCGAGGTCTTCCGGCGTCGCCACTGCGGATTCGTCTTCCAGGGTTATAATCTTTTCCCCGCTCTCACCGCGCAGCAACAAGTCGAGATCGTTCTGCGCTGGGGCGAGGGAGTCGGTGCTCGCGAAGCGGCGCAGCGCGCGAAGGATACGCTCGGGCTACTTGGGCTTGGCAAGAAGATGCACCTTCGCCCCTGGCAACTCTCCGGAGGAGAGAAACAGCGGGTTGCCGTCGCGCGGGCCCTCGTCAAAAAACCAACTCTCGTCTTTGCGGACGAGCCGACCGCTGCCCTCGACTGGGAACACGGCGAGCAAGTCGTGGAACTCTTGCGCGAAAGCGCGACCAAGGAAAACGCCACCGTCTTGATCGTGTCACACGATCCCCGTGTCACACCACTGGCCGATCGCGTCCTCTTCCTGGCCGATGGAAAGATCAGCGGCGATCACAGTATCGTCGACGGAATGATGGAAAATCTTCCGAGCGGAGCGAAGGAGGCTCACGGATGACACGCTTGTCGATGCTTCTTCATGGCTATCGGCGGACCTCGCTTCTGGTCGGCGCTGGAGTCGGACTCTTCGTCTTCACATGGGGAATGACACCCGTCACCCTGGATGACACATCCCGACTTTCCATCTTCGAAGAAGTGGTTCACGCCTCGGACAAGGGGACGGCGACGAAAGCGAATACTCGCGTCGTCGGCTTCGGCCATGTCGACGTGCAAGGGGGAACCGTTCCTCTATCTTCATCTATCGGCGGACAGGTCGATGAAATCCTTGTCGCTGAAGGAGACCACGTCAAGGCGGGTCAGCCTCTCGTGCGACTCTCAGCAATTCAGGCGAGATCTCAACTCATCGAGGCACAGGCTGCCGTCGAACAAGCCCGCGTTCAGCGCCGACAAGCGGATCGCGCCATCGAACAGTTCAGTATTCGCAAGCAACTTCAATCGCAAGCCATCTCACTCGCCAAAACAAAACTCGAAGCGGGCCGCCGTGACGTGAAGCACGTGACCCAGCTTGCGGGTGACGACGTGGTTCCCAACGAAAAGCTTCTGTCGTCTCGAGATTTGGTAAAAGGGCTTGAATCTTCGCTTGAAGCGGAAGAGCTCAAGCTGAAGGAACTCGAGCTGCAGGATCCGCGCGAAACCGTGGAACTCGCCGCGGCGTCATTACGGCTTGCCGAAGCAAAGCTTGCACAAGCCGAGGAATTTCTCAATCGCCATACGATTGTCGCTCCATCGGATGGGACGATCCTTCGCGTTCAACTGACCGCGGGGCAACTCACCGGCCCAAATCAGATGATCCCAGCCATTTGGTTCGCGCCCGACAAGCCGCGCATCGTTCGCTGCGAAATCGATCAGGCATTTGCTGATCGGGTGCAGGTTGGCATGAAGGCGGAAGTCTTCGACGATCGGGTCGCGGGCCAACGATGGACGGGGTACGTCCAACGATGCGGCGATCGGATCGCACAGCGCCGTTCGCTACTCGACGAGCCCTTCCAAAAGAACGACGTGCGGACGCTTGAAACGCTCATCACGCTCGATCCCGGACAGCCCGAGGTTCGAATTGGTCAGCGGATGCGGGTGGTCCTCACCAATGAGCCGACGGACAAGGTACACGTTCAAGCTCGCCGATAACAATGGTCGACAACCGAGGGCATGACGCCTCCCAGTTGAATGACGAACGGACGCAATGATCTACGCCATCCTGACGATCCTGAACGACAAGAAGCGGTACATCGCGGGTATTCTCGCGGTGACGTTCAGCGCTCTTCTCATCGCCATGCAGGTTGGCCTGCTCATCGGACTCATTGGTGTCGTCAGCGTCCCCATCGTCAATTCATCGGCCGACATATGGGTGACATTTCCAGATACTCCCGCGTGCGATCTTGGCCGTCCGATGCCGAGCTACTGGATGGACAGGCTTTGGGCCAATCCTGAAATTTCCGTCGCGGACCAATACATTCAAGGCTTCCGTTACTGGCAGACGGATACGGGTAAGAATGAACTCGTCGTCTTGATCGGCGTGAACTTGGACGACGACAGTCTCGGCCCCGTCGCACAGCTTTCGCCGGAACTCCGGGCCAAACTCACCGAACCGAATTCAGTCGTCCTTGACCGGAAGGATGCGAAACGGCTCGACGTCTCGGAGGCGGGGACGGAGGGTGAGATCACCGGCCAAACAGTCCGTGTCGTCGGCTTCGTCAACAATATGAAGGGGATCACCGGCCCGTTCGTCGTCGCCTCGCTTCCCACAGCGCGGAAGCTTCTCATGATGCGGGACGATCAAGCGACGTTTCTATTGGCGAAGGTGAAGGATCCCGCCCGGATTGACGCGGTCGTGCAGGATCTCCGTCAGCATGACGGGTGGTCCGTGATGACGTCGAAGGAATTCTCGAGCAAGTCGGAAGTCCACTGGATCGGAAAAACCAAGGCGGGAATCGCGCTCGGCTTTGCGGCGGTTCTCGGCCTTGCGGTCGGTTGCTCGATCACCAGCCAAACACTGTACGCGGCGATCGCCGCCTCCATTCGCGAACTCGCGGTGCTTCGTGCGCTTGGCATGCCCCGATGGCGAATGAGACTGTTCGTTCTTCAACAAGCTCTCATCGTCGGTGTGATCGGATTATTGATTGCCGCCCCGGTGACCTACGGATTACTGACACTCGTACGTTCGCTCGGCACGCAAGCCGTGATGCCCCCATGGCTCATCATTAGTGTCAGTAGCCTGACACTTGGAATGGCCCTCATCGCTGGTCTCTTCTCGCTCCGCAGTTTGAAGGGTGTCGAACCGGCACAGCTACTGCGATAAGAGTTCGAGTTGCGTCAGGCATGCGAATCCGCTGGGCGGAATCAACTCATGTCACGCAGAGGGCTGCGTGACCTACGCGATGGACGATTATCGAATTGTCCTCTTCTGTTCCTTGAACTCCCGAGTTCTCATCGTCTCGGTCATCCCAAACCGGCTCAACTGCGCACAATGGAAAAGTAGGGTCGCGACAACTTAGCCTTGAAAAGAAGTGCTGCGCCGCATTACTCACATCATTCGAGGTCGACATTCGGGTGTGGAAGCAGATTCGACTTCTACAGCCCAAGCCTTTTGTTAAGCGTCTCATTGACGATCGCGGGGGGGAATTTTCCTTGAGATCGCTTCATCACTTGCCCCACGAGAGCCCCAAGCGCCTTTCCCTTCCCTGACTTGATGTCCTCGACAATCTTGGCATTGTCCGCAAGGACCGCGTCAACAATCGCGTCGATCGCGGCCGTATCAAGCACAACCCCAAGACCTTTTTCATCCACGATCGAGGCGGCATCTCGGCCGGTCTCAATCATCTCGGGCAAGACTTTCTCGCGCGCGTCATTCAGGTTGAGCTTGTTTCCCTTCACCAGTTTGATGAGTTCAGCCAGAGATCCTGGCATGATCGGAAGGTCGCTCATAACCTTGATGCGACCTTCCGCATGCGAAAGGACGTCGTTGATTAACCAATTCGCGGCTGATTTCGCGTCGACTTCGTGCGTAAGGAGAGCTTCGAAATAGTCCGAAATAGCACGTCCCTTGTCGATCAATACCGATGCGTTGTAATCGTTGAGGCCAAGCTCTTCGATGTACCGCTTTTTTCGCTGGGCGCTCGTTTCGCCGAACTCGCCACGAATACGTTCGATGAGGGCATCGTCAATCACGACCGGAACGAGGTCGGGTTCGGGAAAGTAACGGTAATCCGCTTCTTCTTCCTTTTCCCGCTGGGAGCGTGTGATGCCGCGAGCATCGTCCCAGCCGCGGGTCTGTTTCGGCATCTGGCCGAGGACTTTGCCATCCTTCTGCCATTGCTCGAACTGGCGTGATGCCTCGTAGATGAGAGATTTCTCGACCGACTTGATGCTATTGAGGTTCTTCACCTCGACGATCGGCGTCTTGTAGACGTTGCCATCCTTGGTGATGTGCAAGTTGATGTTCGCATCACACCGGAGACTACCCTCTTGCATCTCGCAGTCAGAAACATCGAGATCTCGCATGAGCGTCCGAATGGTTTCGAGATACGCCGCCGCCTCTTCCGGCCTCCGAATATCGGGATAACTGACGACCTCGATGAGAGGCATGCCGGCGCGATTCAAATCGACGAGTGAATCGCCTCCCCCTTCGGCGTGCAGGTTTTTGCCCGCATCCTCCTCGAGATGCACGCGGATGAGGCGGCACTTCTTCTCCTCACCGTTCACGTCGTACGTAACAAGTCCTTCGGTCGCGAGTGGGATGTCGTACTGGCTAATTTGATACGCTTTGGGAAGGTCCGGATAGAAGTAGTGTTTGCGGTCCCACTTGGTGAAGCGAGAAATCTGACAACCGAGCGCGAGCCCCGCTTTGATCGCCAGTTCCAGCGCACGTCGATTCATGACCGGCAAAACACCCGGCATGCCGATCGACACGGGACTCACCAGTGTGTTTGGTGGTTCGCCGAACTTCGTGCCGTCGGAGCAGAAGAGCTTGCTTTCAGTCATGAGTTGCACGTGCACTTCGAGGCCGATGATGATTTCGTAGGTCGTTGCCATCTTCTATTTCCGCTCTTTCGTTTTGCTCGGCCGTCCAATTCCTAAAGGAACGATCGTTTACAGGCTCGGCGTCTTAGTGTGCCAATCCGTTGCTTGCTGATACAAGTAACCGGCTTGAAGGAGTGTCTCTTCCGCGAACGCCGGGCCTTGTAATTGCAGACCGATCGGCAGTCCCGATTTCGTGAAGCCGCACGGAATGCTTAGTCCCGGCAAACCGGCAAGGTTCGTCGCGACGGTATAGATGTCGCTCAGATACATCGCGACCGGGTCGTCGGACTTCTCTCCGATCTTGAAGGCGGCCGAAGGTGAGGTTGGCCCTAAAACGACGTCGCATGACTCGAATGCCTTGTCGTAGTCATTGCGGAGAAGCCGACGCACCTGGAGAGCTTTCACGTAGAAGGCGTCGCGGCGTCCGGCAGAAAGAGCCAGGGTGCCGAGCATGATGCGGCGTTTCACTTCCGCTCCGAAGCCTTCTCCTCGGGTCTTCTTGTACATGTCGATCAGATCGGAGTATTCCTTGGCCCGATAGCCGTAATGAACGCCGTCGTAACGGGCGAGATTGCTCGACGCCTCGGCCGTCGCAACCATGTAGTAAGTCGGAATCGCGTACTTCGACGTTGGAAGCCTGACCTCGACGATCTTTGCTCCCTGCGATTCGAGAACACGAACTGCCTCACGGACGGCCGCTTCCACTTCGGGATCGAGTCCTTCGCCGAAATAGTCGGTCACGACGCCGACACGAAGTCCCTTCTTCGGCGCGCGGCAGATCTTTGAATATTCGGGAACGGGAAGATTCGCACAGGTAGAGTCTCGCTCGTCATGTCCAGAGATCACTTCGAGCAATAGCGCGGCATCTTCAACCGTTCGCGCCATCGGACCGATCTGATCCAACGAGCTGGCATACGCGACGAGACCGAACCGCGAAACTCGCCCGTACGTGGGCTTCAGTCCGACGATGCCGCAAAGACCGGCGGGCTGCCTGATACTTCCGCCGGTGTCGGTCCCGAGCGAGAGAGGCGCCTCTTTTGCCGCGATGCAGGCAGCCGAACCACCGCTCGATCCGCCCGGGACGCAATCGAGATTCCAAGGATTGCGAGTCTTTTGGAACGCACTGTTCTCACACGAGCTTCCCATCGCGAACTCATCCATGTTCGCGCGGGCAATGCGGACGGAACTCGCATTTTGCAACAGCGAGATGACATGTGCGTCATACGGTGCTTTGAAATTCTCAAGCATCCGGCTCGCACATGTGGTCGGCTCTCCCTTCGTGCAAAGGATGTCCTTCACGATGATGGGAAGTCCCGCGAGCTTACCGACCGGCTTACCGCTCTTGCGAGACAAATCGACGGCTTCCGCTTGGGCCAGGGCGCCGTCGCGGTCATGATAAAGGAGGGCCTTGACCTTTCCTTCGACCTCGGCGATCCGGTCACAGAATGCCTCTGTCAGTTCCCGTGAGGTCACTTCTCCCTTGTTGAGAAGAGAAACTAGCTCGGTAGCGGTCTTTTCAATGAGTGACATGATCGGCCCACGAGAGTGTTTAGTTTGTTCGAATCATTCATTGCCATCGGCGGAGATCATTCGCTCTATGCCGCGGCGGAATTGCATCAGTCCAGGATCGGTGGAACGGAGAAGAAGTCGCCGACACGTTTGGGAGCATTGGCGAGAGCCTCATCGGGAGGGAGCCCCGGCTTCTTTTCATCCTCGCGAAAGACGTTTTGAATCGGTAGACAATGAGCCATCGGCTCGATTCCCTCGGTATCGATCGCTTCAAGCTGTTCAAAGAAGCCGAGAATCGCGGTGAGCTGCTTGCTCATGGATTCGATCTCACTCTCAGTGAGATGTAACCGGCCGAGATCGGCAATCTTGACGACCTGCTCTCGCGTGAAAGCCATGAAACGCTCCACTGCATGCGGAAAGAGACAATCAGTCCAAACCACTGGTGAGCCGCGATCCCTGCCAACGATACCAGGCCATTTTGAATGACCCGCTACGAGGAAATCACGACTCCGACGAACACCGGCGATTTATACGATCGCCTCGCTCCAGTGGACAATAAGAGGGAATGGGAGATCGGATAGGTTCGTGCTCGTTTTTGCGGTGCGAAGATTACGGAAGATCAATCATCGAAGAGGGATCGAGCGGTTCTGCTTGGCCAGTGAGAGAAGCCCCGCTCCGTGCGGCAGGAATGACCGACTGCGGCGAAGGTTGTGGTTTTGCGACGTCGGACCTAGCGGCAATCTTCTGCCCGGGGCGATATCCCCCAGGGGCGATACCATCAAAGACTTGTGGAATTCCCTCAGTCGGTCCAATCGTCGGCGTAGGGACTGCGGCAGCTATTGTTGGCACCGGCTGCGAAGCAGGCATTTGCTGACTCGCCGGGAGTGCGGCCGGAATGGCCGGAGTTGCTGGAACCTGAACCGGTTCCGGCCTGTCGAGCGTCGCTCCGGGAGATTCATAGTTGACGAGTCGGGGCTGATCCCCCTGAGCCATTTGATCTTGCCGATGCTGAATGGATGCCTGCCGACGGCGATACTCTTCTCCCAAGTCAACGACTTGCGAGTTGATGTAATTTCCCCGACTAAACAGGTGCGCCGCCCATTGAGAATCGATCTGGTTCACTTCGATGGCTCGCGAGCGCATCACAATCGTCAGATCCGTTTTCGCGTCAGGGAAGATCAGCTTCACCTTCTGTGGAATGAAAACACCCGCCGGATCGTCGTAATAGTTCAGAATCCGTGCCTCCGCCAGAATGCGAGGCTTGTCGCTGTGCAGATTCCAGACTTCAAATGAGGAAGCTCGTCCAGTCTCTCGATCAACGACGATTCGCTTCACCACCGGTTCCCCTGAAGGAGCGGTTTCAGACGAAACGAGCGTCACGCAACTGTCGAAACCTTTTTCGAAGCGGAATTTTTTCGGATCCAGCGGAACCGACCCCAGCACTTGAATCAGGTCGTCCGGATGGAACGGCATGGGAAGAGTTACATTCGCAAGGTCGTCTCTTTTACAAAAATACACAGCGGGGGGAGTCGCTCGGGCCATCCAAAACCAGACCTCGTTCGAGTTCGATCCAAGGTCCGCTTCGTGCTTTCCGAGAAACTTGCCAGTCAGCCGGAAGTTACTTGGTTCTTGGAAGGCGAGCATAGCATCGAGCGTGTAGGACTGGCCGTCGCTGTGGCCGCTGACATCCACCGTGCGGCACACGACGGATTGAATCTGCTCAGCATTGTGATTCCAATGCGCGAGGAAATTGTCCGCGAGCTTCTGATCTCCCGTCTGCGGACGAGGTTGCGCGACAGGGCGAGTCCCCATGGAGGAGCAGCCGAGAGTCGCGCCCATCAGGGCGACCGCGATGATCGGAAGCCTGAAACTCATCTACTTCCTCTAAGCCTCTGTCCTAATCATCCGCGTTAAATCTCTTGTTCTTTCGAAGCCGCTTCCATCCAGCTTTGAAGGTCGTTTTCGAGGGCCTGGATCTCGGCCTCACCGAGCCCAGGATCCTCTACCTCGATCGTCCGCGATTCACTCGGACGACGGACGACCAGAAAGTCCTGATCGCTGTCGCGGCGGATACTGTGCAACTTGAGTGCCCGTTTTCGAACCAGAAGAAGCGTGAGCATGTATCGCCGCTTCTTCATGTCCTCATCAAGGGACCCTGCTTCCACATCAAGTCGGTCGAACAACTCGACCATAGTCTCGAGAGGAATCTCCTTTGGCTTCGGAGGGGGAGGAGGGGCTTCCGCCAGCTTACCCTTCCAGTAGCCGATCGTTCCCTCCGGAGGTCCGGTCCAAGCTTCGAGCGAATAATCGCGACGCTCCGGACCGACCGCTGTCTCCACGAGCACCGAGTAGTAACTCTCTCCGGGACGAATTTCTCTCCCGGTCGAATGGCATCGGTGCGTATGTTTTCCGACTTCGTGCAGCACCGCGAACCTTTAATCTCCTGTCGCGTGAATCCTGTACACATCAACACGCGAATAATCGAGGCCGTCCGGCCTGGATTTTTGGCCCATAGTCGACGATTCGGTCTGCCACAAGGCGAGAGAATTGTAACTTGCCCGATTCTCGATCACTTTAGAAGAAATCGATCGGATTCTGGCTTTTGTCGATTTGGCATGTGTAGGATTCTGTGAAGTCGGCAAAGTCCAACGTCCGAACCCAGTGCCGCTTCTTTCCCTCCACTTTTCCAGAGGAAAGATCGTACCGGACGCCAGGGAACGGCCGATCCCATACGATGGGCGAGATGCCCTCATCCGCAGAATCGGGATTTCCGGTGAATTAGGAAGCCCTGGAGATGTGGAGAGAACCGCTCATCTTTTCGTGTCGGAGTGTGCACTATGGCCGCGGACATTCGACTTAAAGAATCGTCGCTTCCGTCGATCACCGACCGGATCGTTGCCACCTACGTCGAATGCGGCGGCATTCACCATCTCGATCATTGTCCCCTACCCAGCCGTGAAGTCATCATCCGCATGATCGATGACCTGCATGAGGTTCTCTATCCCGGATTCAGTCGCCGGCAAAATCTCCACCTGTCGAATGTGGAGTATCACACCGGGGCCTTGCTCGTCACTCTTCATGATTCATTGACCGAGCAGATTTCCCGCGCGCTGAAGCATGATTGCGAGGCGCACGGAACGCCGCTCATCGACTATGAACAGATCGGCCAGCGAAAGGCAGTCCAGTTCCTCGAAACTTTGCCGGACTTACGACGAACGCTTGCCGACGATGCTCAATCGGCCGTTGACGGCGACCCTGCCGCGGCGGATACGACCGAAGTCGTCTTTTGCTACCCTGGTCTACTCGCGATCACCATTTATCGATTGGCGCATGAGCTTCACAAACTCGATATTCCTCTCATTCCACGCATGATGACCGAATATGCCCACAGCAAGACGGGAATTGATATTCACCCCGGCGCACGAATCGGGAAGCGATTCTTCATCGACCACGGCACCGGTGTTGTCATTGGAGAGACATGCGACATCGGCCAGGACGTCAAGTTGTATCAGGGTGTCACGCTCGGCGCGCTAAGCTTCCCAAAGGATGATGCAGGTAACATCATTAAGGGACAGAAGCGGCATCCGACGCTGAAAGACGGTGTCGTCGTTTATGCGAATGCGACGATCCTCGGCGGTGATACCGTGGTCGGTGAAAACACCGTCATCGGATCGAGCGTCTGGATTACGAGCAGCGTCGCGCCCAATATGGTGGTCACGCTGGAGAAGCCCAATCTCCGGATCAAGGGAACCGGTTTACCCGGTCCGTCGTCTCGAACGGCCTGAAGTCTGCCCGTCATCGGTTCCTGAAGATACCACCTGGTTCGAATTTTGATGGCGGAATACGCCATGTGAAGATTCCGTCATTTGTAGCCGCTCGCCCCGGCGGGTATAGTTGACATAGGGTTGTCGCGGGCGACCGCCTTCCCTCCCCCGTTTTCATTGAGGGATCCACCGTGTTTGATTCTCGCTGGGCTCGTATTGCCTTTTGTATTTGCGCGACCGTTTCCCTTTCGTCAGCCTGGGGCGCGGACAAATCGAAAGAGGATGAAGAAGGTTCGTACATCCGTGTCGTTCGCAACGACAAGGGAACTCCCGTCTCGATGGAAACTTCCATCATCACTCTCAGTAACGGCAAGACAGGAGATGAGGAGCAAACGATTGACCTCGTGAGCGCGATTCACGTCGGCGATCGTCAGTACTACACCCAGCTCAACGATCTTTTCACTCAGTACGACGCGCTTCTCTACGAGCTTGTCGCCCCCGAGGGAGCGACCCCCGCCGACCGCCCGACGGATGGAGGGAAGCATCCGATCGCGGCCATGCAAGATGGCTTGAAGGAATTGCTCGCGCTTGAGCATCAGCTAGCGATTGTTGACTACGAGAAAGACAACTTCGTCCATGCGGATATGTCGCCCGAGGATTTTGAAAAGGCAATGAAGGAACGAGGCGAATCTTTCATGACGATGTTCTTTCGGATGGCATTCGAGGGAATGAAGCAGCAATCGAAGAAGGGTTACAGCGAAGGAGAAGACCTTCGCATGTTGATGGCCCTGATGAGCCCGAACCGTCCACTGGCCCTCAAACGAATACTTTCCGACCAATTCGAGCAACTCGAGTCGATCTCCGCGGGACTCGATGGTCCGGCAGGATCGGCCATCGTGACTGATCGCAACAAGAAAGCTCTCGAAGTTCTCACCAAAACTCTCAACAAAGGGAGTAAAAAGGTCGGCATCTTTTACGGTGCGGCCCACATGGCCGACATGGAGAAGCGGCTGATCAATGATTTCCATTTCAAGCGGACCGGCCAAAAATGGCTCGTGGCGTGGGACATGAAAGAGAACAAGCAGACCAGCGAGTTCATGAAAAAGCTCGAGCAAAACCGAAAGAAACGAGCGAAACTGCAACCCGCCGCGACTCCGTGACCAAGCGGAGTTCATCCCGAACCTGACCGCTCCCCCGCGGAATGTGTATTCCGTGAGCCATTCCCTTGTTCAGCGGTTCTTGCATCCCTATCTCACCCGCAGTAATTACGCTCTCCGATTTCTGCTCGCACGAGGATCGATCTCATGCAGGACCTTTCCGATCGTCTCTTTGCCGAGATCTCGAAGATACGTCTGATCGATCCACATACGCATATTAATCCGCTCGCCGCGGCGTCGACGACTTTAAACGATTTGCTCGGTTACCACTACTACACGGAGCTCGCCCATTCGGCGGGTCTACCCAAGCACGCCATCGAGTCTGCGAAAGGTGTCGAACTCGCGAAGTTACTCATCAAGCAACTCGAAACCTGCACGAACACCGTCCAATACAGTTGGCTCATTGAAATCGTGCAGTCTTTCTTCAACTATCAAGGAGATCAGATCGAGGTCGGGCACGTCGATTCACTCTTTGCGGCTGCTGAAGTAAAAATGAAAGCGCCGACGTGGACGGACTCGGTGTTTGAAAAGACCGGACTTGAAGCTCTTTTTCTGACGAATGACTTCGACGATCCGCTCGAGGGATTCGACACCAAGCATTACATCCCATGCCTTCGGACCGATGACCTTGTCTTCAAGCTTGATCAGCCGAGCGTGCAAAATCGGATCGGCAAAGCGACCGGACTGGAGTGGCATGGGATCGAGGCGGTCATTCAAAAGCTTTTCGAAAAGTTCGTTGCCAAGGGAGCGAAGGCCTGCGCCATCTCTCTACCTCCTGACTTCGAACCGATTCGCCCCACCGCCACGGAATTCAGATCGGCGCTCGATGCCATCGGCCTCGGCACACTGACGGCGGAGCACAAGAGAGTCGTCGCGAACGGTGTCTTCTATTTACTTGCCGACGGATGCGAGGCAAACCGACTTCCCTTCGACCTGATGATCGGCGTTCGGCGAAGCGTCTACGAGCAAGGAGTCTATCAAGGACAAGATCTCTTTGATCAGCGAACGTCGCTTTATCTGTATCGCCAGCTCTTCAATGACAAACCTTCCGTAACGTTCTTCGTCTCCGTCCTGACGCACGGACAGAATCAAGAGCTCACGTCGTACGCGTGGATCTTTCCGAACGTCGTCACAAGCGGCCACTGGTGGTACTCTAATATTCCGATCTACATCGAAGCGGACACGCGTGCGCGGCTGGAGGCCGTCCCCTTCACCAAACAGATCGGCTATTACAGCGACGCCTACAAGTTGGAATTCATCTTGCCGAAGTTCAACATGTACCGGCGATGCCTGGCACGCGTCCTCGCGCAAGACTTCGTGATCGGCCGAGGCTGGAGTGAAGAACGAGCGGTCGCACTCGCTTATGAAATCCTGCGTGGCAATGTTGAACGCATCTTTCTGCCGAACATCTGATTAACGGGCGGAAGACTGTCCCTTCCCGCGACGCTTCTCCATCAGTGTTTCGAGCAGGTCCAGCTTATCCTTGCGGACGTGGTGCTCGATTGTTGCGGGGGAAGCGAATACCATCGTTGGCTCTTTGCTTTCCACGTAGGGAACCCACTCAGCAGTTCCCGGGCCATTCGGATTGCCGCTCTTTGCGAACGTGATCCAATAGGTCGACATCGCGTGAGCGAGCGATCGCTCATCCTTATCCACGTTTCGTTTCAATCGATCCAGATTGTCGAAAACATACGCGATCTCCGACGCATGAAATGCTCCGAGAGATTTCGTCGCATTCGCCACGTGTGCGAAGTGGTAGAGATAAGTGGTCGCGCCGATTTTGGTATTGAGGCGAGCCCAAGTTCGAGCCGGCATGGTGAAGGTCGCATCGCCAGCAATATCGAGAAATGCTTTCGCGGCATCATCGTCACTGGCGACTGGATAAAGCCGCTCGACTTCCTTGGGATTTCCGATTAAGAGCGCGATTTGAATATCCAGCGCGCGTTTCGATTTCGGCCTGACCGTCAGGGGGGCGAGCGTCGTCATCTCATCCGCATTCGATCCGACAATCGTTGGCACGGGATGCTGTTTCCCCGCTTTGAATGTCGAAAGGACATCCTCTTTGATGCACCACCCGTCGATATTGGGACCGACTCTTTTTTCGGAATGTTTGATTAACTCCTCAGGAGACACGTTTCGCAAATCGGCGAGCGACGTTGCCCCAACCAACTCTTGCAATTGACGGCCTCTATCCTCAGACGTGGTGAGCGAGGGGAGTTCGAGAAAGGCGGAGCCGCTTTCCGAAATAGCTCGATGAAAGAGTCCACGTGACAGTGGTGACACGGTCATGACACAGACGCTCATCGCGCCGGCGGACTCACCGAAAATCGTCACACATCCAGGATCCCCTCCGAATTGAGCAATGTTCCGCTTGACCCAATCGAGTGCCGCCACCTGATCGAGAAACCCGTAATTCCCCGACGCGTGCACGCTTGATTCTTTCGTCAAGTCGGGATGGGCGAAGAATCCGAGCGGGCCGAGGCGATAGTTGATCGTGACGATGACGACTCCCTTCTTCGCGAGGGAGGTACCGTCGTAGATATCAACCGCTCCACTCCCGCGAGTCAGCGCGCCTCCGTGAATCCAAACCATGACGGAACGCTTTTCGTTCGCCTCCTTCGCGGCCGTCCAAACATTGAGACGCAGACAGTCTTCGCTCTGTGGCTCCGGATCGCGATAGTAGACAGAATCTTTGGGATATGCCGGTTGCGGGCAAGCGGGCCCGAACTTCGTGCAGTCGCGAATTCCGTCCCACTTCGCAACCGGTTGAGGAGGTTTCCAGCGATTCGCTCCTTCGGTGGAGGCAGCATACGGGATGCCACGGAAAACATGGACGTCGCCCGCATGCTCAGAGGTGGTGCCACGAATTTCACCCGAGTCAATTCTGACGACGTTCGGGTCAGCAATCGCGATGGATACGCAAAGCAGCGCCCAAACCGACTGATAAGCGATCATGTTCCCCACCTTTGCCGCGGAAGATATGAAGGATGACCTGCGCGAAGGGCGCGCAGCCGCATCTTATCAAGGGAAGGTCAGCCCGATCGAATGAAATCAGCGTCTGGATTAGGCGAATTCGCTTAGCCCGCGATCGGCCAAGAGCTGCTGTAGATTTTTGACGGCTTGCTCGTCATCACGACGGGCGACAAGCGTTGCATCGGGGGTGTGCACGATAATCAGATCCGACACGCCGATCGTCGCGATGACGTGCTTCCCCTCGCCGACCACCACACAGTTCGACGTCTTGATGCCGACGTGGTTACCGATGACGATATTCCCCTCGGCGGTGGGTGATTGAGTTCGTTCGAGCGCAAGCCAGCTTCCGACATCGTCCCACTTGAATGGAACTTCGACCATCGCCACTTCGGGAGCATGCTCCATCACGGCATAGTCGATCGACTTCTTTTCAAGCGCGCCGTACTCGGCTTCAAAGACTTCCGCCTGCATGGGAGAGCCCCACGCATCGGCAATCCGGCTGATGGCGTCGGCAATTTTCGGCGCGTGCAACTTCAATTGGTCGAGCACCGTCTTCGCATTCCAAACGAAAATGCCGGAGTTCCAAAAATACTCACCCGAGGCCACGAACTCATCCGCCACCTCTTGCTTGGGCTTCTCGTGAAAGCTTTGGAGCTTGAAGACACAGACGCCGTCATGCAATCCCACGGGGTTGCCGCGTCGAAGGTAACCGTAACCAGTCGCCGCATGAACGGGGGGAATGCCGAATGTGACGAGCGAGTTCGGGTTGTCATCAAGGTGTGCCTCAGCCGCGCGGACCGCCGCATGAAACGCCTCGGTGGGTTCAATCAGATGATCCGCAGCCAGCACGATCATTCGCGCTTTTGGATCTTCACGGAAAGCAAGTTCCGCCGCGAGGCCGATACAAGGCGCGGTATCACGACCCATCGGTTCGCCGACAATATTTTCCTTCGGAATCTGCGGAAGCTGCTCAGCCGTGCGGGCGACGTGGCTTTTGTTCGTCAGCACCAAGACTTGTTCGGAGCCGACCAATCCAATGATTCGATCGACCGCTTGCTGAATGAGTGTTCGCTCGCCATGCAGATGGAGGAACTGTTTCGGCAACGCCTGACGCGACAAGGGCCAAAAACGAGTCCCGCTTCCCCCGGCCATGATGACGGCTTTGAGCATCGCTGTTTCACCCTGATGGGAACCGAAGGGCGAGCCCATTGCAGGAAGCAATGTTCGCGGTACCTTCATCGAATTTCGAATGCGATCGACCTGCGCCCTGGTTTATCGGGCTCATCCCGCTGAGCCGGCGTCTAGCTTAAAGTGCACACTTGAACGGAGGAGCAGGCGATCGCGACCATTACTCCGAAGTCTTCAATACTTCGAACACTTTGGCAACATTATCAAAGACTGCCGTGGCAGGTCCGAGTTCTGACGCTGGGTGCGTGGTCGAAACCGCCAGCACGGTCATTCCCGCCGCCAATCCCGCATTGATTCCGTGAAGAGAATCTTCGATGACCCACGCCAACGCAGGGTCCACATTGAGCCGCTCGGCGGCCGTGAGAAACACTTCCGGATGCGGCTTGTGGTTGGTCACATCCTCTGCCGCAAGAAAAGTCGACAAGACTTCAATGAGTCCGGTCGTCTTGAGAATCTGTTCGACGTTGGCCCTTGGAGCGGAGGACGCCACCGCGACTGGCACGTTTCGCTCGCGAAGCCAGTCGACCATTTCCCGCACGCCTTCCATCAATTCGATGTCGCGCGCGATGAGCTCCCGATAGCGGGATTCCTTCCAATCGGCTCGATCCTCAATCTGTGCGGTCGTCAGTTCCTCACCAAAGAGCTGAGGAATGAGCTTGTGATTCGCCATTCCGAAGAGGTGATCGAATTCCTCTGCCGTTAACGAACGATCATAAAGGCTCATCAATTCCTGGAACGCACGGAGGTGGTGTTCCCGAGTATCGCAGATCACGCCGTCCATATCGAAAATGACACCGGCGGGAGGACAAGGGTAGGTGTTTTGGTTCATCGCCGTGTTGTACAGAAAACTTCTCTCCGACCTAATTCATGTTTCAAATCGAGAACAGTCACCCCATCACCCTATCTTATCGACATGATCGTCATAACCCTGTAAATCAACGCAAGTTACCTAATCCAACAAATAAACAAAATCCTCGACACTGGAGAAATTGCGACGTACGATTCCATTGCTAGATTTGATGCAAACAGCATTTGAAGGAGACCTCTCATGACGCATCAACACTTCGTTTGGGCTGCTTTTGTCGCCGTCGTCATGGCAGGTGCCCAGGCGAAAAGTGCGCAGGCACAGGTACTGGTCGCTCCAACCTCGTTTTATTTCGCTCCCGCTGCTCCGGTCGTCGTCGCTCCGCCGGTTGCGTTTTACACGGCACCGGTCGCTGTTGCCGCACCTGTGGTGACCCAAGCGCCGGTCGTTGCAGCCGCTCCGACCGTGTCGATGTATGCCGCACCGGTTGTATCGAACGTGGCTCCGCCGATCATCTCGACCGTTCCCGCTACCGTTGGCTTCTACACCCCGGTGACGACTCCCTATCCGGTGACCGTCAGTCGCGGTCTGTTCGGTCGCACGATCGTTCGGACACCTTGGTCCGTCACGAAGTATTAGTCGACTCGCAAAATTCGAAACGTGCAGCAGCCCCCTTTCGAGGTGGCTGTTCGCGTTTCTTGACTTGTGATAGTGGTCGATTTGCCGCAGTTTCATGGCGTGACAAGGGGCGGTCTCTAAGATGCCAATAGTGATCTCGGTTCGTTCATGCGTTCTGAGAACAGACGGTTGCCGGGGAAAATGCACATGGAACCTCGAAAGCTGCGAGTCGGTGCGGTTTCCTATCTCAACAGCAAACCCCTCATCTATCAATTGTCTCAATATGCCCCAGAGATTGATCTGATCCTCGAAGTTCCGAGCCGATTGGCGGTCGACCTGGCTGCGGATCGTCTCGACATCGGACTCATCCCCTCGATCGAATTCTTTCGAGGAAAGAACTACACGATCCTTCCCGGAGCGAGCATTTCATCGTTCGGCCCTGTCATCAGTGTGAAGCTCTGCAGCAAGGTACCGTTCGCAGAGATCAAAAACGTGGCGGTCGATGAGGGTTCGCGCACCAGCATCGCGCTGATGAAGATATTGCTCCATCACCTGTTTCACGTCGCGCCGGAAACTCAAATGTTTCCACTTCGGGTATCCGACAAGGACCTCAAGACAGATGCCTGTCTTGTCATTGGTGATCGAGCAATGAAGGTCGCGGACGGCGAATACCCTTTCACGCTCGATCTCGGTTATGAATGGTCACGATGGACGGGACTTCCCTTTGTCTTCGCGTTTTGGAGCGTTCGGGAAGGAATAAGCGTTCCTGCCCACGTCATGAAGGCATTTGTGCGTGCGAAGGAAGAGGGTCGGCGACAGATCCCAGCCATCGTCTCCGTGGAGTCTGCACGGTTGGGGATCGACGAAACCCGTTGTCGTTACTATCTCGAAAATGTGATTCGCCATGAATTTGGAGCGGCGGAATTGGCCGGGCTTCAGCGGTTCTACCAGTTGGCGGTCGAACAAGGACTTGCTCCCGAAGGAGTTAGCTGTGTCTTCCACGGTTCAGAACATCTTGCAGAAAGCCGTTGACGGCCAGCGGATCTCAAAGGAAGAATGCCTTACCCTATTCGAGCAAGCGAAGTTGCTCGAGGTAGGCAAAGCCGCTCACGCGATCACCCTTCGCAAGCATCCCGAGTCGTATCGCACGTTCAACATCGATCGAAACATCAACTACTCCAACGTCTGCGCGGCCGTTTGCGACTTCTGCGCGTTCTACCGCAAGCGTAACGATCCCGATGCGTACACGCTTGAGCGAGAGGAACTGTACCGCAAGATCGAAGAGACGATCGCCGTCGGGGGTGACCAGGTTCTCATGCAAGGAGGCCTTCACCCGGAGTACAAGCTCGAATGGTACGAGGACCTGCTTCGGGACTTGAAGCAGCGCTATCCGCAGGTGAACTTGCACGCCTTCAGCCCGCCGGAAATTTGGTTCTTTCACAAGCTCAACAAACTTCCGCTGCAAACAGTGCTCGAACGACTGAAAGCGGCTGGACTAGGAAGTCTGCCAGGCGGAGGTGGCGAGATCCTCGTGGACCGCGTTCGTAAGGCCATCACGAAGAATAAGTGCCTGAGCGATGAATGGCTCGAAGTGATGCGAGTCGCACATCAGATTGGACTTCGTTCAAGTGCGACGATGATGTTCGGCCACGTCGAGACGTTGGCGGATCGGGCCGAGCACCTCGATCGATTGCGGCAACTGCAAGATGAAACGGGCGGGTTCACCGCATTCATCTGTTGGACGTTCCAGGCCGACAATACCGCGATGGCGGACGTGCCGACGGTCGGATCGCACGAATATCTTCGGACGCAAGCGATCTCGCGCATCTATCTCGATAACTTCGACAACATTCAGTCGTCGTGGGTGACGCAAGGATCGAAGATCGGCCAAGTCGCCCTCTTTTTCGGCGCGAACGACATGGGAAGCTTGATGCTCGAGGAAAATGTCGTTTCTCAGGCGGGAACCGTGCATCATTTGACGCTGCACGAGATCAAGGAATGCATCCGCGAACTTGGTTATGAACCGCGCCAGCGGAACGTGCATTATCAATTGATCGAAGAAAAGGAGTTGCCACCCCCCGCTCCCAAGTCGGTGGGGCCGCTTCCGATCTTGAATTGATCAGGGGTGAGGCGAGATGGGGAATGAATCATGGATGATTTTCCCGTGCCCCTCAGCTACGTCATTGTCATCTCTGTTGCCCTCATCCTCCTTCGGTATGCGGTCTATTTCTTCTGGCCTGACGGACTGACCAAGTTCGGCCGCTTTGAAGGACGCGTGCTCGCCTCTTGGAGCCAAGACGGTCGCAACATGACCCTCGAGGAGGATTTTGCCTATCTCGACCCTCGGCAGAAGAAATGGCACGCTCCCAAGGGATCGGTGGTGAATGGGGCTTCCATTCCACAAGCATTCTGGTCGCTGATCGGAGGTCCGTTCGAGGGGCGATACCGTAATGCGTCCGTCACGCACGACGTGGCCTGTGTCGAAATGCGCGAGCGATGGGAAGACGTGCACTTGATGTTTTATGAGGCATGTCGCTGCGGCGGCGTGGCCGAGAAAAAGGCAAAGCTCCTCTATTACGCCGTCTACCGTTTCGGCCCGCGATGGGAAATCGACTTCAAAACAATGACCGCCGACGGCACATCCCGTCAAATGAAACAAATTCCGATGCAGGTGCCGACGGCTGAGGATGTTCTTCGCGCGAAAGAATTCTTCGCAACGAAAAATCCCTCGATCGAGGAAATCTCGCAACTAGACCTTCGATGAGTTGATTCGGTGGAATCACGCCACGACGAATTTGAAGACGAAGCCGCTCTGGTGAGAGCCAAGGATAATCACATCATTGGGGAACAGTTCGACGGCGCCGCCTGCTTTCTTTCCGCCGACGAGTTGGCCTTCGACCCAGGTGCCGAGCGTGCTCTTACGATCGACGAGCCAGAAGGACCCTTCACGCTTTTCAATCTGAAAGTGTTCGCGTGACACGAATAGTTCGCGCGACTGTTCCCAAATATAGAGATCATTGTTGGGGGCGGAACGACCTTCGCGACGCTCTTGATTCGATCGAATCCACCCCTCGTTCGGTCCGCGACTTTCCCGGCCCACCCGAAAAGGAAGCTCGGTGATCGCGAGCGATTTGCCATGTAAGGCCGCCTGCGATTCCAGCGTCAATGCTTTCAAAAAGGCGACCGGCTTGGCGTCTTCGCCCATGACCCGACTCCCTTGCTTCGACCGAACGTGAGAACCCTAACGTGTGGTAATGTTTAACGTACTGTATCACACGCTCTCGAAAGAGGATGGCTTTCACCCTCGTTCTGTGACGCCGACTGCTGGGCGTGATTGGTACTTTCAACGTCTACTGGGTCGCGGTCGTGACGGATTTACGGATTAGACCAGCTTCAAGTGAAGCCATTCGTTGCGATCTTGGGATCGGTGGGGCTTAAGCCCTTGAGGAGTCTGAACCATGTCTGCTCTGAAAATCGCGGAGGGAGAGACAGATCAGGCACTCTTGCATGCCACGCCCGAGCCAATGGAGGCCATCCGCTGGCGTCGTACGGCGTACCGTCTGAATTCAGACCATCTCTTCGATGAATCGACGGGGCTTTTCGCGCGAGACTACTTCGAAGAATTGCTGGTCACCCATTTCAAGCAAGCTCGCCGACAAGCGAAGGTACTGGGCTTGTTATTCATCAATCTCGGTCTCGGAGAGATGACCCGGTCTCCCGCGGCGGAGAATGTCGTCCGTCAAGTCGTAAATCATGTGAGGCATTCGCTTCGAAAACGAGATATTGTTGCCAGATACGGACCAGATCAACTTTGCATCATCACCGTGGACAACACTCCGGATCACTTGCAATCCATCGGAGAGCGGCTTCTTCAAGGAATCGACGACCGCATCACGAAGCTCGAATGTAACGGAGGTGTCGAGCCATCGATCGGAGCGGTCGTCTGCCTCCCCTCCCGGCAGGATTGCAGTTACGACCGATTCCTGACTGCCGTGGACCGAGTGATCCATCGATCTCATCGGACACCACACCGCCGATTTCAGCTCATTTCGCTCCTCAACGAAGAAGACCAAATCAATCTCGCGGGAGTGAGGGAGCGCCTATTCAGCCGTTATTTGGAAAAGAGCGGAATCATTTCTCCCGAACTTGTGAGAGACGCGGCATGTCGATTATCCAGTCCACCGGTCCTGATGGGTCGCCTGGCCCGTCGACTTGGATGGATCAACACGAGAAGACTTCGGGGGATCTTGGAGCAGCAGCGGGAAACGCATGGAATTTTTGGTGCGATCGCGGTCGAACGAAAGTTTCTAAAGCGCGAGCAACTCTACGCATTGCTTTCGATACAACAGGAGAATCCAGAAGAACTTACAGAAATTCTCATCTCCGAGTCCCATCTTTCTCCGCTTCAGGGGCGTCAACTTCTGCACGATTACTACGAGCGGATGTATCGGGGTGAGGGAGTGGCAAAGGGAGTGGTTGTTTCCCCTTGAATCCGTCTCCTCGGGGCGTAGGATATCCAATCGTTTGGCCCAGCGAGTATTTGCGGGTGTAGCTCAGTGGTAGAGCACCACGTTGCCAACGTGGTTGTCGTGGGTTCAAGTCCCATCACCCGCTCTCTTGAACAAGTTTGACCGCACGAATCCAAACGCAATACTGGCGGCGGGAGAGAATCCCAGCCGCCATTTGCGTAAAGAGACTCTTCGGGGTTCAAATACCCTGTGCGGGAATAGCGGGAATCTTTTCGAAGGATTGGGCAGCGTATGGCTGACAACGTTGCAGTTGAAAATGAAGATGTCGAGCAGCAGGACGGTGACGCTGCGGAAAAGACTCGCATCGACATGAACGTCGCGGTGGCAGATGCCGGCCCGTGCAAAAAGCACGTGAAGGTATCGATCCCGCAACCCGAGGTCGAGAAGTTCTACGACCGGGAATTCACCGATCTCGTCCGCAACGCGGCCGTTCCCGGTTTCCGTCCGGGCAAGGCTCCCCGAAAGCTGATCGAGCGACGCTTCCGAGAGGAAGTGGCTGATCGCGTGAAGAGCAACATTCTCATGCAGAGCCTGGAGCAGATCGGCGAGGAACAAAAGCTCGATCCGCTCAGCGAACCACAGCTCGACATGAAGTCCATCGTCCTTCCTGCGGAAGGTGACTTCGTGTACGAATTCGACGTCGAGGTCCGCCCCGAATTCGAAACTCCTGATTACAAAAACTTGACCGTCGAGCGTCCGACGAAGACGTTCACGGATAAGGATGTCGATGCTTCGCTCGAGAACTTCCGTCGCCGTCAAGGTGACCTGAAGTCGAAGAAGGGTGGAGCCGCCAAGGGTGACTACATCGACGTCGACATTCGTTTCGTCTCTGAAGGCAAGGTGGTTCGCGAGTTCGCGGATATCACCGTTCGAGTCGACGAAGAGCTCACTTTCCGAGATGGTGCGATCCCGCAGTTCCTGAAGGGAATCAAGGGAGCCAAGGAAGGTGACACCAAGGAGTTCAAGGTGAAGATGGCGGACGCCGTCGCTCGCCCCGAACTCTCGGGCAAGGAAATCGATGCGGTCTTCGTCGTCAAGGAAGTTAAAGAACTCGACGCTCCCGAGCTGAACGACGAGTTCCTCCAGAAGATCGGCATGTCGGACATGGGTGAGCTGCGCGACATGATCCGCAACTCGCTCGAACGCCGGCTTGAATACGCTCAGCGAAATGCGACTACCGAGCAGGTGATGTCCAAGCTGACGGAAAAGGCCGACTGGGAATTGCCTCAAGATCTGCTCAAGCGTCAAACTGAACGAGCTCTTGCTCGCCGCCTGATCGAACTCGAACGAGCAGGCTATTCAGAGGAAGAGATTCACTCTCGCCTCAACCGTCTCCGTCAAGATAGCGTGGCGTCCACCGCTCGCGCCCTGAAGGAACAGTTCGTCCTCCAGGCGATTGCTGAGGCGGAAGAGATCAAGGTCGACGAAGAGGACCTTGAGACGGAATTGGCGGACATTGCCGCTCGCACCGGCGAATCGATTCGCCGCGTCCGTGCTCGTATCGAGAAGGACGGCCTGTGGGACGCGATCGGAATGCAGGTCCTCGAACAAAAGACGATCAAGAAGATTGTTGAGTTCGCGAAGATCAAGGACGTCGAGTGGAAGGACGAGGAGCTCGCCTCTTCGGCAATTGACGCCGCTGCCGTTCCGGAAGGACCCAAGGAAGCCGAGGAGTCTGAAGAAGCGGCTGGGTAATCAGCATTATTCTTCGCCAATGGTAATCAGAACGAGGCGGGCCGGATCGGTTCGCCTCGATTCGTTTCTTGACACGTCCATTCGGTTCAAGACGCGGTGGCCTTCCGTCGTACCTTCGAGAAAAGCTTCTTTACTTCCTCGATTGCCATCTGCTTCTCATTGGGCCGGAAGAAGCCGATGAAATACAGAATCACCGGCGCGGACATGACGATCAGGAACTGACTGATCGAACTCGCGATGGTGGTCGTGGGGAAGAAAACCATGCATATGACCAACAGCGGAACATACACCGCCAAGGCCAACGCACAGCGTCCGTATTGAATGCTGATCGGGAAGTATTTCTGACCGGCGGCCCAGACGACAAGCGTCTTGAACATCTCGGCAATCATCCAGCTCTGAGCGGCCCCGACGATCCCAAATCGTGGGACCAGAACGATATTCAGCACGATGCAAAGAACGGCTGCCGTCATGTAACAACCGCTAAGGATTTGCGGCTTGTCGGACTTGTAAAGACTGATGGAAAGGACTTCGGTCATCCCCCAACAGAAGCTGGCGAGCGTCAGGTAAGGAATAACGACGATCCCCGCCCAATACTCCTGGCCAATCATCCACCGAGTCAGGTCGTCCCCGAGCGAGATCAGTCCAAGAGCCCCGAATCCCGCGATCGCGAAAAAGATCGTCGCGCCGAGTCCGAGAAGCCTTGGGCCGTCTTCGTGATGAATGTTGCTGAATGCAAACTTTCGCCAACCGAGCGCGAAGGCCAGATTCATCATCGCCATGATTTGTGATATTCGCTCACCGACGCCGTAGAGGCCGTTCTGCTCCAGTGGATTTTCGAGGACGGCATTCATCACGTATTTGCCCGAGCCTTGCATGGCCCAGTGAGATACCGCCAGCGGAACGAGAGGAAGTCCAAACCAGAAAAGTTTCTTGGCAGATGTGAGATCGACTCTCCATGAAAGCCCGCCAAACGCGATGAACATGAAGACGGTCGTTGTGATGCATTGGCCAGCGAACAGACCGACAATCCAGCCCGATGCCCCCCATCCAATAAACAGTAACGCCAGTGAAAGTCCGCGCATTGTCACGGTATGAACCATGTTCACACCGAGAAACGACAGCGCTTTGCCATCCGCTTGGAGTCTGCAATCACCCAGTGAAATGAGCACGGCGAGATACGTGGTCGGGATGATCATCATCGGAAAGATGATCCCCCGCGATTCGAACAGCCATTGATTCCACGCACTGACAAACGGGAGAAAGATCAACGTCGCGATAAGGGTGACCGCGCTCACTTGCCAGAACGCGGCATTCAGGATCTTTTTCCGCGAGTCCTCATCTTTCACTTCCAGATAGAAGCGAAAGAAAGCACTGAAAACGCCGAGGGCGATGAGATACTGAAGGAGTTCCGTCGTCGTTTGGAAGAGCGTCAGCACGCCATACTCAGACGGCGACATAAGCGCCGTCGTGAGAGGCAATAGGATGAAACCGATCGCGCGATCAAAGACAGACACGAATCCAAAGATGATCGTGTCGCTGATGAATCGACGCACCGGGACTGCTTCCCGTTTTGGTTCCTCACCGGAAGGAGATGGTTGAGCAGCGAGGGGCTCGTCAACGCAAGCTTCGATGTCCACTCTCCTCGGTTCGTCAGTCACGGTGAAGTCGATGCTTCAAGAAAGCTGGCGGCAAGGCCTCGACGAGGTCTCGCGCAATCAACGATATCTCGCCTTTCTCCTTCGCAACGATGTCCCCCGCGAGTCCGTGGAGATAAACGGCCAGTTGGGCGGCGTCAAAATCGGACATCCCCTGCCCTCTCAAAGCCGCGAGCAAGCCGGTTAGCACGTCCCCAGTTCCCCCCGTTACCATTCCTGGATTTCCCGTCGGATTGACCACCAACCGATCGCCGTCCGTGATAATCGTCCCGTGACCCTTCAGAATCAAAATGACACAGTGTTGAGTCGCGAATGAAACGGCGGCCTCTTCCCTTGCCGGCGTCTCCGAGCTCACGCCTGCCCCTTGCAGCCGGGCAAACTCCCCCGGATGTGGAGTCAGCATGGTCGGACCGGAACGCTTTCTCAGCAGGTCCATTTGCGGTGCTAGCAGATTGAGGCCGTCCGCGTCAATGACGAGAGGTTTATCGACCGAAGTGACGAGTCTCGCGACCAAGTGGGAAAGTTCCTCACTCTGGCCGAGTCCTGGCCCGAGCGCCATGACATCATGCTTGCGTGAAAGCAACGAATCCGCCGCGGATGAGAGGAGTTTTCCGTCTGCATCACATGGGAGTGGAAGGGTCAAGTAAGAGGGTTCAAAGCTACTGACGAGAGAGGCGATTGATTCCGGGCAGGCGACTGTTACAAGACCGGCGCCCCCTCGAAGAGCAGCCATGCCGGCAAGTGCCGCCGCTCCCGCCATACCGCGGGATCCCGCGACGATCAAAACGCTTCCATAAGTCCCTTTGTGTCCCTCCGGATTCCGTGAGGGGAGAGTGGGCACTTCCGTGACCCGGCGAAAGTCAGCCATGACACCCTCCGGAACACTTTGCCATTTGCAGTCGTGAAATAGACTCGCATCCCTAAGTGACTACGTTGTGTCACTGACGGGAACGCTTTTGACGAGCTCGCTGATCTGTTTGAATTCCGCGGTTCCAGCAACCTTCGTCCATTCAAAGACTGCTGCCTCAGCCGTTGTGAGGACGACTCCCGCGCTTGCCATACGGCGAATCGCTATTTCCGCATCCAAAGGACGCCGGCTACTCACGCCGTCCACCGCGACATAAATCTGAAATCCACTCGCTAAAAGATCGAGGGCGGTCTGCTGCACGCAGACGTGTGCCTCGACTCCAACGATGAGAATCTTTCGAATGCTGAGCGGATCGAGTTCCTTTAGAACAGCAGGCTCGATTCCCGCGCTGAATGCCGATTTGATCATCGGAGGATCGATTCGCCTGGCCACCGGCTCGATGGTGGGACCCAAACCTTTGGGATATTGCTCCGTGGCGATCACGCGAATCCCTAGGGTTTTCGCGGCATCAATGAGCATGGTAATTCGGGGAAGTAAATCTTCATGCTCATGAATCTTGGGCCAAAGCCGCTCCTGTGCGTCTATTACGAGCAGGAGCGTATCAGTGGGATTCATTAGGAGCGGGCTTCGTAATGGACCGGGAAGCGAATCAAAAGGCATGAGCCTTCCCCAATTTGCGACGGACGCTGGAGTATTGACCAACGTGCATCATTTCATGCGACGCGGGCATCATTACCAAGTCGCCGTAACTCTTGATGAAACCGTTGAACAAGTCGAGCGGCTTGCTGAGATCCTCATCACTTAGACTATCAAGGTACGCGAGCGTTCCTTTTCGCTGCTCGTCGAGAACCTTCATGTACTCCGCTTTAGTGTAGAAGTTCGCCGGTGAATCGCTGGCGGCCGTTTCTTTCGCGTGCTTCGCCTCGAAGCCTTCAGGGAGGGCCGGCATGGCCTGCGGCGCCATCGAGCCGATGATTCGATGCTCCGAACTAGCAAGGTGGCCGAGCTGCCAAGCAATGTGATTGGCACCCGGCAACGGCCTGACCAAAAGATCCGAATCCGACAAATCTCCGAGAATCATCTGGGTAATCGTACGTGATTTCTCGAGCATGGACCGGATTGCTTCTTTGCCTGTCATTGATTCCCCCTTCCGACCTGGTGACACCGCTCAAGGCCTGAATCGGCCGTGAGTCCTCTTGCCTAGATTACGGGGATCAGCCCCCTTTCGCCATCCTGTATACCCAATGAGGTGCGGATGACAGGACTGAAAGAAAATACGGTCAAAATCAATACTTGCGACAAATTCCCCCTATCACCACTACCCTACCAAGACGTTACAATCGCTACGATGCGTGCGACCGACAGGATCTGTCGATCTTGATAACGCTTGTTCCTAAGGAACTGGTTGCCAAGGGCGTATCGATTGGCCTATCCTTTCCGAGAATGCCGAGAACGCTCAATAATCACGATGATCCGCAACTGAGGAATAGGGTGTCGGCGATGCAACACTTCGGTCCGATCCGAATGATTGTTCTGACTCTATCGACGCTGTTGGCTCCTGCTTTTGCGCAAGCTGACGTCGATCGCCGCAATGCTATCACCGAAGCCATCGACAAGGCCAAGTCGGCCATCGTTTGTCTGAAAACCTTGCGTGTCATCCCCGCACGATTCGAAAACGTTGACTCCGGCCGTGTCAAGGGACTGGGCACGGGGGTCATCATTGATCCTCGCGGATACATCGTGACCAACTATCACGTGGTCGAGGAAGTCGACGAGATCGAAGCTCGGACCGCAGACGGCCGGCGATTCTCCGCAAGCATCATTGAAACCGACCGCCGAAATGACCTGGCAATCCTTCGAATCAATGCCGCCCAAAACTTGCCGACCCTGTCGCTTGCGGGAGTCGGAATGGGAATTCCAGGGGAGACCGTCATTGCGATCGGCAATCCCTATGGACTGGAAGAGTCGGTCACGATCGGCATCGTCAGTGCCGTCGATCGAGAACTGAAACTGCCGAATGGCGAGGTATTCAACGGATTGTTGCAAACCGACGCCAGCATCAACCCCGGTAACTCCGGTGGCCCGCTCATCACCATCAACGGCGATCTACTCGGTATCAATGTTGCGATCCGTTCGAACGCTCAGGGAATTGCCTTTGCCATTCCGACCGAGCGAGTGCGGCAGATCATCGGCAAGATGATGTCTCGCGCCGGCAACGCCACGATCACGGGCCTGGACGTCGAAGAAAACCCTATCCAGAAAGTGGGCGGCGTTCCTTCTCCTCCGGGGGGGGTTCTTCGCGTTCGACAGGTCGATGCCAAGAGTTCTGCGGGTCAGGCGGGCATCAAGGATGGCGACGAGATCCTTTCCATTTCCGGACAACCCATCAGCACGCGATTCGACCTCGATCGAGCATTCTGGGGGCGCAAAGCGGGTGAAACGATTTCAGTAAAGCTCTCGCGTGGCGGCCAAGAACAGGATGTTCATCTCACGGTCGGTCCGAATGAATCGGATGACGCGTACGTTTGGAACAAGTTCGGCATCAGCACCAGACCAGTGGTCGATCCTGTCCGCCGGGTGCAGCCCAAGTGGGAAGGTGGACTGTTGGTGCTTGAAGTCCGTCCCGGATCGCCTGCCGAGAAGGCGGGCATTCATGCGGGAGATATCCTCGCGGGCCTCAATGATCGCATGACTCTCGTCGCCCATCACATCAGGCAGATCATGAAGGCCGACAACTTCGCGCCGAATCAGCAGATCCGCTATCACGTCATCCGCGATGGTCAGGCGGTTCCCGGCAAAATCACGTTCACCGGTGACGAGTAGCACCCGTCGCGGTCCATCACATCGATTCCTCGTCCGAAAAGCAGATTCTCCCTTCCTAGCAGTTTCCTTGAACTGATTGCTTGAGTGCGGCACCGTCACTCCGCATACTACGTGTTCCCCTTGGGGACCCATTTTTGGTGCGAGTGACGATTCTCAACGTCAAAGCGAGACCGCAAGTCGAGCATGCCCTTTCGGGTCGCATGCGTCAGGCCTTCGGGAGATTTCATGGCGGACATCAGTTCTATCTCATCCAGCTCACTTCCTCCTGATGGACGCCCCTGGTACGCGGAAATGAACCGCTACCACTGGTGGATCTTTTTCGTCTCATCACTGGGCTGGCTCTTCGACACGATGGACCAGACCCTCTTTCGTCTGGCACGTACCCCTGCTCTCCAGGAACTCTTACCGAGAACAGAGACCTTCGATGCAGACGTGAAGTTCTATGGCGGTATTGCGACGGCCATCTTCCTCTTTGGTTGGGCGACCGGAGGTCTCATCTTTGGCGTATTGGGAGATCGTTGGGGTCGAGCGAGGACAATGCTCATCACGATCATTTTGTACTCAATGTTCACTGGCCTCTCCGCCCTTTCAACGAATTGGGTCGACTATTCCTTCTATCGATTCCTCACCGGGATCGGCGTCGGTGGTGAGTTCGCGGCCGGCGTGGCTCTGGTAAGTGAAACTCTTCCCGCTCGTGCCCGGCCCGTTGCGTTGGGACTTCTTCAGGCACTCTCGGCGGTCGGAAACATTATGGGAGCCGGGGTAAGTGCGTTACTGGGCCCGTTGAGAATTGGCGTTCCGTGGGGAGAAACCTTTTTCACACCTGACGGCATTCTTTCCGGATGGCGGCTCATCATGATCGCTGGACTGTTACCAGCCTTCCTCGTTATTGCCGTTCGAAGAAAGCTCGAAGAACCGGAAAGTTGGAAACTGGCAAAAGCCAAAGCCCTTGAAGATGGGCCCGGCGGCGTCGAGATGGGAAGTTTGAAGGAACTTCTCGGCGACCCGCGATGGCGGCGCAACGTCATCATCGGCGTTCTGCTAGCCATGTCTGGCGTCATCTCTGTGTGGGGTGTCTCGTTCTGGACCCCAGAACTTTTACGAGACATTTTGAAGACATTGCCGGAAGCACAAAAAGCTCGCTACGTGGGACTTCAGGACGTCCTGCAGCAAATCGGTTCCTTCTTTGGCATCTTGGCATTCACTTGGATGGCAACTTCCTTCGGCCGAAAGGGAGCGTTCACTATGGCGTTCCTGATGGCTTGGGGAATGGGAACCACCGTCTTCCTGACCATGAATAGTCTGGAGCAGATGTATTGGATGGTGCCGCTTCTTGGATTCTGTCAGATGACCGTATTCGGCGGCTATGCGATCTATTTCCCCGAACTCTTTCCAACCCGCCTTCGCAGCACAGGGACGGGGTTCTGTTACAACGTGGCGAGATACATCGCGGCACTTGGTCCATTCGCTCTTGGTGGACTAACCTCGACGTTCGCACGCGAAGGCTTCGCGGAACCCTTCCGCTATGCGGCCGCCGTCGTCTTGTGCGTCAACCTTATCGGCTTGATCACGATCTTCTTTGCTCATGAAACGAAGGGGAAAGAGCTCCCCACCTAGTCGCGCGATTTAAAAGGTGTGACTTCGATGAAGCAGAGCGGCGAGTGCCCCAAATGCGGATCGCGGAATGTCTCTTGCAAAGACTTGTACATTCCCATGTATCCGTATAGAGCACTAGTCGTCGCTCGGCAGACGACGCCGCTTTTTTCGGAGAGCTCGCCGCTCGATGTTTATATCTGCGGCGAGTGTGGGTTCTTAGAGATGTACGCCCGCACGCCAAGCCAGTTAATCCCCAAACCGAAATCATCCGAATGATCGAACTTTGCCCACCTTGATCGTGGCGGCGACAGTCCCACCTGATGAACTGTCCAAGGTACCCAGCGGACTTGCCTTGCCTTTCACCGGTTCACACGGCCGATACTCTGAATTTCCAGGATTCAGAGGTTGGAATCTGCTTCCTCCCTTTCGGCACGTCCCTTGCATTTCGTAAAAAAGTGGTTCACTCGCCTTCCTTTGTGTCCCGCGAGTGAACCGTGACGACAAATGTCTTGCAGCCAGGAAGGCTGTCAGGAAAACAGCATGCACACCGCCAGTACTGGTACAACGACTGTCGATCATTTGCTAGGTAGCGGCATCCCATACATCACGTATGCGGTTCCGCTGTTCTTTATCCTCATTGCCGTCGAACTCGTGTTCAGCATTTTGGCCGGTCGAAAAGTCTATCGGCTGAACGACTCGCTCAATGACTTGTCGTGCGGCGTGATGGATCGAGTGGTTCAAATATCCGTCGAAGCCATCGTGCTCGCCGCCTACATCTTCATCTATGAAAACTACCGGATGTTCGATTTCGCTTCGTGGTCCGCCGCCGCTAAGTGGGGAATCGCATTCGCCCTGTTTCTCGGTGTCGATTTCTGTTTCTATTGGCATCACCGATTCGGACATGAATGGGCGATTGGCTGGGCCACGCATGTCGTGCATCATCAAAGTGAAGAGTTCAATTTCATCGTCGCGCTTCGGCAGAGTTCGCTTGAGCATCATCTCGTCTTCTTCTTTTATTTGCCGCTCGCGCTGCTCGGATTCCCACCCTCCTGGTATGTGGCGATGTTCAGCTTGAATCTGATTTGGCAATTCTTTTGCCACACCAGGTTCGTCGGAAAGCTCGGACCTCTCGAGTGGTTCCTGAATACTCCGTCGCATCACCGCGTCCATCATGGTCGCAATCCAAAATATCTCGATAAGAACTACGCCGGCACGCTCATCATTTGGGACCGCATGTTCGGTACGTTTCAGGAGGAGGAAGAAGAACCGGTCTATGGTATCACCAAACCTCTCCATAGTTGGAATCCCCTCTGGGCCAATTATCACGTGTGGTACGAACTAGGTCGCGAGGCTTGGTATGCGCCGTACTGGTGGGACAAGATTCGTATCTGGTTCATGCCGCTCGGCTGGGTGCCGCGAGGACTGCCGGCGAAGCCTGATCCACCAGAGGTGGATTCCGCCACCGTCATCAAGTACGACATGAACCCGCCCAAGTACCTGATGTGGTATGCCCTCTTTCATTTCGCGATCGCGACGATGGTGGGACTATACTTCTTGATTCAGGCGGAACACACGCCGGTGATTGAGCTTTGGGATCCAATCGCACTATTGATGTTCACCCTCCTCACTGTCGGAGGGGTATTAGAACTTCGACCGTGGACGCCACTGCTGGAAACCATTCGTCTATTCATTGTTCCTATTTGGGTCGGTTATCGCACCGCGGGCACCGAATGGATGTTGGTGTCAATTGCGATGGCAGCGGTTTTTTCGATTCTCTCTGCGATCTTTGTGATCGGCTATATAGGCTACTTCACCAATCGCCGACCGATGGAAGAGGATCCGAACGAAAGTCCAACCGCCATCAGCGTCGGGTAGGGTCTCAGACCCCATTTTCCGGCTTCCCATTTTCGCTTCACGCATGCAATCCGCTTCCCGTTCGGCTATCTTGATCTCATTCACGACATTGTGAGGGGTGATAGCGAAGGGGAGCCTGCCGTGGATTTTTCAGTGCCGGAAAGCGTGCGTGAGCATCGATCGAAGATTCGTGCCTTCGTCGACAAAGAGTTAATCCCGCATGAAGCGGAGTTCCTCGCCAAAGGTTTCAACAAGTCGCTCCCGTTCCTTGAAGAGAAACGAGCTCAGGTCAAACAACTCGGCTATTTCGGCCCACAGATTCCGAAGGAGTTTGGCGGCGTTGGGCTCGGCTTCATGGAGTTCGCACTCATCAGCGAAGAACTGGGCCGCTGTCCGTTTGCTCACTTCGTCTTCAACTGTCAGGCCCCTGACGCGGGGAACATGGAGATTCTGGCCGAGTTTGGAACGCCGGAACAAAAGGAGAAGTATCTCCGCCCGCTGGCATCGGGCAAGATTCGAAGCTGCTTCTCCATGACGGAGCCCGACTCCCCCGGCTCGAATCCGACGATCATGAAGACGACGGCGGTGAAGGAGGGGGATCATTACGTCATTAACGGGCACAAATGGTTCACGTCTTCCGCGGACGGCGCCACATTCGCCATCGTGATGGCGGTCACGAATCCCGATGCGGACCCGCACGAGCGGGCGAGTCAGATCATCGTTCCGCTCGACACGCCGGGTTACAAGAACGTCCGCAATATCTCCGTGATGGGAGAACCGGGCGAAGGTTGGGCGAGTCACTCGGAAGTGAAGTACGAGAACGTTCGAGTCCCGATCACGAATCGACTGGGTGATGACGGAGCTGGCTTCCACATCGCGCAGTCACGTCTCGGACCGGGGCGTATTCATCACTGCATGCGATGGATTGGCATTTGTGAGCGTAGCCTCGAGATCATGATCCGCCGCGCGATCAGTCGCGAACTCGCTCCCGGTGAGCCGCTGGCTCGCCGTCAAACGATTCAGAATTGGATTGCCGAGTCCCGAGCTGACATCGATGCCGCCCGGTTGATGATCCAACACGCGGCTTGGCGTATCGACACGGTCGGCGCCAAGGAAGCACGGAACAACATCTCTGCCATCAAATTCTTCGTGGCCGACGTGCTGCAAAAAGTGGTCGATCGCGCGCTGCAAACGCTGGGTGCGCTCGGCATGACGGACGACACCGTCGTCGCGTACTACTTCCGCCACGAGCGAGCCGCCCGCATCTACGATGGTCCCGATGAAGTCCACAAGCTCACCGTCGCCCGCCGTATCTTGCAGGATTACGCGGCGAAGATGATGGGATGAAGAAGTCCCTAACGGTCGAAAGCCCACAAGTGTCCGCAAACGTTTGATGCCATTCCTCGTAGGCTGGGTCGAGACCGAGGCGTCCGCCGAGTAATCTGCGGACGTCGACCCAGCACTTTGTTCGGCAGCGGACAAACATGCTGGGACGGAACGGCACAGCCTACAGGACTTGCTGAGTCGATTTCACGGACATCGGGTCGCACTGACATTTTGACGTCACTGCAATCTCTCTCAAGAAACACGATCGGCCGGGTGTTGGGGACCCGGCCGAGTGGTGGTGACGAAATTCAGTAGGTCTTGTTATCTGCTTGAATTCACTTTGCCCGAGCGGAGCTTGATCGGGACGGGTCTATTGGCGTTCGATTCACCCGAAGCGGACTTTTCATCCACGAATGCTGCTTGCATGTTCTCACGCTGAATCGCTTCGTAAATCTCTTGGCGATGAATCGCGACGTTCGGAGGAGCGGCAATGCCGAGTCGAATCTTGTCTCCGCGGATGTCGACAAGCGTGATCACAATATCGTCGCCGATCATGATGCTCTCATCGAGCTGACGGGACAAAACAAGCATGGACTGGCTCCTTCCGAGATTCATCCGCCTCTTGTTTGCGTGAAGAGGCGTTTTTGGTGCAACTTCCTTGGTGTATTCCTCGGCACCGCCTCATTCGTCCACTTCGAGTCGGCCGATCGCTTCCGGGCCGTCATTCGGTGACTAGGCAGTGACACAGGCTGGTTCTTCGACCACCTGTAGCGGATGTCTGACGTCGAAACGGCCATCCTTGAGGACCACTTGTTTCCCGATCATTTTCATCGAGTTGATGATGATCGGTCCCTTCAGGTTGGCAGTGAACGTCCCGCCGACGCGGTTCAGGATCACGAAGACCTCGGCCTCGCCGAGACTTTCCAGTTCCAGGTTCTCCAGGTCCAAAGCATCCCAATCAAAGTCGTAAACCGTGCCGAGCTTCGAGGAGTGGATCGTCGCGAACGCGAACTCCGATCGCTCGGTGCTTTGAAGCCAGAAGAGGTCCGGCGAGGTCGGGTCCTGAAAGAGCACGAACTCCGTGAGCCGGCTCAGCCCCACCAAACCCTCCGGGAACAGGATCAGATCCTCCCTTTCCACGTCGAGCGTTCCGAAGCGATGTGTTCGTACTTTCATTTCCTCTCCCTCCGAACGCGTCACCCAGTCTCTCGAGTTTGCGCCCGGCGGAGAGTCGCTTCGATTCGCAGACTTTTCCGCATTGGAACAAACCTCATATCGACCAGTAAGATGGAAACTCTAGCGTCTCTTTACCGGCTACTCTGAAAAGTTCTCTTACAGATAGTCCAGTAATGACTGTTGCAACAATTTGCTGCTTGCTGCGAGTGCTGCCTGCAGCGCGGTTTGCTGAATGTTGAGCTGCATGGTTGTTTCGGTAAAGTCGGCGTCGACGATGTCCGAGTTCTGCTTGGTCAACGACGTCACGTTGTTCGTGATATTGGTTGACAATGCATCGAGGGCATTGAGACGAGCACCGATGGCCCCTCTCGTGAAGCTAACTCGTGCCTGATCGTCGTCCAGGAGCCCGCCGGCCACCTGAATCCCGCTCTGATCCTGATCTCTCAAGGCATTGCGCAAACGGATCAATGTGTCGAAAACACCCGAAACATGCGGCTGGTCCACATTTGTGCCTAGGATCGCACCTCCACCGGAGGTCGTTCCCGCGATGCCTAGGTTGCTTGCCGTGTTCGAGCCATTCACATTGGCGATAATGAAATTAGAGGAGCCGGTGGTCGCATCCACCAACCGAATTCCGCCTTGTGGATTCGAGTCAACCGTGACTTTTCCGCCGGTAGCGGTCTGAATGAGTTGTTGCACATCACCAATCGTTTTCGCCGTGGAAAGATCGATCTGGAAGGAACTCCCATCCGCGACACCGATGCTGATATCAGGGCCCTCGATGGTATTGACACCCGCGCCGTTATTGAAATCAGAGAGCAGGGTATTGAAATTAGACGTCGCTATTCGCAGTCCCGCTGCGACGATTCCTGTCTGAGAGCTTTCCACGATGGAAAATCCGGTACCGGATCGCCTATTCAAGACATTAATCCCGCTTCTATCGGAATTGATTGCCGCCTGAACACCGATTCCGGCGCTATTAATCTTGTTAAGTACATCCTCTACAGTGACGGCCGAGCTTAGATCGATCGAGGCAGTGTCACTACCATTGCGAATGACGAGTGGCTGCGAGGTATCGACACCTACTCCATTGTTCAACAGCGTGATCGGCGTGGTTGCCGTTATTCGAGGAGCTAATGATGAACCATCCGCGGGAATCGTGGCACCGTTGAGAACGAGGCCAAGATCTGTTGCGGTCGAGCTACCACCGAAATTCGAGATCGAGATGGTGGGATTCGGCCCGGCCGATACGGCAAGACCGTTGCCTGAACTATTGAGACCCACCGTTACGCCTTGACCACTGAGCGTCGGATCATTGTTGACGATGTCGATGACGTCTTGAACACTGTCCGCGTTTGACAGATCGATCACAACGGGCGAACTCGTCCCGGTGCTTACTTGTATTTCTCCGAGCGACACCCCTTCTCCACCGTTGAGGTCTCGAAGTCGCGTGGCACCGTTGATGTTTGAGTTCAGCGGACCGCCATATCCGGCTTTCGAAAATGCGCCGATCGTGCCGTCTGCGGGGATGGTGGTTAGGAAAAGAGAATCGCTACCTTGCAGGGATTGATTGAAGGAGCTGTCTCCGTTGAAGGTGACATAATTTCCATCATAGGTGAATGGCTTGACCTTCGGCTCACTCCCTGCCAGTGCATACGAACCTAGATACTGATTATTGGCGGTGCCCACCAGTTGTTGAATCAACGAGTCGATCTGATCCGCGGCTGCGGCATACTCGGCACTAGTCTTCGTGGTATCCCCCGCGGAAAGCGCGGTCGACTTCGCCGTATCGATCGCGTCGCTAAAGCTCGATAGCAAGGAATCGGCGAACGTCAATGAGTTTGAACCCTGCTTGATATTCGAAAGATACGTTTGTTGTTGCTCGATCGTCCGCTGAATAATGCTGGCCTTCACTGCGCCGGCTGGATCGTCGCCTGGAAGTTGAATTCGCTTGCCGGTCGCCACTTCATTTGCAGTGCGGGTTAATTGTGTTTGGCGCGCGTTGATGTTTCCGATCACATTCAGTGACGTGAGGGCGAACGGAACTCGGCTACTTCCCGTCGGTAGAATGGCCACGATCTACTTCTCCTCTCGATGCTGTTATTTCCCGAGGTTAATCACTTCATCGAGGAGTTGATTGATTGTCTGGATGTATCGGGCGGACGCTTGAAACGCTCTCTGGTACGTCATCAGATTGACAGTCTCTTCATCGAGGCTGACTCCGCTCACGGCAAGATTCTGCGATTGCAAAGCGCTGTAGGCGTTATTTGCCGCCGTCTTCTGCATCTGCGCGGCGCTGCTGCCACTCCCCAGCACTTCGACGATTCCGGTCATGTAATCGCCAATCGACTGACCATTGAGAGCCGAAAGAGCTTTGGTTTGCAAATCACCCAGCGTCAGTGCCGTCTGATTGTCTCCGGACGCACCTGTGGAGGACGCGGCAAAGAGCGAGGGGTTACGGGCGACGACACTGTTGACGCCGATATCAACCGAGTCCTTGCCGGTGAAAAATGTATTGATGCCGAGCGATGTCAGAATTCCACTCGTATCGTTAGCGAAACTGAATTTGCTTCCCTGCGGTGCGGTCAGCGACACACGGCCCTGCGCATCGACCGAGGCAACGGTCGATCCCACCGTCGTGTTGATTCGATTGATGAGATCATTCAGGTTGTCATCCGCACCGACCCCATTCAAATCGACGTTGATGGTGTAAGTGTTCTTCTGACCGGTCGAACTATTCGCCATCACCAGTTGAAAGCTTCCATTCGTCGGCGCGAAGGAGAGACCGGTGGTTGCCGAACTGAGTGTGGCGGTTGGATCGATCACTCGATTCGTGGAAGTTACGGAGGTGAATTGCTGAAGCCCCTGACCGGAACTGTAAATCCGGTTGAATTGCTGAATCAAGGTGGAGGAGAGTGAATCAAGTTTTCCGATGACACCTTGGAGCGTATTATCGCGGAAGTCCTGCATTCCCCCCAATGCCCCACCGTCGGTGGACAATACCCGTTGTGAGTTCACGAAAGCCAACTTCGTGGCGAGCGTGCCATTCTCATCAGTCAGATCGAGCGCGCCGACTTTCTGAATCGAGTTGTCGAAGAGTAAGTAGTCACCACCGGTCAAGATATTGACCGATCCATTTGGCTGATCGTACACCTGAATGTCGATCAGCTTGCTTAGATCGTTCAACTGCTTGTTTCGCTGATCTCGAAGATCTCCCGCATCTGAGCTATTTCCGGCCTCGGCGGAGACGATCTTATTATTCAAATCATTGACGGATGTGACGATTCCATTGATCTGGTTCGCGCTTGCTTTGATTTGTGCGGTGATGTCCGTGCCGACCCCGTTGAGCTGCGTTCGAAGGTTATTGATGAGCCCGGTTAGCGACTCTCCCTGCTGAACCGCGATGCCACGAAGAGAAAGATCTGTTGGATTATTCGCCACGTCCTGGATCGATTTGAAGAAACTGTCGAGTTGGCTCGAAACGTCGCCGTCGGAAAGCTCGTTGAATATTCCCTCGACTTGTTGAAAGAGGGATGCCTGCGTGTCGGACGCGGATTGAGTTCCCAGGGCCTGCCGGGCTCGCTCATTGAGATAACGATTGATCTGCTGTGTTGTCGATATGGTGCTGACGCCGGTCCCGAGATTCAGAGATCCATATCGGACGGTCGCCGACGTAGAGACATTGAGTGATTGCCGGGTATATCCATCCGTGGAGGCGTTGGTGATGTTGTTCCCGGTCAACGTCAGCGCAAGCTGGCTGACATTGACTCCCGTTTGACCGACATAGAGAGCTGAAAACAATGTCATCGAACCACCTCAGCCCAGATGCGAAACTCGGTTGCTGCTTCCTGATTCACGGGACAAATCGACGGTGACGGCACTCCTTTGTTCAAGCCTGGCTATCGAGCATCAGTCCGTGATGAACGTCTTCCATGGCGGGCCGCCCCGCATGGGCCACGATTTCGAGCATGTCAGAAACGTATTCGTTGAGTCGCCAAGTCGTGAGCCAGTTCATGGCAACTAGTTCCTTGATCCGCGCGGCGCGCGATTGCAGAGAATCGAGCATCGTCAAAAGAGATGGACGCTCGTTCGAAGGAAGCTGCGAAATCAGGGAACGAAGGGAAGTTGTTGACTCTTCAGCGGTTGTTTCCGCCGAGGCACCGTGCGACAGCAATTCCTGTCGCGATTGGCGCTGGTGAAGAAGGGACACCGCCAGTTGCCGTTCGATCTCCGCGGACTCGTGCAGACCAGTTGCGTTTAGCTCTTTGAGTGCGCCGAGCTTAGCGCGTTGAGCGGCCTCGACCTCAGAAAGTGTGGTCTGCAAGTTCTCCAGCATCTGCCGGAGGCTTTCCGCGGAAGGTGTCTCTCGAACCATCGGAAGGTGCCTGCTCCAGGGGTTGGGCACCCTGTTGAAGGAGGACGAACTGCTCGAAGAGCTTCTCTGAGAAGCCTCCGCCGCTTTGGTTGGCCATCCGTTCCACAAGGGTGTTGTCTAGCTGAGCTCGGAAGATTTCTTCCGCTCTCCCACCGTGGATGAGTTGCGATTTTCCGACAGTCTTTCGCATGGATTCGAGCATGCTCTTGAAAAAAGAGCCGGCCACGAAGTCGTTGAACTTGTCGCGAAGTTCCTCGCTCCCCCAGGTAGGATCCTGATTGAACTTTGGAGCTTCGGAGGGTCGCTCGGTGAGCATCTCCCAGGCAGGCGCGCCCATGCGAAAACTGGTTGAAACCGCTGGAGTCCCATCCATCGGCCGCCCTCCCTGGCGGATACGTCCGTCTCAGACGGAACGATACCTACGTGTGAAATGTAGCTCACGGCCTGCGACAAGGTCGACCGAAAGCCCCTTTTCTTCCCACTCCATTATCTCCACGCCGTCTTCACAGCCCGGAGAACCATCAAAACCGTCACAGTCGCACCTACTCATAGATAACGACCGCATGGAGCTTCCCACTTTTGTCAAGTTCCTTGATAATCGAGATTTTGTCCTCCGCGGACACGGCTGCTCGATCCATCGCGAAGAGAAGGTCATTCAAATTGGCAATTCCGGGAATATCGCGAAATGGGGGTGCCACGCTCAGTGGAACTGGGACGAGGGGTGAAAAGTTATTGGGGAGCTCGGCCTCTTGAAGAGCCATGGCGGCAAGTTCGCGCTGATCGGGCCCAAAGATGAGCAAGCTTCTTTGTGCAACCATCACCGGCTTGAGTTCGACCTCTCCCGTGACGACGATCGTGCCCGATTTTTCGTTCACCACCACGCGGGCCTGAGTGTTGATGATGTCGGGATCGAGCACGGTATCAAGAACATCGGCGGCAAATGCGACCTTGTCCTCCTGGTAAAACGGCGGAATCAGAACCTCAATATTCTTCGCATCGATCGCTTGAGCAATTGGGACGAGCCCCCCCTGTTGCGTTGAGAACTCCTGATTGATACGTCGGGCAATTCGGTCGGCGGTCGGCATGGAAGCGTGTGATTGATCGATTACCAGCGTAATACGATCGCCGCAAAGCACGAAGGGAGCGAAGAGATCCTGCACCATCTTCGATCCCTTCTCGACTCGGGTGTGATTGAAGTCTAGACCCTCGACACTGAGCGCTCCCTCGGCGATCGCATATACCGTCTTGTCATCGACGCGCGGACCGACGAGAGCGGTCTGCATCAGGCGGCCCCCCGCGAGACTTCGTGCGTTTCCGATTGAAGTCACGAAGCAATCGATGGATTCACCATCACGTGCTCCTTCGGCGGGAACCGTACAGGTGACTGTCACGATCGCGACGTTCCGCGAGTTCGCGACTGCCCTCAAATCAATCGGAGGGTTTCCCAGGAGTTCAAGGCTTCGCGCGAGCGCGGTATTGGTAATGTCGAGTCGTTGATCCCCTGTCCCCGGCAAACCTGTCACCAGTCCGAGGCCCCGAAGAACCACGGGCTCCTGCCCCTTCAGTCGACAAATGCTTTGAATTTCAACGCCAAGCGCCGGTCCAGCGACTGCGAAGAGAGCGAGCAAAGCGATTCTTCGAATCAGAGCCATGCTTCACCTATCGTTCCGAAATTCTCAGCCATTCGTTCAACCGAGGGGATCAACTGAATTCCCATACTTGGCACCAGGGATGGACCCAGCCAAACACTAGATAGGCTGGAACCATTCGAGGAGTGCCGTGATGTAGCCGCGTTTGAGAGCATCGCGGGCGGCACCGACGACACGAAGATCAATGCGGCGTGATTGAACATACGTGCTTTCGACGGAGCGATCTCGCGGATCGATATCCTTGGGGGATACGATGCCGGTCATCTTGTAGGTGTAGACTTCGTTGTTAACCGACACTTCGCCGCTAGCCTCGAGCACG
>JAIEPU010000178.1 GCA_019748235.1 bacterium
TTCGACTTGCCGTCGAAACGTTGGCATTAAGCGATGGCTCCAAAGTGACGGTTCGAATTGGTTCCTCGCTCGCATTCGTGCAAGAAGACCTTGCGCGCATCGACCAGACGGCTCTCATCGCCCTCGGGGTCATCTTCGCTGTCTCACCGATCTCGGGGTTTTGGTTAGCCGGCCGGGCGACCAAGCCGCTCAATAACATCATCAATACAGCCAGACGGATTCGCCCTGACGTGCTGGAAGAAAGACTTCCCGTGCATGGAACGGGAGACGAACTCGATCTCTTATCTCGAACGATTAATCAACTCTTGGATCGATTAGCGGTCTATTTGGCCCACCAGCGGGAGTTCGTCGCCAATGCGGCTCATGAGCTTCGTTCCCCACTGGCCGCGATCCGTAGTGCTGCGGAAGTGAGCTTAGCTCGCACTCGATCGGTCGAAGAATACGAAGCGCTCTCTGAAGAGATCATCGAGCAAATCGATGCCTTGACGACACTCGTGAATCAATTGCTGCTGCTGGCGGAATGCGAAACAGATCGCTTGAAAATTCACTCTCAATCGACATCGCTCGATACGGTTGTGAAAAAGGGAGTCGATATGTTCACTCCTGTGGCAGAACTGAAGTCGATCCATCTCCATTTGGGGGAAATAGAACCAGCCACGGTGGACGCGGACTCAAAGCATCTGAGGCAAGTGGTGAGCAACCTGCTCGATAATGCCATCAAGTTCACACCGACGAATGGTGACATCGAAGTTCACCTCCGGGTTGATTCGAATACCAACGAGGCCGTTCTGGTCGTGAGTGACACCGGCGTGGGAATTCCCGCAGGAGATCTGAATCGAGTCTTCGAACGTTTCTATCGAGGAGACAAAGCACGTGATCGGACGAACCCTGTCCCTGGGACAGGCCTCGGCCTGAGTATTTGTCAGGCGCTCATTACCGCGTTCGGCGGCTCGATCACCGCCGAGAGCACATTCGGTAAGGGAACCCGGATGATCGTTCGGTTACCGATTAAAGGGACGGACGAATTGGATCAGGTCCCCACGCCCAAAATTACGCCGGTTACAATCGCTGAGAATCTTCCCTAGTTCATTCATTGGCCCTATGTTGACAAGCGGACTCATCCCTCCCGTCTTCCTCGAGTTCGATTAACGATTATCGAGAGGGGCACGTATCTCACGCTGACATTCCCCCCATTCGGTGTCGATCAACGGGCGCCATGCAAGAAAAGCCCCTCTATAAGCCCATCAAGGTTTTCACACGACGTTGGAAAGAGTGAGGCCGTGAACAGGCGATGCGATCGCACGCTTCTCTGCGCCAGTGAAACTTGAGCGAAAATGCTCAACGAGTCGCAAATAGATGGCAAGATGGGGGCTTCTCTGAGGATTGTAGCGGTTGTAATGATTGCGCCGAGCTCCGTTGCCGAAGATTAGAGATAGGCCGATCGGTTCACCCGTGAAGCGCGCGCTTGGCGGGTGAATCGTGAACAGCGATCTCGAGAGTGAAGTGCTGGGCAGGTAACTTCGACGATTTTTCTCCCCGATTCGAACTCTCATGAGACGTAGAGAAGGATCTCCTTGATGAAGGCGTACGTGAGGCTATCGACCGTAGCCTTCACGTTGGGATTGGCTCTCTCGTTTCCGGTCCGAGCGGTCGGCCAAAGTTTGGTTGGTTCGCGACCACCGGTGCAAAACGGCAATCTTGTTGAAACTGTTGAAGAGGTCGACGAGGCGGCCATTCCTCCGATCGAGCCGTCTCGATCGCCGCGATCCGCCCCCGCCGCTTTAGAGCCGACCGAAATCATTTCAGAAGATGGATCGTTCGAATTTGCCGGGGACAAACAGGGATCCAAATCAGTGATTGTCGGAGATTGCTGTCCTGCAAACGGGGCGGCACCTGTTGGCCCCAATATGCCCGCGAAGCCGCGAAAGATTGATCTCAAGGCACGGTTTGGCAATGGATTCGAACTTTATACCGCGGATGAAGAGTTTACGTTCCAGGCTCACAACCTGACTCAGATCGATTACCGTAATTATGGAACGGAAGGTCTTGGCTTTGATAAAGATGGATTCGTCGTCCCCCGAGAATGGCTGATCTTTCAGGGTAAATTGACTAAGCCGATCGACTACTACTTCTCCGTCGCTTACGGCCACAACACATTCAACATTCTCGATGTCTACTTCAACTGGCATGCGATTGATGACAGGCTGCAAGTGAAGCTCGGTCGTTACAAGACGCCTTTCACGTATGAGTTCTACAACCTGCCGATTCAAGGCCTCGTGAACCCGGAGCGATCGCTGTTTTTCAATAACTACGGCTTGAACCGCGATCTGGGTGCGATGGTGTGGGGAACGGTGTTCGACAAGCGGCTCGATTACGCGGCCGGCATTTTCAACGGCACACGCAACGGCCTCCTTGATACGAACAATGCCAAGGACTTCGCGGGGATCGTGAATTTGCGGCCGTTCGGCACATGGGAGAACTCAGCCCTGCAGTACTTGAATATCGGCGGCAGCACTGACGTCGGCCAGCAGGATGATAATCTTGCCAATCCTCAAGTATTCCGCACGATCGCACCGAATACCCTCGCGCCGGGGATCGGGATGGTGTTTCTGAACCTGGCGAACAACGTTCGAGACTTCGGACCCCGTGCGTTCTGGACAGCTCATGCCGCTTGGTATTATCAGAGTCTGTCGCTGCTGGCCGAATATGAAGGGGGATTCCAAGACTACGCTCGCACCGCGAGTAACATCCGCATCAACGTGCCGGCCCAGAGTTATTACGTGCAGGCGGGTTACTTCATCACGGGAGAGACGGTCACCGGACGCGGGAGCGTGCAGCCGATTCGCCCGTTTGATATCCGTGAGGGAATGCGAGGTGTTGGAGCCATCGAGCCGTTCACTCGTTGGAACCAGTTTCATTTGGGTGACAGCATATTGTCACTGACGGATGGTCTTCCTTGGACGAACACCATTCGGACTTACAGCCTCGGCACGAACTGGTACTGGAATCAAAACATCAAATTCGTCTTCGAATGGGAGCATTCGTGGTTCGGTAATGCGGTAACAACCGGACCAGGAATTACGGCGAAACAGAACGATACGTTCCTCTTACGAAGCCAGATCTACTTCTAATCGATCCTTCGAGGCGGCGACCTGTTCTACATTGGACTACGCCGCTCGGCGTGATTCCAATTCAAATCGATCGGCGACATTGCAGACCCACCGATCCCAGCTCGTGCGCGAACCGGGAATAATCGTCCCGAGCACACGAGGGGAACTAGCCCCAGTCAAGGCGGGAATGTTGCCGGGAAGATTCTCCATCGCAAGGAATGCCCATAGAGCCGCATGCGCCGCTCCTAGGACGGCCGATGGAACGCCGATATCATCAGACCGCAGAATCGGCGTTTCGGTCATGCGATCGCCGATCAACTTCCACAGGAATCCATTTCGAACTCCTCCTCCGCTCGTGATGATCTCGGTGATCATGCGGTGAGAGGGAAGAAAGCGATGGGCGGATTCTTTCAGCGATCGTGCCAGAAAGTGATTCGCCGAACAGAGAACGTCTTTCCCCGACAAACCGAGCTCACGCGCAAAGGAAAGGGATGCATCGATGAACGCCCGGTCGAACGTTTTTTCGTCCATGAAGCGGGGGGGAGATCGCAGCAAGAAAGGATGACTCGTCCATTGATTGACGAGCGACTCGGAGAGCCGACCTTGAACGGCGAAATGTCCGCTCGGGTCGAACGAATATTTGCCGTCACTGAGTCGCAACGTCAACTCGTCAAGAAAGTCCGTGCCGGGCGCGGCATCGAAACAGTGCATTTCCTCATGGGTCGAGCTGGAGGGAAGCAAGGCAACTCGAAGAGCGCGTCCCAGGTGAACCAGCAGCCTTGTTTGTTTCGGCGATCGGAAAAGAAGCCAATCGACAATCGGCGTGAGAGGCTCCCCTTTTCCTCCGACGGCGATGTCTCGATCAGCGAATCGACAGGCGACCGTCGCGCCGGTCCTTTCGGCGAGCAACGTTCCGAGTTGCACCATGTCGCCCGGTAATTCGGCAAGGCCAATGGCATCAATGGCAGGAAGAGGGATGTCTACCTGCCCCGCCAAGACGATGATGGCATGGATCGCGGCCCGCGTTAGCTCTGCCTGATTCTCGGGGGGGGAAGGGAAAGTCATTCCATCGGTATTAAGGACGCGGAGGTTCCAGCCCTCGCCGCGACAGCGAAGGATCGCAACCTTGAGTCGCCGCGAACGGCTTCCCATGCATATGCCGGCGAACACACGGATTTCATTTCCGCTGTTCCATCCGCTTCCTTCGAGCGTCATTCAATCCTCAGGCCAATGGTGTACCGCAACCCGTCGGCTCGTGCCGGCCAGGTGGAAGGGATTACTCGCGCGCCAGGGTCTTCACGTCGAGAGCAGATTCGCAAGTCCTGATGGATATCCAGCGACCAGAGATGGGGAAGTGAGGTATTACAAACGCCAACATCTCGCCGCCCACTGTATAATGGACGACGAGATGTCGGGGCATCGCAAAGCAAAGAGAAGAGGACTCGATACGCGGGATGAGTCATCGCGGGATGACTTTTCCCTTGGTTTTCTTTACGCTGCTTTCACCGTGGGGAAGAGCTGAAGCGTGGTCTTGCCCATGGTGGCCTCGACAAAGCCTTCGAAGAGTTGGCGATCGAGGGCAGAGGAGGAATCGTTCTCGGGATGCCATTGGACGCCGACCATCCACCAGGTCGGATCCATCATCTCGATCGCTTCGACCAGACCATCGGGAGCCAGAGCGCTGGAACGAAGTCCCTTGCCCAAAGTGCGGATTCCCTGGTGATGATTGCTGTTTACCCGGATTTCCCCTTCGCCGTAGATTTCCTCGAGGCGGGTCGCGGGCGTAACGAATACGGTATGGCGGTGCGTGCCGTCGTACGGATCAAAGTGCGGGAGCGCCCGGGGCATATCCTCGGGGAGGTGCGTGTGGATCGTTCCACCGAACATGACGTTCATGAGTTGCATGCTGACACCGACGCAAAGGGTCGGGAGCTTGCGATCGATCGCCATCTTCATCAGTCGGCGATCAGCGTCCTCACGGCGAGGCAGCATCGGCTTGATCGAGGGATGAGGCCTCTTTCCAAGCTTGACCGGGTTCAGATCGAGCCCGCCGGTCATGAGCAGGCCGTCGACTCGGTCGATGTATTCTTCGAGGATTTCCTCTCGTTCCATCGGAGGAATGATGACAGGGATGCCGCCGGCAGCGAAAATACCATCGACGTAGCCACAATCGAGAACCGATTTGGGCTTCTTGTCTTTCTTGCTGAGAATGAGATCAGAACAGACGCCAATGAGCGGCTTCATGCGGGGAGCTCCTTCCTTGGATGCACAACACCGGCCTTGATGAACCGCATCCTTGCGGTTGGCCCGTCTTAGGGAGACGATGTCTTCCCTCGACAGGAAAGAAACTAACGATGGTATTATCGATTCGCAACAAAAATCTGGGGTTTTAATGCGCGGCGGCTCGACTAAGTTCCTGAAATCATTGCTTTTAGCAGCATTCACATTCTTGCTGGCAGCCTCTTTTTCATCTCTTCGGTCCCAGACCGCCGATCAAGTCAATCGATCCATCGATAACGGCATCGCGTACCTGAAAAGCCGTCAGTTGGCGAATGGAAGCTGGCTCGAGGAGCCGACCTATCCGGGGGGTGTCACCGCGCTCGTTACGCTAACGCTTTTAAGTTGTGATGTTCCGCCGGACAGTCCCGTGATCCAGCGAGCACTCGATTACATGCGCCGAATCAATCCGTCGGACACCTATGTGGTCTCGTTGATGGCAATGGCCTTTGCTGAGGCTCAGCCCAAGCAGGAGTTCCCCCGCATCCAGCGTTTCGGCCAATGGCTGATGGAATCACGGCTCCCCAATGGGCGATGGACGTATGGTCCTGGACCGAAGCAACGGATTGGATTCGGCGACAATTCGAATTCACAGTTCGCGATGCTTGGACTTCAGGCGGCCAATCAAGCGGGGATGCAGGTCCCTGACAAGTTCTGGGCAGGAGCGCGTGACTATTGGGTGAGTGATCAATCGAATGTTGGCTCGTGGGGGTACATGAACCCAAACGCCAGCACGGGAAGCATGACCTGCGCCGGAATATCGAGTCTCATCATTGCCAATCGTGCGATGAATGACGTCCGATCCGAGAACTTTGGCGGACGACGAATTCGTTGTGCCGGCGTTAGAACCGATCGAAATGTCGAGGCGGGAATCGATTGGCTTGGTCGCAACTTCACAGTGCGGGCCAATCCCGGCGGCGCGCAGGAGTGGTACTACTACTACCTGTACGGCATGGAGAGAGCGGGCCGATTGAGTGGTCGCCGCTTCTTCGGGCAGCATGATTGGTATCGGGCCGGCGTTCGAGTTCTCACTGCTCCCTCACCCTTCGCTCAGCAACCGGACGGCTCATGGAGCGGACAACAGGGAGTTCCTCAGCTTTACAACACCTGCTTCGCCCTTCTCTTTCTTTCGAAGGGCCGTATTCCGATCGTCGTCAATAAACTGAAACACGCGCCAGGGGATGATTGGAACAATGCCCCCAATGACGTCCACAACTTGACACAATTCGTTGCGAAGCAATGGAACGTCAAGCTGAACTGGCAGATCGTGGACGGCAAAGTGGCATCGGTCGAAGATCTGTTGCAAGCCCCCGTCCTTCAATTCAGTGGGCATGAGATTCCAAAATTCTCCCCCCGCGAGAAACAGGCTCTTCGGCAATTCGTTTCCGATGGTGGGCTCATCATGGCGGATTCGAATTGCAGTTGCGGATCATTCGACACGGGCTTTCGCGATCTTTGCAAAGAGCTGTTCCCCGATGCCGGCCAGGAGCTTCGCCGGCTTGAGCCGGAGCATGGCGTTTGGAACAGTCTGTTCAAGATCCCACCGGAATGGCCTCTCTTTGGAATCGACATCGGTTGCCGCACGGGCGTCTTTTACAGTCCTGAGGACTTGTCTTGCCATTGGGAGTTCGCGGAAGAACAGGAATCGCTCATGGCGCTTCGGATCGGCGCGAACATCATCGCTTATGGTGTGGGGCCGGAAGATCTGAAGGACAAACTTGATGAACGAAAATCGTTCGACAACTTCGTCGAGGATCAGATCAAGCGTAACTATCTGCAAATTGCCCGCATCAGACACAATGGTGATTTCAACCCCGCTCCGCTCGCGATTCGAAATCTCATGTTGTCTCTTCGAGAGATCGCCAAGATCGATGTCATCGCTCAGGACCGGGTCATCGATATCCTGGATCCAAATCTGACGAACTATCCGCTCGCATTCATGACGGGCCGAACTCGATTTCAACTCGATCGTGAGCAGCGTGAGCGATTGGCGGAGTTTCTCAGTAACGGCGGCGTCCTCTTTGCCGACGCCTGTTGCGGGAATGAGCGATTCGACGAATCCTTCCGGGCGATGCTGAAGGAACTTTTCCCTGAGCGGAAGCTCGAGCCGATACCCGTCGAACACGAACTCTTCACGGACAAGATCGGATACAACATCCAGACGGTGAAATACGGCCCCGCGCTGCAGGGGCGCGAGGGGCCACCGATCTTGGAGGGGATCAATATCGATGGACGTTATGCTGTTATTTACAGCAAGTTCGATCTCGGCTGCGCTCTACAGAAACAACAAAGTCGCGACTGTAAGGGATATTCCCATGAATCCGCGGTCAAGATCGCGAGTAATATTGTTCTCTACGCGTTGAAACAGTAGTGCAGCAGCCGAGACGTGCGACATGACCCGATTTCAACTCTTTGTTATCGCCGCCGCCCTATCTTTTTTGCACTTTCACTCCCGCGATGTTCAAGGTGCCGATGAGCCTCGATTCAAGGTCGAGCCGCAGGCGGTGATCGAACATGACGATGGAGTCTTCCTTTGGTATCACCCGCGCGCGGCCGCAATACCAAGCGCCGATCCAGCCTCACCTCTGGCGGTCATGACTCTGCAAAAACATCTGCACGTGAGTGACTACTATTCCGGTCTTTTCTTCATGACCAGCCGCGATCTTGGAAAGACTTGGACCGGACCGACGGAGATTCCCTCGCTTGCCTGGCAGAAGTCGGCCGATGACTCAACGATTGCCGTCTGCGATGTCACACCGGGGTGGCACGAACCGACGAAACGGCTACTCGCGATCGGTGTCAAAGTTCTCTACACGCCAAAGGGGAAACAGATCGTCGTCACGCCACGATCTCATGAGGTGGCTTACGCCATTTACGATCCTGCGAAGAACGAATGGTCCGCTTGGCAGTTCGTGGAGCTGCCTCGAACGGAGGATAAGTATTTCCTCGCGGTGGCGGGGTGTTGTCAATGGCTGGTCGAAGCTGACGGACGTCTTCTCATCCCCATCTATCACAAGGGACCCGCCGGCGAGGCTTATTCATCGACCGTCATTCGATGTTCGTTCGATGGACAAAAAATGAAATTAGTCGAAGAGGGAACACCTCTTTCACTTGATCAGGAACGCGGCGTCGATGAGCCGTCGCTCGCAAAAGTGGGAGATACTTTTTACCTCACATTGCGGAACGATCTTCGAGGCTATGTCACGACAAGTAAGGATGGCTTGCACTACGACCCGATCCGCCCCTGGACATTCGATGATGGCTCTGATCTGGGAAGTTACAACACGCAGGCTCACTGGCTGACGCACGGGGACGACCTGTACCTTGTCTATACACGACGGGGCGCGAACAATGATCACATCATGCGGCATCGGGCACCCCTCTTTATCGCGGAAGTGGATAAGGCGAAACTCGTCATCAATCGTTCCACAGAGCAGGTCGCGATCCCCGAACGGGGAGGTGAGATGGGGAATTTCGGCGCATCAACGATAACCGCCAATGAGTCGTGGATCACCGTGGGGGAGGGTGTCTGGAACGACGACGCTCGGCGTCGCGGCGCGAAAGGGGCTCTCTACATCAGCCGTGTGACGTTCCGATAGTGTGCGTGTGATCAAGAGAGCGAACTAAACCAAGTCAGTGATCGAAACTTCCCGCTCCTCGCGCGACTGCATATCGCGAATTTTGACTTGGCCACGCGTCCATTCCTCTCCTCCAACGAGAATCACGGACTTCACACCGGTCTCGCTTGCCTTCTTGAGCATCTTTGAGAGGTTTCCCGCCTTCGGGGAGTAATCGACTTTCTTTCCTCCCTTGCGGAATCGTTGAGTGAGTGACAACACGTCGGCAAGTCGCTCGTCACCCATTGGAATGAGGTAGTAGTCGAGCGGTGAATCCGAAGGAGGTGCGAGTTTGCGCTCATTCAACAATTCACCGAGCACGACATCTCCCATGCCGAAGCCGCATGCGGGCATCGCTTGGCCTCCCATCGTTTCCATGAGTTGATCATAGCGCCCACCGCCGCAAACCGCGCGGAGTTCCCCCTTCCGATCAAAGATCTCGAATACCGGCCCGGTGTAATAGGCAAGCCCGCGAACAATTCCGATATCGAACTGGCAATAAGGACCTTTTTCCAGTGAGGCCAAGTGCGAGAAGAGTTCCTCGAGCTTGGCGATTTCTTTCGCGACTTGTTCGTCGCTTCGTCGCGAGGCGAATGACCGGACATCGTCGATCGATTGTGAATTCATCAAATCAAGGATCTGCGTCAGCGTCTCTTGGGAGAGGCCGATCTGTGCGTAGAGCTTTTCCAGTTCCGGTTGCGCGACTTTCCCCTTCTTGTCCGTCACCCCGTAGACGCGCGCATGTTGATCCGGAGCGATACCGAGCGATGTGAGGAGGGCCGAGAGCAAGCTGCGCGAGTTGATCCTAAGCGCGACGTCGTCGGCCGTGAGCCCCAATCGTTCGAGCCCATCCACGGCGACACTCATCACCTCCGCGTCGGCGATCGGCCCATCGACCCCTAAGAGATCGACATTCCATTGCCAGAATTCGCGGAGACGGCCGCGCTGGCCGCGCTCGTAACGGCACATGCGTCCGATCGTGTACCACTTGATGGGCCGTGGAAGCGATGCTTGCCTGTTCGCGATCATCCGCGCGAGGGAAGGTGTCATCTCGGGGCGGACGGCCAATTCTTGACTCCCCTTGGAGGCAAGGTTGAAGAGCTGTTCGACGATTTCGTTGCCGGACTTTCGCTTGTAGAGTTCAAGCGTTTCGAAAATGGGGCCGTCCCAAGGAAGAAAGCCGGCTGCTCGGCTAGCATCCACCCACGCCGCTTCGATCCACTCTCGGCGGCGCATCTCTTCTGGGTAAAAGTCGCGAGTGTACTTGGGAGCCGGGATCTTCATCCGCCGATTGCCGTCCGTCAAAAAACCAATGGTTGATCAGGTAGTCAAGATAGGAAGTCCGCGGGGCGGGATCATATCTTCTCCCAGCGCGACCTCTGCATATTCCCAGACTTGATCGGGGGTCTCGAAGATCTTGTCGTAAACCCAGTCGTCATGGTACTCGCAATTATCGGTGTGATAGTCGCGACAGATTTGAGGTCGGGTGTGATAGACGCCGCATCGGTTGTCGGGAAGCAAATGCCGGCACGGCGCGAGGATCATGATGTACCACTGATCGTCCTCGACGAACACGTTGATGTTGCCGGTCCCGTGCATGATGTACCATCGGAGATTGTCGAAATCCTCACGGGTTTCAGGCTCATCGATGGGGAGGGCGATGTACTTGCAGCATTTGCCTGAGCAGAATTCACAAAGATTCGCGTCTTTCGGCAATTCTTCCCGACGCGGCTTGCGCTTTTGTTGCGTTTGATTCACGGTCGACATCGGATGTTCCTCATGGCCGGCGCTTCCATTCCTCACGCTGAACGGAAGTTTGATTTACCTTATCACTCTTGCTGTCCAAATGCTCGCTTTGATGCAGAGGGAACGGAAGCTTAGATTCACTCGCCAGATGAATGAACATCGTGGATAATGACATTTACCATTGCCACAGGAGGTCTTCAAAGGCGTCTAACACATGTCCAATACAAAAGAGAATCTCGCAACACTGTTCGCCGCACTTTCGATGCTATGGTGCCTGAACGCCCTTCACTCCGAAGAGGGTCTCCCCACGCCATCGAAAGAGGCGAAGGACGGCATTGTTGAAATGACGCCGACGCTTCGGATGGACATGAAGAATAAACAAGTCGTCCTCGATGCGGAAATCGTTCTCACCCAGGGGCCTCTTGAACTTTTGCTTTGTCCCAAGCGAACCAAAGAGCACGAAGCCATTCTCGCAGCCGACATCGCGCCCCGAAGTTTTCAGTTGGCCTTGCTCGGGGTGGGAGCTGAACCTGGCGCTCCCGCACTGTTCGAGCCGGAATACAAGCCTCCTCGCGGCCAGCCGATTGAGATCTTTGTGGAATGGGAAGAGATGGGTCAGAAGAAGAGGGCCAATGCCCGCGACTGGATTCGTCATCCCAAAGACGCCGGCGGGGCGGAACCGCTGAAGGCGGAGTTCGTCTTCGCCGGTAGCCGTTTCATTCGCATCCCTGGCGAAGAGCGGGCGCGATGGTTGGGGGATGACGGAGACGTCGTTTGCGTGTCGAACTTTCCAGGTTCGATCATCGACGTCGACATAAAAAGCACCAATGCCAATGAAGGGCTTCTCTTCGAAGCTTGGACAGAGCGAATCCCACCGAAAGGAACGAAAGTCAAAGTCTTCTTCGTTCCCACAAAGGAAATGGAAAAGAAGACGGAGAAGGAACCGAAAGCCTCATGAAGTTCTCCCGACTCATTCTCGTCGCGACGATAATACTTTTTACGCCAGCCTTCATTCATGGTCAGTCTGTCGATCTGTTGGGGGAATTGACTCGGCCGATTCCGGGGAAGAGTCACCGGGCAAGTAGCTCGAATCCGGATTTAGCGAAGAACGGCGATGCGGTCACCGTTAAAGAAGGAGAGACGTTCGTCCTCGCGGATTTGGCCGGACCGGGTGTCATCAATCATTTGTGGTGTACCATCGGATCGAAAGATCCGTTCGCGGGGAGGTCGCTGGTCTTAAGGATCTATTGGGATGGCGAGTCGAAACCGAGCGTAGTTGCTCCGCTCGGCGATTTCTTCGGAGTCGGCCACGGGGCTTGGGCATCATTTCAATCGCTTCCCGTAGCGACGTCGTCGTTCGGACGTTCCAGGAATTGCTTCTGGCGCATGCCATTTCGTAAGTCCGCCAAGATCACGATCAGCAATGATTCGAAAGGGTATGGCGGAACGACGTTCTACTATTACGTCGATTGGCGATCGGTGCCGTCCCTTCCCGAAGACTCCCTCTACTTTCACGCACACTACCGGCAGGCGTTTCCCGCGCCTCCGGGAGACTACACGATCGTCGATACAAAAGGACGCGGGCACTATGTTGGCACGGTTTACAACGTGCAGCACACCAAGCTTGGGTGGTTCGGAGAAGGGGATGATCGATTCACGATCGACGGAGAAGAGACTCCCTCGATTCGTGGTACCGGGACAGAGGACTACTTTGGAGATGCGTGGGGTTTCCGCGAGTTCGCGGCCCCGATGAATGGTGTCTCGCTGTGGGAAGGTTACTTTCCCGGAGACCGTGCGACCGCGTATCGTTGGCATCTGACCGATCCCATTAGCTTCGACCAATCACTCCGTCTGACGATCGAGCACCGAGGGAGTCTCTTCACCGATCAGGGGGTGCAGAAGGCCTCGTTTGACGAACGTCCTGACTGGCTAAGTTCCGTCGCGTTCTGGTATCAGACTCCCCCCGCGACATTTGATGAAGCTCTTCCGCCTGCGGAGAAAAGGATCGCGCCGTATCGCGTGATTCCGATCAAGGAGATGGCGATCAAAGCCAAGCCGGCCATTGTGCTCATGAAACAAGATACCGGCTTGACGTACATTCCACGCAAGCCCGATGCAACATTGTCGATGGAGTTCGAAGTCCCCGAGGATGGCCGCTATGTCGTGAGCGGAATCATATTTCGTGGAATGCTGGTCTCGATGTATCAGGCGTATCTTGATGACAAGCCTCTCGGGCCGGTGCTCGACTTGTATATGACAGGGTTCGATCCGACTTGGATCAACTTCGATCAACACGACTTGAAAGCGGGAAAGCACACGATTCGCTTCGAAGGGCGGGGAAATTCACCGAACGCACGGAGTCAAACCCCTCCTTTGTTCGCGATTGCGATCAATTCGATCATCCTTCTTCGGCTCGAAGACTTGGCCGGGTACAAGTAATGCCGGCTCGCGAAACCCACCGGACAATCTCGCTTATCTCTTGCGTTTGCCGGTCCCCTGAGAGAAGGTACGAGGGTGCCTTTTCATGAGGAGATTCCCACCTCCTCGAGTGACATCGTTTCCGTCAGCGTCGAGGTCTTTCATGCGTCCATCTGTCAGCACGCGGTTCTTTTCTCCCTGTCTCACGATGTTGCTCCTCGTCAGCACGCTGAACGGAGAAGAATCGAAGCGTGGTCTGGATGCGATCAAGATTGCCGACGGTTTCATCGTTGAGCAAGTGGCCGGCCCACCTGTCACCGAGCGCCCGCTAATGGGAAGCTTCGATGAGAAAGGCCGCCTTTACCTCGCCGAGAGCGCGGGGCTGAACCTCGATGCCGCGGCCCTCATGAAGCAAACGCCGAACTTCATTCGCCGGCTCGAAGACTCAGACGGTGACGGCACCTTCGACAAAAGCACGGTGTTCGCGGACAAGATGACATTTCCGATGGGCGCTCTTTGGCATCGGGGCGCGGTTTATAGCGCGAGCCCACCTTACATCTGGAAACTCGTCGATTCAAATGACGACGGCGTGGCAGACACACGCGACGTTTTCGTCGGGAAGTTTGGCTTTATTGGCAATGCGGCGGATATTCACGGCTGTTTCCTTGCCCCGAATGGACGAATCACCTGGTGCGACGGCCGACATGGTCATGAATTCGTTGACGAGAATGGCCAAGTGCAGAGTAAGGGGAAAGCGGCTCGACTCTTCTCCTGTTGGCTCGATGGAAGCGATGTTTTTTCCCACTGTGGCGGTGGGATGGATAACCCGGTCGAAGTTGATTTCACGCCGGAAGGCGAGATGCTCGGCGTTGTCAATCTCTTCTATCCGAAGCGAGGCGACTGCTTGGTGCATTGGCTTCACGGCGGCGCTTATCCGAGGCAGGACCAACCCCTTCAAATCGCGGAATTCAAGCGGACAGGTGATTTGCTAGGTCCCGTGCTTGATTTCGGGCACGTCGCTGTTTCCGGGACGCTCCGCTATCGCGGAAAGCAATTGGGAGACGACGCCACAGGGAATTGGTTCGTCTGCGAATTCAACACGCACAAACTCGTTCGGGTGAAGTTGACGCGAGCAGGCTCGAGTTACTCCGCATCGGTCGAGGAGTTCCTCACGTCGAGTGATCCCGACTTTCATCCGACCGACGTGATCGAAGATGCGGACGGGTCGCTTCTCGTCATCGATACGGGTGGTTGGTTCCGCAACGGCTGCCCGACATCGCAAATCGCTAAGCCCGAGATCACCGGCGCAATCTATCGGATACGTCGCAAGGACACCAGTCCCATCGGGCCTCACCAATCGGTTGGGGAACGTGTTGTCAGCGTCATTCTTCATGACGGGGTCAAACATGACTCGAAGATGGGCGATTGGCGTGGCTTGAAACTGAAGTGGGAAGAGGCAAGTGATCACGAACTGCTGGGACGTCTCTACGATCCGCGGCCGGCTGTCAAGGAGCGAGCGATTGATACGTTGGCGCAACGTGCGGAGAAGGATGTCGACACGCGGCGTCTGCTGACAAGGGCGATCACTAGCAATAACAACCCAGACATTCGCTTGGCGGCTCTTTGGGCGAATGCTAGAACACGTCGAGCGGTTCCTGTTGACGCGCTCGACGATAAGGACGCTCGTATCAGACAGGCAGCGGCGGTAGCGCTGCAGTTCACTCCCGATCCTCTCGCGATACCCAAGCTTTCGGTTCGTTTATCCAGCGATGAATCCCCCGCAGTCAGGCGAGAGGCGGCCGTTGCGCTTGGCCGAATGAAGGCGAAAGAAGCGGTTCCGGAGTTACTGGACGCGCTTCGCTTGGCATCGTCTGATCGTTCGCTTGAGCATGCCCTCATCTTTGCCTTGATTGAAATCGACGATCGTGAGGGAACGCTTGCAGGACTGGCCGTAGACAATTCGCAGGTTCGGCGAGCATCGCTCATCGCGCTCGATCAGATGAATTCAGGTGCCCTTACCCGTGACATCGTCGTGCCGCTCCTCGACACGGAAGATGCCACGCTGCAGCAAGCAGCGATCGACATCATTTCGAAGCACCAAGGATGGGGGACGGAAGTGCTCGGGCTGCTGCGTGGGTGGCTGACTGACGCGACCGTCGATCCAGCACGCGCGTCGATGATCCGCGGTTCACTCCTTGCATTCAAAAACGACGCCAAAGTTCAGGAATTCGTCGGTTCGATGCTTAGCGATGCCTCACTTCGAGGCGGGAGTCAGCAACTTTTGTTGGAAGTGGTCGCCCGATCTAACCTTCAGCCCCTCCCCTCAGATTGGGTCAACGGAGTGACCCGCTTACTGTCTTCGAGCGATGTCGCTGTCCTCGGAACGGCGATTGACGCGGCCTCCGTGTCGCCCGCTTCGTTCGAGCCGGCCCTCCGTGCCATCAGTAAGAACGGCTCTCTCGGAGGTACGACTCGCACGGCGGCGGCGGAGGTCTTGGCAAAGGGGGGCTTGACGCTGGAAGAGCCGGAATGGAAGCTGGTCGTGGCAAAGCTCGATCCGTCCGCTCCCGCGCTCGAGCGAATGTCTGCCGCCGAGGCAATCGGACTAGCCAAACTAGAGGAAAAGCAGCGAACCGACTTGGTGAAATACATCAGCATGGCGGGACCGGTGGAGTTGCCTCCTCTTGCCCGTGCATTCGAGCGGGCTCCGTTCGATGAGAAGTGTGGGCTCGCGGTCGTGGAGGCGATTGGAAAATCTCCCGGCCAGGCGAGTCTTTCGCCGTCACGCCTGATCGAGATTTTTTCTTCTTACCCAAAACCGGTTCAACAGGCAGTGAAGGGTCTGACCGACAAGCTCCTGGCGGAGCGTGGGGAGCAGACGGCGAAGATCGATAAGCTCGTTGAGCGAATCTCCTCGGCTGATGCAGGACGAGGTAAGGACGTATTCGCGGGAGCGAAAGCTTCATGCGCGGCTTGTCATGCGATCGGGGGGCAGGGAGGAAAGATCGGCCCTGATCTCTCCAAGATTGGAGCAAGCCGACAGCCTCGTGACCTCTTGGAATCGGTCTACTTTCCCAGTCTCAGCTTCGCCCGTGGCTTCGAGAGTTACAACGTGGTGACGGCGAGTGGAAAGGTCTACAGCGGGATCATCGCGCGTGAGTCGACCGACGCGATTTGGCTGAGAACTGCGGATCGCTCCGAAGTCCGAATCGGGCGAGATGAGATCGACGATTTGTCTCCGAGCCAACGATCCGTGATGCCCGAAGGTCTCGACAAAGTTCTCACGGAAGATGAATTGGCCGAACTCGTCGCCTACTTGATGACACTTAAATAACTACGTCGCGAATCGTTGAACCACTTGCCTACTTGGGGCTCTGAGCTGCTGCCATCAAGTTGGCACGGTCGAAGTAGACCTCATTGCGCGTGATCAGATCGTTATCGATTTCGACGATGTCGAGACCATGCTCCTCGACGGTCCTGTCGCCAACGGGAATCGTCGCCTTCCACTTGAGGGTGAAACCCTTCGAGGTGGGAATGAGTTCCACCGCTCTCCATACCCAATTGGGATTCACCGCCAGCAGCTTGCGAAAATAGGGGAGCATCTCGCCATGGCCGCGAAGACCTTGCGGCCGCGCGGGGTCTTGGTAATAAGCATCCTCCGCATAGTAAGTCATCAGCTTTTCCGGCTGATTTCCGGTCCAGCTTGCCAGCCACTCATCAATAAAGGTCTTGCGGTTTTCCGAGCCGAGCATAACAACTCCGATCTGCTGATACGATCGACGGACGGTGAAAATGAGGTGATGATTTACTGATCGACGCCTGGGAATCCGCCCAGGAACGAGAGCATCTGACACGACAGATAGCAGTTCCAGAAGTACTGCAACGCATCGACCTTTTCCGAGATTGCGCCTTCCCGCTTCATTCGACCGATAAGGTAGGACGATATCTGCGCCGAGGCATCCACCCCATGCTTTTCGAGATGAGCAATCGCCCGGCGAGCTTGATCATCCGAGAATTCGAGCATCGTGCGGAGTGTCTTTTCACGTCCGACGCCGGTGATGTTCTTGTCCTCGTCCTCGACCACTTCAAGCGAGTAGTACTTCGCGATGAGCATGGTGGACAGGATGTACGCATCCCGCATCGCGGTGAGCGTCGCATAGTGCATCTCGAGCCCGTCCCCCAGGTGCTTACGCAGGACCTTCAATAGCTCGAGACTGATCTTCAGCTGGGCGTAGTTCAGATCGCGGTCCATGTATTGCTTTCTCGCCACTTGGAGGGCCATTCCCTCACGATTGGCGAATTCCTCGATGTGCATGGTTTCAAACATGGTGAGGTTCGCAGCGGCGACATGCCGGTACAAGTTTGCTGCGAGCGCGATTTGCTCTTCGGCGGGGGCGGCTGGCCCGCCGGCCACGTTTAAATCCTGCAGGTTTTCATCCATTCCCATTAAGTCGATCAACGCGTATTGGTAGTACGCGGCGGCCATCTGAGCGTGGTAGATCTTGTCCGCTTCCTCGGTTGCCTCGAATTTGAGATGCTGATCGGCAAGGAGTGAAAAATAGATCGCTTCAATCAAGCAACTGAAAGCATCCATGTAACAACCAGCTTATTGAAGGCTGGTTGGCCGAATTCCCTTCAGCTTGCCGACGCCCAGGTCGATCATCGCCCAGGCGTTGGACGTCGTCTTCGCCTCTTTGATCATTTGCTCCAGGCCGCGCCTGGTTTGCACATCATTGAGTCGGCCGGTCTCGAAGGCGCTCGTGGCGGTGTAGGTTGCTTCGAAAGCATTCCGCTGAGCGGCGACGATCTCTCCCTCGCGTAAAAAGCGTGAGCTCCGCTCCGCCATTTCAATGGCGGAATTCATCGTGTTGACGACGTTTTCTGTTTTCGCTTCATCGGGTAAATTGTCGTACGCGTTCTTCACCTGACCGAATCGCGCGAGCCATTCCCGCGTTCGGGATTCGTACTGTCGAGCGACCTTGGGACTGAGGTTGGGCTCTCCAGTAACGGGTGGAAGTCGAGGCAAATCCTTTCCGGTCAGCATTCGGTAGGCTTCGTAGAGATCACTGATCGGCTTCACTTCCACGCCGAGCGATTGGCCCAGTTCAATCAGGTCGACTTCCTTCTTGAGATTTTTGTCAACGTCGTATCGGCTGACGCCGGGGACGAGGACGAGTTTCTTACCGGCGGTGGCCGCTCCACGAATCTTGTGCGGGATGCCACCGACCGGGCCGATCGAAAAATCGGGATTGATCATCCCGGTCATCGCCGCATCCGAACGAAGGTCGTCTCCCCTCGCCGCCGCCACGATTCCGATGGTTAGAATTCCGCCCGCACTGGGGCCATCGATGCTACCTGAGAGGTCAAAGGTCACGTGTCGCGCGGCCGGGGTGAATCCGGTTACTTGAGCCGCCGCGGCCGTGGCCATCCAGGCCGACGCGCGCCAGATATTTCCCGAACCACCGACTTCATCCTCGTAAATGCCGACTCGAAATGTCTTGGAGTCATCGGGATTGATCGTCACCTTCACCGTTTCCACCCGGCCCAAAGCCCCCGCGTCTGTGTCATAGATCACAAGGGCCGAGACATTGCGTGAACGTGGAGGCCGGAGAGTGAATTGGGCAGAGTTGGTGGGAGGATCATCCGCGCTCGCGATCGAAATTAATCCCGGGGTTAAAAACAACGAAAGCAGAATAGTTGTCATCAGACGAATCGAGGCGGGCTGGAACATCTTCCATTCTCCAGAGGCTTTGTGAAAGAGTGCCCTCCCGATGGGGTATGTCTTTCGATTCGCCTCAAATCAGCTAACAAAATCTTCAGGCCTTTCCAGTATGCCGACCCGGCGTTCCCCCTCCTAGCGCGAACCTTTCCATGTCTCGACGAATGAGTTGGAAGCATCGTTACAGATGGAACGGCAAGGACTTCAGATTGCGAAACCAACGTTTTCCATCCCTGGTCCGTTCGATTACAATGCTTCGTGCGAAACAGAAAGGCTCGTCCGCGAGTCTAATCATTAGGGGGCTGTTCCGTGCGCCGTTAATCGGGGGGAATAAGGCGTAGTAAGAAGGAAGGCCCTAGCACTCGCTTACCGAGTATCTCATTTTGATTTGTATTTCGATCCCGCCCGATGTGTCGATGACCGACATCGATTAACCGCAGCCAGAGAGAGTCGCCATGGCAGAACGGTCAGTTCGTTTGCTCGTTGTTGGATTCGTGGCCTGTTCGCTCTCAACTCTTCGAGCGGGCGACCTTCAGTACAATCGCGACATTCGGCCAATCCTTTCCGAGATGTGCTTCCGCTGCCACGGACCGGACAGTGCGGCTCGCAAGGCGGACCTTCGTCTGGACCTGCGGGATGCCGCCATCCAATCGGGAGCGATTACTGTTGGTAAGCCAGACGACAGCGAACTCGTGAAGCGACTTTATTCGACCGACCCCGAACAAGTCATGCCACCCCCGTCCCCTCACAAAGGAATGACCGACGGGCAAAAGGAGCTACTCAAGCGATGGATCGCAGAGGGAGCGGAATATCAACCTCACTGGTCATTCATCGCCCCCGTTCGTCCTGCGGTTCCCGCAGTGAAGGATGCTTCATGGCCGAAGAATCCGATCGACAGCTTCATTCTCGCTCGCATCGAAGCAGCGGGATTAACGCCCACTCCAGAAGCGGATCGTCATACGTTGGCTCGAAGGCTTTCACTGGATCTTCGCGGGTTGCCTCCCACACCGGAAGAGGTGAACGAATTCGTCAACGATTCTTCACCTGATGCGTACGAGGCATATGTCGATCGGCTGCTCGCCTCGAAGCATTGGGGGGAACATCGAGGACGCTATTGGTTAGATGCCGCTCGCTATGCCGACACACACGGCATCCACTTCGACAATTTTCGAGAGATGTGGTCCTACCGCGATTGGGTGATCAATGCCTTCAATCAAAATGTTCCCTTCGATCGTTTCACTATCGAGCAGTTAGCAGGGGACTTGCTCCCAGAACGGACGCTCGATCAGCAGGTCGCGTCGGGATTCAATCGTTGCAACATGACGACGAATGAGGGAGGAGTCATTCCCGAGGAATATGCTGTTCTTTACGCTCGCGATCGAACGGAGACGACGGCTCAAGTTTGGATGGGACTGACGGCAAACTGCGCAACGTGTCACGATCACAAATACGATCCGCTGAGCCAAAAAGAGTTCTACGAGCTTTCTGCATTTTTCAACAACACCACGCAGAACCCCATGGATGGCAACATTAAGGACACGCCTCCCATCGTGATCGTTCCACAGCCGGACGATCGTGAGAAGTATGCCAAGCTCGGTGGAGAAATCGGCGAAGCGAAACAAAAGACCGAAGCGCACGTCGCTTCGTGTAAGCCGGAATTTGAGAAGTGGCAGGGAGAGACAAAGCCAGAGACGGTGGCCGCCATGGTCCCCACCGATTCGTTGTCGTTCCTCGCACCACTCTCGGACGGGACTGACAAGCTGGTAAAGGTGAAGCTTTCGGGCGAGGATCGCGAGATCACGATGGGGAGCCCGATCACCTGGGAGGCGGGGTACGCCGCCCCCAAAGCGCTGAAAACACGTCCTGAGTACAGCGTCGAGGTGCCGGAGGCGGGTAACTTCGACACGAATCAGCCGTTTTCGTGTGGCGTCTGGGTCAAGCTTCCGAAGGAAGGAATGACCGGTGCGCTCGTGGCTCGCATGGATGAATCGAGTGCGTATCGTGGTTGGGATCTCTGGGTACAGAACAACCGATTCGGCTCTCACATCGTTCACGAATGGCCGGGCGACGCGTTGAAGGTTGTTTCCAAGCAAGAACTCAAGCCGGGCATTTGGTACCACCTGCTCCTTACCTACGACGGCGGCGGACAACTCGGAGGGGTGAAGCTTTATGTGAACGGCTCGCTCCAAGAGACCGACGTCGAAGCGAGACAGCTCAAGGGAAGTATCAAGACGGCGGTCGGACTCAAAGTCGCGCAGCGAAACACCACGGCCCGTCTCGATGACATTGTCATCCAAGATCTTCGCATCTATTCGAAAACTCTTTCCTCCTCGGAAGTATCGCAAGTTGCGGGTTCGACGCGGGCGTCTTATCTCGTGGGTAAGCCGAAAGCAGAGCGATCGGATCAAGAGACCGAAGAGCTTTTCCGTTGGTGGCTTCCCGTTCTGGACAAGACGTATCAAGAGTTGAATGCGCGGTCTGAGGCGCTGCAGGCCGAGAAGGCCGCCATCGAAGGTCGAGCGACGATCGCTCATGTGATGCAGGAAAAGCAAGACCCTGCGATGGCATATGTGCTCTATCGCGGTGAGTACGATAAGAGACGGGACAAGGTCACTCCGACCACCCCGACCGTTCTGCCCGCAATGGCCGCTGATCTGCCGCGAACGCGTCTTGGTCTCGCGAAGTGGCTCCTTCAACCCGAGCACCCGCTCACCGCGCGTGTCACCGTGAATCGCTTTTGGCAGGAGGTGTTCGGAGCTGGGATCGTCCGAACGACGGGAGACCTTGGGATGATGGGTGAGCTTCCGTCGCATCCTGAATTGATCGATTGGTTGGCGATCGAATTTCGCGAATCGGGTTGGGACGTCAAGAAGTTCTTCAAGATGTTGGTGATGTCCGCGACTTATCGACAATCCGCTGTGGCGACACAGGAAAAGATCGAGAAAGATCCAGCGAATCGTCTGCTCGCTCGTGGGCCTCGATTCCGCATGGATGCCGAGATGATTCGCGATTATGCCCTCGCTTCGAGCGGGCTACTCTCCGAGAAAATCGGCGGACCCAGCGTCAAGCCGTATCAGCCTGAGGGGGTCTGGGAGGCGGTTGCGATGATCGGCAGTAACACACGTGACTATAAACAGGATAGTGGCGATAGCCTGTATCGCCGGAGCATGTACACGTTCTGGAAGCGCGCGGCTCCTCCCGCGTCGATGGATATCTTCAACGCCCCCAATCGTGAGGTTTGCACCGTCCGACGCGAGCGCACGAACACGCCGCTGCAAGCACTCGTTACGCTGAATGATCCGCAGTTTGTTGAAGCGGCGAGAGTATTGGCGGAGCGGACGATCAAACAAGCGGGAGACTCGGACGATGCGAAGATCGATTTCATCACGAATCGTCTTTTGTCGCGCTCGCTGCGTGACGAGGAACGGCCGGTCGTGCGGCAGTCCTTCGCGGATCTCTCCGCCTATTATCTGTCACATCCCGATGATGCGAAGAAATTGATCGCCGTCGGGGAGTCGAAGGCTGATTCTTCAGTCGACGTGATCAAGCTTGCCAGTTGGACGATGCTAATCAACGAGCTCATGAATCTCGACGAAGTGCTGTGCAAATAGTCGCCGCGACCGTTGAGTAAAGGGATGAACATGAATCTCGCACAAGAGTGGGTTCAAAGCGAAACGCGTCGGCAATTCCTCGGTCGAGGGGTGAACGCCGTCGGTTGGGCGGCTCTTGCCTCCATGTTGGGACAGGGGGCGGAACCCGCACTTGCGGCAGCCAATGAATCCGCCGCATCCGCGATCGGTCCGCATTTCGCACCCAAGGCGAAGCACGTCATTTATCTTCACATGGTCGGTGGGCCGTCGCAGCTCGACCTGTTCGATTACAAACCGAAAATGAATGATTGGTACGATAAAGATCTCCCGGAATCGATTCGTAACGGGCAACGCCTGACGACGATGACCTCGGGGCAGAAACGATTCCCCATCGCGCCCTCCAAATACAAGTTCGCGCAGCATGGCGAGTGCGGCATGTGGGTGAGCGAGCTGTTCCCGAACATCTCAAAGATCGTCGACGAGATGTGCTTCATTCGAAGCATGCACACCGAAGCGATCAATCACGAGCCGGCAATCAGTTACATGCAAACCGGCAATCAGATCACCGGTAAGCCCTGTCTTGGATCGTGGGCTTCTTATGGTCTCGGCTCATTGAATCAGAATCTGCCGACATTCGTTGTTCTTGTCGCCAAGCCGAGCAACACCGAGCAAGTGCAGGCTATCTCCGCCCGGCTTTGGTCATCGGGATATCTTCCGGGTGACTATGCGGGTGTTTCGTTCCGTTCCGGGGGCGATCCGATCCTCTACATCAACAATCCTCCGGGAGTCCCCACGGAGATTCGCCGCAAGACGCTCGATGGTCTGCGATCACTCAATGAAATGAATTATAAAGTCGTGGGAGACCCTGAGACCCACACCCGAATTCAGCAGTACGAACTTGCATTCCGCATGCAGGCGAGCGTGCCCGATCTAACGGACATTTCCAACGAACCGGAATTGACTCACAAGCTGTACGGCGATGATTTGAAGAAGCCGGGCTCTTTCGCACACTCGGTGCTCCTCGCGCGGCGAATGGTCGAACGAGGCGTTCGCTTCATCCAGATCTACCACAACAACTGGGACACGCACGCGAACGTATCGGGTCGGCTCCCCGATCAATGCCGAGATGTCGATCAACCGATTCATGGGCTGATCACCGATCTGAAGAACCGGGGACTTTTTGACGACACGCTGATCATTTGGGGTGGTGAATTCGGACGCACCATCTACTCCCAGGGAGGACTTTCCAAGGACAACTACGGCCGTGATCATCACCCTCGTTGCTTCACCATGTGGATGGCGGGAGGGGGTTCACGTCCAGGCGCCATCTACGGCGAGACGGACGATTTCTCTTACAACATCATCAAGGACCCTTGCCACATCCACGACTTCCACGCGACGGTCTTGAAACTCCTCGGTTTCGATCACGAGCGGTTCACTTATAAGTTCCAAGGGCTCGATCAGCGATTGACGGGAGTGGAACCAACGAAAGTAATCCAAGAACTGCTTGCATAATTCTGTTTCGGTTGCGGAGTGTTCCTAACCCGTCGTGACCTGTTCACGGGGTCTTTCCTCATGCTCCAAACTTCTGCTCGGCGAGCATCGCCACCGCATAGGCGCAGGCGGCTCGCGAAGTAGCCGGGGACAAGGTCTTTGACAGAGAATGCACTTTTACGCCGCGAACTTCGTTCATTTCCTCGATTAGTTGTCTCGCGAGGAATTCACCTTCACCGCTGGTGATGATGACATCGACGGTTTCGAAGGATGTCCTTTTGACGGCAAGCAGTGCGTCCTTCAGGTCGCTTAATTGAGCTTCTCTGATCTGCTCCGCGAAAGCCGTTCCTTGAACACGATCGAAGTGGGTTCGATCTGAACCGATCATGCGTGCCATTCGGTCCACGGCAAAGGGAATGGTCTCGGGGCGATTGTCGGCAGTGTCCGATTCAACGGAACTTTCCACGATCTGGCCCATGACGAGATAAGCATCCAGACTTGTGGCAAAGAGTTCGCGCATCAACGGATATTCGATTCCGTTCAAACGGACACTGCTTCGGATCGACGCGATCGGCGTGCGTCGGACGCCGTGATAGACGAGTTCCCGACTCGCTAAGCGGTCGGGATCAGTCCTTCCGCGCGGAATCGGCACGCCTAGATTAATGGGAATGATGTCCGTCGTCGTCGAGCCGATGTCGATTAGAATCGCTTGCTGCTGCCTGAAGAATTGCCCAGCAAAGATCGCCAGTGCCAACCAATTCGCCGCGCCGGTTTCCCATGGCGTGTCGCGTGCATGTTCCGCATCACAAAACTCTCCTGTCGTTTGCCATATGTGGAGGGATGCCTCTGTCCCAAATGCTTCTTCCGTGGACTTCAATATTCGGCGGACCCCTTCCTCTTTTGTTTGGAAGGCATCGCATAGCTCGCCAGTCATGGTGAGCGCGATTCGATCGTACGTGGCGGATTGACAGAGCGATGTCAATGTATCGGCTAACAGATCCGGTGATCGCCAGAGTGGAAATCGAATTGAACTCACCCAGCCATCAGAAGTGGAAGCCTTGATGCTTGCCCCACCGATATCCAGGCCGAGTGTCGTCAAAGGGTGGCTCCTGGCAGATTATCGGCGACGTAATCGAGTGAGCCAGCCGAGAGACTGGGCGCGTCGGACGTCGCGTCCTTCGATAATTGCAAGCGGGTTCTCCGTCATCAATAGCTGAGCGGTGTCACTACTCGTCCAGTGGCTGACGATCGCCTGAGCTTCTTTCATACGAGTCGGTCGTCGGTCAACAGAGTGCGAGTCGCTGGCAATGACATGGACCAATCCGCGCTGAATCAAACGTCGGCATGTTTCGATCGTCGCGGGAAAGTAGGTGTTCGTGATGGATTCGGCGTTCACTTGAATCACGTAGCCGCGTTGAATTAGCTCTTCGACACGGTTTGGGTTATGGGCGACGATATCGTACCGTTCCACGTGTGCCAAAATCGGTTTCAGCCCATGCGGCGAAAGCATCTCTGGAACAAGGGCCGCGAATGAGGGGAAAGGGCGGGGAAACTCTACCAGGGCATACCGGCCGGCGTCCCCCATGGTGACCAAATCAGGAAGTAGATGGGGGAGGTTCTCGATCGTCGCGGAATCAAGCATCCATTCCGCATTGGGGACGATGCGCAGGGGGATATCCTCCGCCTCTAAGCGGATTTTCAGCTCCCCAAATTTTTCCGTGATTTCCGTCCGGTGGACCGAGGCGAAATGGCCTCGTTGGTGGCAAGTGGCCGCGACGAGGGTCGTTCCGGTCTCCACCATTTGCCGGCAGAGAGCCAGGGCATCCTCTATCCGGCGGGGTCCGTCGTCCAGTCCCACGAAGAGGTGGGCGTGCAGATCGACGAATCCTGCCGGATCAGTCAATGGTCGTTACTTACTGCTACGACGGAGTTTATGAACTTTCGGGATCGATTTCCCGGGCTTGCGACCTTTGTTGGCGTTCTTCGTACGCCACAAAAGCTTCCCACCACGTGTCTGCATCGGCATGGTAAAACATCCTCTCTAGAGTTAGAGCGAACGTCTATTGTCGAAAGGAAGGCTAAAGCCGTCAAGGCGCGGACTTACGTCGGACCGATATTTCAAGCATGGGGTCATTTCGAGAAATTTCGCAACGATATCGAGCCTACTACCGCTGTGGAACCGTGCTAGTGGCGGGTCGGCGAGACTTCGGACGAGCCACCGGTTTGGTCTTTGTTGATTTAAGGGCAACGGGGTCCTTCGGAAGGCTATTGAGCAGGAATTCCGTCTGACTAAACAGCCTTTTCACATTCAGCCCGAGTGATGTTTGTTTCAATTCCTTGCTCCGCGAATCGGTCGACTGGCGCACGGCATCTAGCTCTTTCGCAAACGTGAGTCGATTCGGCATCCCGTTCAGCTTGTCGACGATATTCTGGGCGAGCGGCGTGTTCTTCGTCTCTTCCGCTTTCCGCAAGCGGCGCTCGAGTACTTTTCGTTTTGCGACGACGTCGAGTACATCCTCCTGGAGCGAGGTGATCTTGCCGGCAACTTCTGGAAGAAGCGGATCAAGCATGATCGGCACCGTGCACTCCGGCGGAGTACCAGGCACAATGGGAAGACGCGCAATCACCGTTTGGCCGGAACGAAGGAGCACGTCGATCACAGGCGTTGCATTCTCACCGGTAAGAAACTGCACTGGTGTCACAGAGATGTCACCATGAGCGTCGGTGGTGCCGATCGAGATCATAGATTGCCGTCCCAGCGCCCGGACGGCGACATCGTATCCGACAATCGGTCGGTCCGTTCCCTTGTTCTGAAAATACACGATCGTTCGTGCTGCTGGCTCTTGCGCGCACGCCACAGCGTAGAGCTTAATTTCGGCATCGTCTCCTCCCGCGATGGGGTTTCGAAAGACGGAGGCGACTTCGGAAAGCGCCGTCAGCGATCGGGTACCACTCGATGGCGGACGATAGATGAGATACGACCAGGGGACGATTTCCGAGGCCTTTTTTGCGTCAGTTGAAGTTCGCGCGATGACGAAAGGCATGCCCGGCGTCGCGAAGCGGTACGTGGCGGAAACCGGCAGCAGCGTTTCACCACGAAGACTCATCTCGACTTTTCCACGCTCCCGACCTAGGATCTTTGCCACCGGTCGAAACGAAGTCAGAATCGAACGCAGCAGTTCCTCGGCGGAGTCACCGTCAGGGCTCAGTACGCTTTCGAAGATCGATGTCCAATTTGAAACGATACGGTCGAATTCCCGTAGAGAAACCTTCCTCGAACCACTTGCATCACGGGGGAATACGACGATGTGAAAGATCTTGTCGAGCGGGGGGGCGTTATCGCGTGTAACTTCCGGGACCATGCTTGAATTGAAGGGAATAGAGTGACGCTCAAATGTTGTCTTCCATGCATTTCCCAGGACGCGATTCATCGATCGTTCAAGAGCGCGTTCGAATTGCGTTCGTTCGGTCTCGTCTCGAGATGTCACGTCCCTCCGTTCGAGCCAAATCACAATCTGGTAGGGACGCGCTGACTCCGGGCGTTCCACGTCGGCCGCGCTGGACTCAGAGCGACCAGTTATTGCTGCGCTGAGCGTGACGGCCAATAAGACAAGACATTGCGACACTATTGCTCCTGTGGATTTACCCCGGTCGATGGTTCGACTTTCCATCCCGCAGGAGGATAGCCCGGTTTGATCGTCCAGTCGATAATCTTCTCATACGCGCTTGTGGGAGTCGCCGCGAGCCCGCCGACTCGTTCATTGACCGCCAATCGATGTTTGAACTGCCAGAGCGGAATGACCGCGACATCGTCATGAAGCAGGCGATGAAGTTTTGGTAATAGCTGTTGAGCGGTCGAGAAATTAGGGACTTCGACCAGATCGACGAGAAGTTGTCTGAGCCATGGACTTGCATGCTCTCCGAGGCTGGGATTATCCCGCGTGAGAAATGTCATGGTGTCGTACACAGGGTCTCGCACATCGAGCGGGACATAACGAAGGTCCGCGGTCAAAGGACTGACGGGGGCGGCGGGATCGAACTCGACAAGGCTGATCTTCAAACCGATCTGTTCCAAGTCATGCGCGATCTCTTTGCAGGCTTGTCGATCGACTTCCGACGGAAAATGAACGAGCCGGAGTGTCGGAAGAGTCGAGTATTTCTGCTGCATCGCGGCTACTAGCGTTCGAGCCAACGTCACGTCATGAGACCTCGGCTTGATTGTTTCGTCGTAGCCGATCAATCCCGGCGGCCAGGGGGCCGTCGTCAGCATCGACTCATCATTTCCATTCAGGCCGATCGTCTGAAGAATCCGCTTGGCGTCAATTCCACATGCCATTGCGCGGCGGAGGATACGATCACGAAGCACACGTTGATTGAAGTTGAACTGAAGAACATACACAGTGGGTAACTCGAACGTTGCGATGCGAACTCCTGGTATCAGTTCCGCCTTCGACCAGTCGGCAGGGGAAAGATCGGTCGCCAGATCGATACGGTTTTCCGCAAGAGCCGTGAGCCGGTCGGAGCCTTTCGGAAATTGGAACTCCGTGACTCGCTTGATGACGGGTCGATCCTTGACGGCGAAAAAAGGATTAGCGAGATAGACGATGGTGGATGCTTTTCGCTCGGAAAGCATAAAGGGACCGATGCCTGAACTCGAGTGGTTGTCTGAAAGGCGAATCAGCGGCATGACGAGCCAGGCTTCGGGACGAAGTTGCGGCCGCTCAAAGTCAATGGTAAGCCGTCCGGCTTCGGAAGTTTCCATTCGCACCACGAGTCGCGCGAACGCTGGATGAAAGTAAGAACTGTTCGGGCGGCAGCTTTCGACGAGCAAACGTTGCACGTCAATGATGGAGACGATCTTGCCGTCTTTCGGCCAGCGAATCCCTTCCTTCAATCGAACAACAGCCCTTTTGTTGAGATACTCGTCAGGTCGCTCGACTTGTGAGAGGACGATGCTTTTCCATTCGAATTCGGTTCCGACGAACTCTCGTTGCATCATGGTGAGGTGAATGAGTTCGGACGCGCGATGGTCGGCGGGAGACCAGTCCGCCGGACCTCCGAAGAAGCTTGCCGACTGCTCGACGCCAACTCGGACATGCCCGTGGCTCTGATAGAGTGCGTCGATCGCCTTGCGAATCTTTTCATTGGTTGGATTGATGTTCAGGGCATTTTCCAGGCCGAGCCGCGCATCCTCCCAGCGATTTTCTCCTACCCCTTTCATCGCGGCTTCGAGAAGTCCCTCACTCTTGGCGATGAGTTCACGACGGATACGAGGGGCGGCTTTGCCGGCGGGATACTCTTCCTCGACTCGTCCAATCGTCTGCCGCGCGGAGAGGAAGTCCTCCTTCACGATAAACGACTGCAGCCACTTCGCGACGACATCATCAAGAAGGTCAGGCAGAGGAGGATCGAGATCGACAGGTTTCTCGAGCGACGCTTGCCGATTATTGGCATTAAGGAGGGACTCAAAGGAAGGCTCCCACTGGCTGGCGAGCCGAAGGCGCGAACCTTGTCGATAGAAATGCTCTACCCATGCTTCGTTGAGCCCTGGCCAGGTAGGAGTCACTTTCGTCGCGGCGGCGAGTAGTTTTTCAGATTCATTGAATCGACCAGCGGAAATATCGCGCTTCGCTTGCGCGATGCAGAGATCCTCGAAGTAATCGATCTTGCGGACGACCCTTCCAAAGATCTCCTCCTCCTTGCCCAGTTCCTGATCACGAATCAGATACTTGACCGGCCGACGAATTTCAGATCGAGGTGGAAGCCCCGGCTGGCCGACGTATTCGTCATCCTTGATCGAGGAGAAATCCGTACCGGCCGGAATGCGCATGGGATCGATATCGCGCGTCTTCCCATCCGTGAGTGTGATTCGATCAAACGGGCGGCGTTCCCACAAGGGAGGAGTGGGATCGGCGACAAGTGTCGCCAGCAAAATCAGGGATATTGTGATCCCCACGCAGCTCACTCCGGATTCTTTCGATCAGTCACGTTTTCACTTCGATCCTAGAGACGTCATGACATTTCGGCGTTCGTTCGCTCTGCGTCTTCTCATGGCTGCGGCAAACGGAGAACGCTGCCGTCCGCTGCTATTCCGACGAAGGACGATCCGACTAACCAAGGTCCACGGCTCATCCATCTCTTGTACGACAATGCATTTCCTTCATTTCCATCGGTGACATGGAACGAGGAGAGGCTCCCATTGGAAAGAAGAATCCACGCTCGATCATTCGACACAACCGGTCGATCGACGGGAAGAGCGGGTAGACTCTTTTGCCAATGGATCGATACTTTAGCGTCAACTTCCAAGCCGACAGCCATCAATTCTCCGTTGTTCGTACAAAGGAGCAGCTTGCCATCGTGTCCGATTGCCGGGAGTGAACTCGGAGAGACGCTGGACGAGCCCATTACCGAGAGATCGTGTGGCTTGACGGCTGTGACCGAGTGTTCGCGAATGACCCATATCACATCGCCGGCGGCGACGAGCTGGCGAATGTTTCCATCATCGGGCAGGTCTGTCTTTGCTGATTGTTTCCATGCTTTGGAGTCTCCGTCCGAGAGCTCAAGCCGAAACAGCGTTTTTCCACCGGCGGCGACGGCTCCTCGTGAAGGGTCACTCGCATCGACGGCGACGACGGCATGGAGCGGGAACGGTTGGCCATTCTCGAAAGGGCCGGCAAACGGATCGGCGAGTTCCTGACCGCTTTCTGGATTGATCCAGTAGACGTACCCCGCTTCCGAGGGAACGAGAAGTCCATCGCCGCACTTTGCCGGCAAGCCATTGACTCGGCCGGTTACATTGACGTTGCGAAGCCCTTCCGATTCAGAGGAGGTGGGGGGAGCGTATTGAAGGACGCCATCCAGCACTTGCACGAGTCCATTCTGCCATGAATCGACAATAGCGGGAGCAGGTTGTGGACCGGTAACCATGATCGGCCCTGAATGGATCGTGCCGGCGACTGTGTCTTTGTCGAGATCCGCATCGGTCAGGATTTGTCGATCCGACGTGTGAGCGGCCATGAACTTCGGAGATCCTTCCGTGTTGACCGCGCCCGCGCCGCGGGGCAAGACACCCAAGGTCGTGACAAGGCTCGCGCTCAGATTCGCTGGGTCAATCCGAAGCGCGCTGACCCCGCCACGATCTCTGTCAGCCGTGATGGCCCAGGGCTGTGCATTGAGGACGATCGATTCACGGGAAGCGGGGCCAGGAAGGGGATGGCTGCTGACGAGTTCCATTTGCTTGCGCGGCACGTTGACGAAGAAGTGAGCAGCTGACGCGGAAAAGATCCAAATATCGGTTTCATCCACCGCGCGAATAAAGGCAGGAACTCCCTTTGCCGCGTCGAGATTGGTGTAGGTGAGGGCCTTGGTCAATGGATTGACGTCCGTCTCCGCACCGAACTCAAAAACACTGTACTCTCCCTGATCAGTGGCGAGAAAAAGTCTTCCTCCTTTGATAGTCGGAGATTCGGAGCAATGTCCCTTCAACGGAGCTTGAGCCGCCTCGCGGACGGAACCATCTTTCGAGGAGACGACGAAACAGCGTAATAGTGAGCTATCGATCCCTTTCCGTTGATCGAAGAGGATGAATCGTCCCGTCATGACAGGACGATGCTTGATCGCGCCGGCTTCATGCGCGAGCGTGATCATGGATTCGACTTCATGTGTCTCTTGATTGACAACGAACATCGACCCTTCTTCGGCCACGACGAGCAAGGTGTTTCGCTCATTGTCGAAGGCGGGGGGAGTCAGGATCGGTTGAGGAAAGTGATAGATTCCCTCTGCCAACAATTGAGTTCCACTGGTTTTGACGCTTACGATCTGACCCTGTCCCTTCTCATCCTCCACGGCCACCACGAATACGCGATCCGGCGCTACAGTGATTTCAGTGGCAGAACGGGGTCTGACAGTGCCGAGAGGTAGTCGTGAAACTTCTTTCCCCGATACGAGGTCGATCATTGTCAATTCATTGTCATCCGGGCGATATGCGAGTGCCTGGGCTGAATCGCCGTTGATGCGCGTCGGGCGAAATGCAACCGGATACCCCACGGGCCTACGCCATTTCACCGTGCCGTTTCCGGAATCGATCGCATACAAGACATCCGCTACATTAACCGGCAAAGCGATGTCGCTTCCTTCTTTCAGATCCACCGACCGCGCATATCTCGTCCACGAAGGGAGAGAGGAAACGGCTTGTGGCGCGGAGACCGGTGTCGCAGCGGTGAAGCGGACTTGCCCCTTCTCTTTGTCCGTTGCTTTGCTCAGCCGTTCTCGAATTCTCTTGTCGTAGATCTTGTCCGGATATCGATGATTCAGCTCAGCGAATGCACGATAGACTTCACGCGGCGAGTCCTTCCCGAGACTTTGGTCCATTCTCTTCAGTAATTCGTCAATGAAGGATCCACGTTCGACGGATTGCTCCGCTTGCTGCTGCATCGCTTCGACTTGTGAGTATTCCTTTTTGCGCGTGAGCGACGGAAATGTCTTCTGCGTAAGGGCAACAAGTTCCCGCGATTGATCAAGAAGCTTCGCGTCAGCTCGGTCGCGAGATTGCTGGGCTAGGCCGCTCGAAATCTTGAGAAAGAGGTTGCTGATCTCCGTCGGATGCTTCTTGAATTCAGGAAGCGTGCTTGCTTCGGCGACGAAACGCTGGGCTGCCGTGAATGCGTTTGGCCATGAGATGGCAGACCCCTCGGAATATTGGAGAACACGAGCTTTCGCTCGAAGATACGCGGCTTCGGGAGCACGCGAATCGCTCGAATACGACTTCAGGAACTCGTCGAAACCCGCAACCCCCTTGGCATATAAGCCGTCGGTCATGTCTTTCTTTGCGGCGGCATACTCATCGTCCGCGAGTTTCGAGCGAATGAGAAAGAAGAGACCGACGCTTAAAATCGCGAGCACGACCAAGCCGGTCACAATGCCGAGAAAAGACTGTGACTGATACAAGGGGGGATGCTGCGAACGATTGACGGTGGTGGAATACGGATCGTCCGCAGAGGTGGAGACCGCGCCCAATTCCTCTGGACTATATTTGAGGCGGCACTCGATATCGCCGATGGAAAACTCGGCATCCGGCTTCAGCCGTAATTGAGTCACCGGGTTGACGCCGACAAAGACATTCCTGACTTGGGGACTCACTTCCAAATGGTAGCGTCGATCGGCCCATCGGATCACGGCATGCTTAGGCTGAATCCCATCGCGAAAAATTCGAACGTCGGCAGATGGGTCCGACCCGATAACGAGTGAACGGCTTGGAAGCAGTTCATGAGTTTCTTTGAGCCCGTCGGGAAATCGAAGTTCCAGTTTGGCCATATGCTCTCAGTGTGTGGAATGATCGTCGTCAGCGGTCCCTTGCTTGTTACGATACGTGCCGGCCTTCGGTTTCTTCATTCATGCAGGCGGAGTGGGAAGGGGACATACCTCCCGCAATGAAAATTACTGGATATGGCTCCGCGATGCACGCATTTCTCGATGAGAGTTCGACGGCGACCATTTAATCAGCCAGCATTCATCTTAGCGATTCGCCTTTTTGGAAGGATCGGAAGTCGAATCGGGGCGTCTCCATTCCGTTCGAAGGGAGCCCAGGCGTCCTTCAGAAGTATGACCCTCGATCGAAATGACGTACGTCACCTTGTCCGATGTGGGATCAAACGTGATCGTCGCTTTCCCCTGTTCGTCAGTGCTAAGTAGAGGATTCCAATAGGCCGTCGGATTCTGGACGAATTCCTGAGCGAAGTTAGGCCGGAACGACGACGAGAAATTTCTCTCCACACCGTAAACCATTCGCGGGCGATCCGTAGGGGAACGCTCCTGTTCTCTCGCGACCGCAAATGCACGTGATCCTTCCGCGTAACGATGGGCCGGCGCCGGAGGTGCCGCGGCACCGGCGGCGGAAGGTTCGGCGGGCGCGGGTACCAAAGCATCTGCGACGGATCGACTTAGTCGATCGCTCTCGGCCGGTGCGACCCCTTTCTCCGCCGCCGATTTCTTTTGATCAAGCACCTCTGCAATGGCCGAAGGACGATTCTCTTCCTTCGCCGCGATTTTGTCCTTCACGAGTTCTCGTGTTTGTGCCGCATGGATTTCCCGCGGAGTCGGTGATTTCTGTTCGGGATTCTCTGGGCTCACCGAGCCTGGAGTAGCGACTTGGAATCCCGATTCATTTTCCGCAGGGACGGGCATGGGTGGTAAAGCGGGAGCCACGGGCGCAAGTGAAGGAGTGGTGGGTTTAGGGATGGATTGATCGCGACCAAGCTTCTGCGATGCTTCAGATGACGCCGGTTCTTGGGGCACGACGGACGATGCTGCCGCCATCTGATGAGGACCACGTGAAAGTTCATTCCGAGATAGATTGAGTTGCCATAACAGTAGTCCGAGAAGAAAGAACCCGAAGATCGCGGAAAGGAGGCGAAAGGAGCGTGATCGAATCGCGATGAAGGAGAGGACAAGAACCACCAAGCCGGCCAATGTCGTGATTCGATACCATTGCTGATCAACGTGCAATGTGGCCAGTTGCTGCTTCACGGTTTCTTGTACAGCAGAGACGTTATCACTGAACGCCGGTTCTTGAACGGCTGCCGGATTCATCCCCGACTCCTCCGGCGTGGTCGCCGCGATGACGTTCTGTAGCATCGCGGGTCGAAATTGCCGCCAACCGTGCGTGCCGAGCACGAGGTCCAGCGCACGGGCGGAAGCCGCATCATCCCGCAACAGAAAGTCGGCATTCTCGATATCTTGCGGCCGGCGGATTTCCGAAAGTAAAAGGAAATGGGCATCGATGCCGCTCGGTCTCTCTTGCGACAATTCCAAAATCCGCTGATCGATGATCGAAACACCGAGTGTTGCACCAACCGCGGGAGCTCCCTTTTCGTTGGTGGCATGCACCGCCAGCGATTGAGGAGAACTGCTCGATATCTCTGGCGTCATTGAGACATTGAGCTTCTGCACCGGACGACGATAGACCAGACGCTCGGCCACTGGCCTGATCGGTGTCGTTCGTCGATCGAAGATCGTCACACGCACAACTCCATCGGTTCCATCAAGCACATTGAGTCGAACAGGTAGCTTCCCCTTGATCGTTCGTCCGAGAACGAAGCCCACAGGGACTTGTCGGCAATAGGCCGAGACAATGAAAGGGATGTTGGGAGCGGACGAGATGACCGCGAGATCAAGCGGTTCGTTTCCATCGAACACTCCCTTGCCGCCGTGAAGAATGACTTCCTGATCGGAAACGACATTGGGGAAGGAACGAATCGAAGTCGCTCCCTGGGGATGGATGAGTTCAACTCGATAGGTACGCCGAATTTCCGGCTGCAATTCAAATCGTCCCCGACCTTCATGCTCGGCTTTGAACTCCGCGACCGCCGTTCCTCGATCGTCAACGATCCGACCTGCGACCGAGACTGGTTTCGAATTGACGTCGAACGCCTGGAAGTAAATCTGATTTCGCAGACCGGCGATCAGCGGACCAGACTCCGGAAAGAATTCGAGATCGAGTGGACCCTGGGTCAAAGGAACCTGCCGATTGAGCTGCTCGGCATTGACTCCCTTGCCCACGCTTACATCGATGTTGAGCGGCCCTTGCCGAACGAGGTTGGGAATGGAAAACCAGAACTGTGTCTTTCCATCTTTATCAAGTGTGACCTCATGATTTTGGATCACCATATTATCGAGTTCAGCTTGGACATGAACGGGAGCGTCGCTCAAAGGCTTCCCGTCATCATTCTCAACAATGAGTTCTCCTTTCAGCGTGCTCCCCGCGGTCACGGTGGGAGAATCCAGTTCAAGTCGTTTGCGCAAGCGCGGCTCACGAAACGTGCGAACTTCAATCATTCGACTCTGTTCAACAAATTCCTGCGTCGGGCTATTGGCCGTAAGCCGATAAGATCCCTCGCTTAGATCGGAGGAAAGGCTAATGGAACCGGCCGCTACTCCTTGAACGATCGGAAGTGTAATCGAGCCCTCCGGGAGTTTGTTTCCCTGGGGATCTCGCAAATCAAAATCGATCGTTCCCTTGTCGACCGGCTTGAACGACTCCCGTTCGAGAGTGAGTGCTCGGAAATAGAGTCGTTCCCCTGGCCGATAAACCGGCCGATCGGTCGAGAGCCGGGTCACACGCGGGGCATATTCTGGCCGGATCGATGTGGCAGCGCTGGGGGTTAAAGGGCGTGATGCAACGAGCGTAAAGGGAGCGTTAGTGGCGCTGGCGGTAGGAAGGAACACTGTTGCCTGCCCCGATCGACTGGTAGCCACTTGCTTTTGCGCGATGGAATGACCTTGGCGGTCGATCAATGCCACGTCAATCTGGGCGGCGACTGGTTCATCACGCAGATTCTGAGTCTGAATTTCGACTGGGGTCAAACCTCCCGCCAGGGCGGTCGATGGGCCAGCGAGATTGATAACGATCGAATCATTCGTGACTTGATTCGCTGCGTGTTGGAACCACCATTCTCCGCCGATTCCCATCGAAAGGAAAAGGGCGGCCGCCACTGCCAAAAAGGAAGACCAACCTGTTCGGTGCCGGCGATGATGGCGCCCGCTCCGGGAGTAACTCGATGAGCGGGGGCGTTCCAGTACGATATTCGGAACTTCGATAATGGCCGCTTCCGCGAGAAGTCCTCGGGTCCGCCGGACCTCGGCATACAGGCGCGCGATATCGGTATCGGATTCGATCCGCTCACGAAGCCTTTGAGCTTCCGGCTCATCCAATAGACCATATTCCAGCTCCAAGAGCTGCTGGAAAAGGTCTTCTTTTGAGTCACTCCGATCGCTCATGAAATCGAATCTCTCACCATGCCGTTACACACTCTTTCACGCGGGAGAAACTCCCAGAACTCCTCGAAGCCGAGCAAGGGCCGCTCGCATTCGGGTCTTGACCGTCCCGACGGGAATCCCCAAGGCCTCGGCCATCTGTTCATAGGTCAGGTCGCCGTTCTCTCGAAGGAGAAAAACCTCTTTCTCTTCCGGTCGCAGATCAAGCAGAGCCTGCCGCAGCTGTGCGACTTCCTCGCGCCGAATGGTATCCGTTGCCGGATCGTCGGCGGAAGACTTCAGAGCCTCGGCAGTCGGTTCATCCATTGATCGTCTCTTCCGCTTCCAAGCGGATTGGCGAAGGTCCCGGCCCGTGTTCAGCACCACCCGATAGATCCAAGCTCTCAAACATTCGACGTGGGCGATCTCCTCTCGATGTCGCCAACATTTAACGAACGCTTCCTGCAACGCGTCCTGAGCATCCTCGACGTTGCCAATGAGATGGTAAAGTGTCCCTAGGAGCTCTTTCTGATGGCGCGCGAATGCCCGTTCGATCCGCTCGGCCGGGTCGGTCGCTCGGTCGTCTTCGACTTCGACAGCACTGGCCGACCCCGCCGTCGGCGGCGAGGATTTCATCCTTTGGGGCTGCTCATCGTACTAGAGTCCCTATTCCACTCCCCCTCAGAGTAGACGAGAAGGTGTCTGATTTGGATTGCGGACTCCTCGGAATTTCCGGACAGGGGTGCGACCGATTATCCTAATTGGTGGCAAAGTCGGCGGGTTGGGAGGGCCGTAACGCTCAAATTACCTCGTTTTGCAGCGATCACCGCGCCAAGGAGTCTCTTTTTCAGCACGGCTATTCCTGTGAGGTAAACTTGGGATATTCGGAATACCGTACAGTCCCCCCACGCGGCTAGAAGAGCGATGTCGCAAATCTCAACGACGGATATCGCCCAGCTATTGCAACTGTCCGGGCGCGCAACCGCCTCCGGGATCAGTGCGGCCAACCGCGTTCCCCTCGGCCAAGTCATCCAGGCGCAGGTCTTGCAAGCCCTCGGAGATGGACTTTTCAAGTTGTCGATTGGAAACTCCACCCTCACCGCTTCGAGCCAGGCACCTCTCTCTCCCGGCGATCAACTCAGTGTGGAGACGAGTCGAGATTCCTCCGGCTCTCTTAGTCTCCGCCTCGTCAATCAAACCACCATCTCCAATAACAAAACAACGACGCTTCCCACCGAACATGCGATTACGTTATCAATCAAGTCTGAGGACCGGACGGAACCTTCCGTCGATGCTATTGGTGCCCGACAAGCGGCGGCGACACGCCTGGCGGGGTTGATTAAGCCGGGGGGGCCACTCGCGCAGTTCGTGAGTCAGCGGCCCGACCTCGCCGGCCGCATCGAGAACTTGATCCGATCAACGACTGATCGACCAAAAAGTCTGGGAAGCGAAATCGAAACACTTCACCGGCAGGTCGATCAGCTACCGACTTTTCGCTCCGTCACTCCTGATGCGAAAGCTCCTGCGGAAACCGTAGGCCGACTACTAGATCAACTCTTCGGCAAGAATGCCCTCGACAATCCCAAACAGCTTGCCGAGTCGTTGGCGAATCGTTTGACCGGATTGGCGCGTGGGCTGGAAGCCACATTGGCAAAAACCAGTCAATCCTCGCCCACGGTCACCGAACAGATCCCCGAGCGAAATCTTTCTTCGTCACCAAGTCCAACTCAAGACGTTTCCCGTCCTTCATCTGCAATCGTCAGTACCTCGGCTCCTCCATCGAATATTCCCTCGGCCGTTCGATCGGCGATTGCGGAAGAGGCGCTGAAATGGGCCAGCACATTAGCTGTCGATGAACAGGGGACTTCGCGCACGAATCCACCGATCGATTCGAGTCGCACGCCGTTGAATCTGAGCACGATTGGAAGACCCTCCCCCATCGGGCAGGAATCCATCCAAGCGCCGATCATCAAGGGGATCACGACGATCCCTAATGATGGAAAGGAGCTGAACACTCCTGTGGCCCAAAATGCCGAGAAGCCCACACTCGACGGATCTTTGATCGCCACGATGGACAAGGGCAGTTTGTGGTCGTCAATGTCAGAGGGAGCTAGCGAGGGCCCGAAGGCGCTGCTTCAAGGTGCATGGGACGGCGATTTGAAAGGGCAGCTTCTCGAACTTCGTACTCAACTCGCAGTCAGTGCGCAGCAGCAGCCAGAAGCGGCGCCCGCCGCTCAGCAGGCCATTCAGCGGACCGACATGCTCCTCAATCAAGTGACCGGGCAACAGCTTCGAAATCTTGACGGGATCAATCAGTATCTCCACGTGCAATTGCCTATGGACCCGAAGACGGGGATTGGTGACGCTCATCTGCAAGTCTTCTATCGGCAGCAAGGAAGCCAAGCAGAGATGTCCTCGGCGGAAGACGATCGCTTCACGGTCGCTCTGTTCCTGAACATGTCGAAGCTAGGTAACGTCTTGGCGACGGTGACGGGAGTCGATGGGACCGTCAGTATTGGTTTCACTGTCGATTCTGCGGCGACCAAGGAAACATTCGATCGCTCGGTTGATGAGCTTCGATCGGGACTCGAATCGGCAGGCTATGACGGAGCGATGATCACCGTCCGAGAATCAGCAAAGCCGTCGGCGACAGACGATCCAAACCACTCTTCAGAGGAAGATATATGGGATGAATTCGTGGCGCAGACCCCTCTCTCTGACGAAGCGGGCGCTCGTCTCGATCAGGAGGCATGAGCCATGTCGGTCAAATCAGAGAAACTGAAGCAAGTCAAAAAGGCGGTCGCTCTCCGGTATGAGCAGGAGAAGGATGCCGTTCCACGCGTCGTCGCCAGCGGGCAAGGCTCGATGGCGGAGAGAATCATCTCGGTCGCGCGAGAGAATAATGTCGAGGTCCACGAGGATCCCGACCTTATCGAACTTCTCTCGAAGCTTGATGTCGACGAATATATTCCAGAGAAGCTGTTCTTTGCGGTTGCGGAAGTGATGGCGTACGTCTACCGAATCAATAATCGCTTGGACGATGCCAAAGCGAAGTTCGGCATTCATCGCATGCTCAAGCGGTGACCGAAAAGAGAGAGGAAATCACTTCTTGTCAGCGGGGCGGATCAATCGGGCATCACACCAATCGGCTAAGTCATCGATGTCACCGCGACGGGCATAGTCAACTTCCAGTGAAAGCTTCTTCGCCGATCCAATCGGCAAGTCGACCAGTTTTGGATCTGTGGCCGTCGTCATCTCCTTGCTGTCGAAGGCGACTTTGTCATCGAGCAGGACTCGAAATTCAAGGCTCGCCTCGTCGCTTGCCGCATCATCGATTCCCACGGTTGCCAGAAATCGCTCGAAGGAGGCCGCGTCATAATCCAGGCGAGTATAGCTTCGAACGCCGACTCCTTTGCTGTACGTCTTCCCGGCGAGTCGGAGGGTTCCTCCCGCGACATTCTCATCCTTCTTTGGAGGAGCCCGATCATCGAGAAAAGACTTCGTCACGGTTTCGATCGGATCAATGTCCGAGAGAAACACAACACGCCCATTTCGATAGTCGATCCGAGCGAGCCCTGGGTTTCCCACAGTGGACCAAGTCAACTTGATGACAGGTCCGATAAGAGTGTGTACCTCTAAAGTGCCATCCTTCGCGAGGAGTTCTCTCGCCTTGATGACGCTTCCATCGGCAAGAGTGAGCTGAGCATGAAAATCATTCGACGGCTTATATTCGAGTAGGTTTTTATCGAGCGCGACACCTCGAAGGAGCTTTGTCGCGACCTCCCGCGGCTTTCCGTCGCGATCGATCTCCCATTCTTCGGGACCGAACTTTGTGACCGTCCCTTCGAGCACGTCGCCGTTGGCGAGGAGAATGGCATCTGCCTGACGTGGAATGTGTCGGATTCGGTCGATCAGGACCGTCTTCGCCTTTCCGGTCACTCGTTCGCCGAGAAGAATGCCCTCGATCGCCGTCAGGGGAATCGTAGCGGTTCCGCAGAAGTCGTTCGCGACTTCAATCGTGTCGTTCTCCGTTGCCTTGAGTTTTCCATGAAGGACCTCTCCCCCTCCGATCAAAAGAGCGGGATCTCGGCTGGGTCGTCGATCCGAAGGATTGAACTCAATGGAGAGAATGTCACGCGCTGAAAGATCGACCGTCCCTTCGGTCGAAACGCCGGTGACTCTTTGATCATCGGCAAAACGAATGCTCGTCATATCGAGCACTTTTCCGTCCGCTTGTCGAAGGCGGGCCATCGTCCGTTCCGCTTGCGCGCTTGAGACAAATACAACCGACAGAGCCACGGCGACAAGAGCCATCATCCCATGAGTGGACAAGCGACGAATGAAGGGATTCACGATTCGCTTACCTCTGGAAGATCGGGAGATAGTTATTGGGCATCTGCAAGATGATGAGGGCCATCGCGGTTCCATATTCATCACAAACACCGCTCGATGTCCATCGTCCGTCGGCTCCGCGCGAACGATTGATAAGGTCGTCCCGAATGGCCGCATACCACTCCGTCCATCGATCACCTCCCGCTTGATACATGGCGAGCGCCGCGTAGTAGTGGCCATAAAAGTAGTGGCTTTCCTGGCCTCTCTGGCGATTCGGCTGGTACTTCAAAACGTATTCGATTCCGCGCTCGATCTCCGGGCTGTCGGAGATTCCCGCATTGAAGAGGGCCACGACTCCCGCCGCGGAGCGAGGAAACCCACTCTCACCGACACCACGCATCTGATAGCGGAATCCTCCGTCCGCGTTCTGCAGATCCTTCACGTATTTGGTACATCGATCGACCGTGCTTCGCGGAACCGCGATCCCCGCATTTCGGGCGGCCCGAAGCGCCATCATCTGACAAATAGTCACCGAGATATCGGCATCGGGAACACGCTGAGGAACGTATCTCCAGCCCCCTTCATCGTTCTGCGTATAGATGATGAGGTTGATAGCCTTTTTGAGCTTCTCACGTACGTCGGGTCGGTCGGTCATCCCATACACTTCCGCGAGGTAAAGCGTGCCGAAGCCGTGGTCGTACATTGGTCCGTGCGTGGTAGCGTTCTGATAGATGACGAAGCCCGAGGCGCTCGTGTGCTCCACCAGATAATCCGTGATGCGAGCCAGATTCTCGCGGTAGGGTCCCTCTTGTGGCGTGCTTCCACTGGAAAGAAAGGCCATTCCCACCAGCGCGGTCACCGCGACGTTTCCCGCATACTGTTCGCTGCCGTAGCTTCCGTCAGGACGCTGATGATCCGACAAATATGCAAGACCAGAATCAATCAGTCGCTGCGCGGCGGGGGTGATCAAGTCCTCCTTCGGCGCGAACTGATCAGGCGGAGGGGGATCACCCGAATCGCATAGGGCAGATGAGGCAAAAAAGAAAACGGCGCCGACGATCAATCGCGTCATGGACGAGTCCCTCGTTGGGACTGCCGAGCGATGTCCGTGTAATATCGCTCGATCATGTCTCGATACTTCGCGAGAAAGTTCTCCTTCGCGTATTGACTCATCTCGCCGCGCATCATCTCAGAGAGATGTCCCCAAACGTCCCGTTCCTCGGGTTGCGGAGATGTTTGCGCTCGTGAGGCACGCGGAGGCCCGATTCGATCAGAGGAATTGCGCGCCTGTTCGTTTCGTTGCTGACTCTTTCTCTGTTGCTGTTGTTGCATCGACATCTGCTGTTGTTGTTGCTGCTGCTTTTTCTTTTTCGAATTATTCTGGGGAGTACCACCGGGGGGCGGATTTTGCGCCTGCTTTAAAAGCTGTTCCAGATCCTTTACGATCTGCTCCTGCACGCTGACGGATTCGTCTCCTCCCTCGAGTTTAGCAAGCAATTCCTCCGCTTTTCGCATCTCTTCGGTGAGCTTCGTCAATGGATCGCCTGTCTCATTCTTTGATGCTTCGAGATCCTTACCGAGGTCCTGATCGAGCTTTTCATCAGTGTCGGCTTCCTTCATCGGCTGGTCTGGCTGGGGAATCGGCCGATCTGAATCCGGCATGGGCGCTTCATCCTCAGCGGTGGGATTCGATTTCTCTTCCGTCTTGTCGGTTGGCTGATCTGATTTCTTCTTAAGCATCTTCTTCGCCGGCTTTTGGCCGGACGATTTCGCGGGCTCGTCCGACGTTTTCACCTCCGTTGCTTTGGAGAGATCAGTCGGCAGAGCCGGATCATCCAACGCGAAACCCGCGGCAAGGATGATCATCAATGAGATCGTGATCATTTTTGATCTCCTTCCAAACCGGTGGCTGATTCTTCCTTTTCGGGCTTCATGAAATCATGCACCAGATCAGCGAGCTTGCCCTGTTTCTTCGATAGCTTTTCGAACTCTTGCTTTTGGGCGTCGTTCCAGCCCGCATCGTTCTTTGCCTGCGCGAGCTCTTTCGTGTCGGTTAGGATTTCCTGCTGCAGCATTTTGAGGAGTTTGATCTGCGCGATCGACGGAATGCCGTCTCCATCTCCACTTCCTTGTCCCCCACCCTGGCCTCCCTGCTGACCTCCTTCGTTCTTGTCCCCGCCAGGTTGCTGCGGGTCTTGGGCAAGAGAGTCGAGAAGCTGTGCGAAGCGACTCTGTGCTCGGTCGATGTCGCGCTGCGTCAACTTTCCGACTTCGCGCGTGCCAAGCTTGTCGGCCCCCGCTCGCATGAACTCGATCGCTTCTTCGATGACCAGGCTAAAGACTTTGGCCTCCGACAGTCTCTCTTTCAAAGCATCTGATTCATCCGCTAAACCTTTTTCCGCGCGAGACAAACCAAGCACGCTTTGGATCTGTCCCCGAGAAAGCTTTCCTTCCTTCGTCTTCAAATCGTCGAGCCGCTTTACCTCGTCCTTAATCGCAATCTGACGTTGATGAATGTTCTTGATGGAGTCGGCTACCTTGGCCAACTGCTCTCGAGCAAGCTGTTCCTCCGCTTCCTGTCTCGCCTCAGCGAGTTCTTGTTCCGCTTCCTCGAGCTGCTCCTCGGCATTCTCTTGCTGCTGGCCGGCCTCGCCTTCCTCCCCCTGTTGTTCGAGTGACTGAGCGGCATTGTCCATCCGATTGGCCGCGCGGGCCGCGCTCTGGCTGGCCGAGCGTGCTTGCAATCGGGAGAGCTTCTGGGCGAACTCCTCCGCCTTCTGCTTCAGTTCCTTCTGCTTTTGCTGCAATCGCTGGAGAGCCTCTTTCTTCTTCTCGGGATCAGCGATTTGCTGAGCATCTTTGAGCTCTTTGCGAAGTCGCTTTTGCTCGTCTTGAATATTCGCGAGGGCCTGCTCCGCCTCCTTCAAATCCTTCACGAGCCGTTTGAGATCCTGCTCACGGCGGTTCTCTAACGACTCGACCAGTTCGCGAAGCGACTCGGAAACCTTTTGCTGACTTTGCCCGGCATCCGCAAGCCGATTCTCTTTGATGTCTTGCGCGGCGCTCGCCATCTTTCCACTCAGGTTCGATTTCTTACTCTGCTCGAGCGCATCCTTCATCGCTTGTGTCGCGGCGGGATCGTCGGTCGAAGCTCGCTCCGCTTGTCGTGAAAGCTTTTGTTCCAAACGTGAAAGCTGCTGGCGAAGCTCATCTTGTCGAGCGGCCGCTTGATCGAGTTCCGTCCGCTCCTCCTTATCGAGATCTTCCTTCGATTTGCCAAGCGTTTTCGAAGCCAGATCATTTACTTGCTTCGCATTGTCGATCTGCTTTTGTTCGAGTTCACGCGCTTCGTTGACGACATCGGCGGTGTTCTCCCACTTGTCGAGTTGCTCCATCATCGCATCAAGCGATTGAACGACTTGTTCTTGATGCTGACGGGCATCGGTCAGAGATTTGGCCGTCTCGCTGGTGGACTCATTCGATTTTGGCTGATCAGGCTTTTGATCTTCGGTCGTCGGCTTTGACTGATTCTCAGCGGTCGTTGCCTTGGCTTCAGGAGAAACGACTGCTGTTTTGCCCGTTTCCGCCGAGGTCGTGGAGGACTTGTCCTTCATCCCTCGATCATTTTCTTTCCCCTCTTCGGAGGGGCTGTCTTTCTGATTGCTGGTGGAAGCCTGACTTTTGCCGTCTGTCGAGGAGGGAGCTTGATCGTTTGCGGAGACCTTCGACGGAGACTCCGCGGACGAAGACTTCGCAGCCTCCGATTCTTTACGAGCTCGGGTGAGGTCCTTTTCAATTTCAGAGAGATGCTGCTCGCTGATGCGACCAAGCTCCGAATCGATGAGAGTCAGCCGCTTTTGCGAATCAAGATCATCGACTTGATTCGCCGCGAGTTTAGCAAGCAACTTTTTGATGCGCTCTTGGATAGACCCCTCGGGGGAGATCGCCTTCTCTCGAACACGCCGCTGTAGCGTTTCCGTGGACTGGAGCTTCTCGCGTTCCTTTTGAGTGAGATCTCCCTTTTGCTCTGCAGCCTTTTCTATGTCCGTCGTTTGTTCGAGAGCGGTCTCTTGCAGCTTGCGCAAGCGATCGATTTCTTCGCGGATTAATTTCTGCTCGGCATCAATCTGTCTGACGAAATCGGATGGTGAAACGATGCGAAGTCTGACTTCACGGCTCTCGCCGACATTAGGTTCGGGCGTTTTAAAATCTCGGGCGGCCGTTCGCATTACCACAATAGAGCCCGGCACCAGCTTGAGCGGTGCAAGATCCCAAACATATTCGATGGGTTGTTGTTTCGGTGCGGTCTCTTTCCCGTCAAAGAGTGGAATGATGTTGGGCGCCGGAGAGGCCGGCGCCTGGCCTCCAGGGGGAGCGGCGCTTTGGCCGGCTTGTTCGATCAGATATCGAAGTTCGATATTTTGCAGGCCGAAATCATCGCGTGCCAGGGTGCGAATCGGCTGCTTGACGGTGGGTGTCACCTCAATGTCATTGGGCGGACTTTCAATGACGACTTCTGGAGGAGCGTCCGCAATCGCCTCGACCCGGTACGGTTTCGGCGAACGATGCTCGTTCGTCATTCCTTGTTCATCGACGAGAAGAATCCGATACGTGTCTTCTTTGACGACAGGGAAGAGGGCGGTAAGAGACTTATTACTCGGATCAAGCCTGACTTCCGTCGTCCCGCCACTTTCCCAAAGGATCTTTCCACCGACTATGGGCTTATTGGAGGTAGCATGGATGGAGACCTCTGTCCCGACGATCGCCTGCACGTTTCCTCGCCCCACCGGATATTCGACCTTGGGAAGACGCGTATAGGGAGGAGGTGCGATCGCGACCTTCAACTCTGAGATGTCCGGAGCCGG
>JAIEPU010000006.1 GCA_019748235.1 bacterium
ACCGGTTCGGCATGCCGATCCACCTTCGTTCGAAGCCCGTAGAAAGAAATAAAAGAACCATCCGTGACGAGTTCCGTTTGGCCGGTTACATTCAACACGTTGAACGAGCCGGCTGAGCTGTCCTTCAAGTATCGAATAACGGAAGACTAAGGATCACCATGCCAACGGTCGCCGAGCCGAAACAGATTCGTCGGCAATTGCGTCAGTTCGACCACGTCATGGCGTTCTTGCTTGCGCTGATTGTTCTCGTCGCCACGGCTTTTGTCTCGCTCCTATCGCTCTGGCTTGCACATCGTGTCTCTTCCGCTCACATTCCGCCGCGGCCGATGGAAATCATCAATCTCGGCGCCGGCGATGACGAGGGAATGGCGGGCAATAGCACGGAACCAGGAGCGATGGTCCTACCAACGACGGACCAGCAACCGCTCGAGGCGACGGCGGTTCCTTTTGAGGAAACGGAGATCTCAAGAGACCTGACAAGCGTCGTTGAGGCGGCCAATAAACTGGAAATCGATTTTAGCGATCCGGCATTCCCGACCCCGTCAACGCCCCAGCCGTCCAAGGAAGGAAGTCCTGGCGGCGAGGGAACCAAAGGAAGTGGCACGGGCAAAGGGGGAACCGGATTCGGCGGTGAGGATGGATTCGGGAACGTTCTTCCGCATGAGTCACGCTGGACGATCGGCTATCCTCGGCAGAACGTCGATAAGTATGCGGCAATGCTTGACTATTTCGGGATCAAACTAGGCGTCGTGAAGGGTAATGAGACCCTCATCCTCAGCCAGCTTTCGAAGCCGACTCCGACTACGGAAAAAATAACGGGCATTGTCGATATGCTCCCCTTCGAGTGGGAAGGAGAAGGCTATCGAAAATCGGATGCCGATCTCCTTCATGCTCGAAAGATCGATTTTGAGGGAGCCAGGATCGTTCAGTACTTTCCGCGCGAGCTGGAATACGAACTCTCCCAGATCGAGCAGAAGGCATCGAAGCAGCCGATTGAAAAGATCTTGAAGACCGTGTTTTTGATTCGCCCGCTTGGAGGCGACAAGTACGAATTCGTCGTTCGCGACATCACCTACGCTCCCTAAGGATTAGAAGAGATGGAATTGACATCGGTTCTAACGATCGCCGGCAACGTAATCCAAGGTGTACAAGTCCTGCTGGCCGTTTGGGGAGCATATGCCGTCATTTTTACGCTTAGGCAAATCAAACGCCGTCGATTCGGAAGTGACTCCGAGACCGAATCGTTCCTCGACACGCTCCGCTCGTACCTCGAGGAAAGCAACTATGACGCGGCCGTTCGTTTGTGTGATGAGCCTCGCAACGTCTACCGAGCGATACCCATGCTCGCCCGTGTCGCCATCGTGAAACGACATCTCTCCTCGGCTCGGCTCAGGCAAGCCATCGCTTCGCGATTTCAGCGCGACGTGCTTGGAGTCATGGATAATCAACGATCCACGATCAACACGATTGCAAAGAGTGAACCCATGCTGGGACTGCTTGGAACCGTCGCAGGTATGATCGCTGCTTTTGCCCGAATCGGAGGGTCCGACAAAGTAAGCACCGCGGGTCTTGCATCAGACATCAGCCTTGCATTAACCGCCACCGCAGTCGGTCTTTTGGTGGCGATCCCGCTGATTCTCTGCCTGAACGTGATCGAAGTACGGATGCGATCTCTGGAAGATACGACGCTCGAGGGAGTTCAAATCGTGCTTGAGGACTTGGACGCTGTTGCGGTCTCTTGATCGGTAAGCCTTATCGCCATCCATTGGGAATGCCTCATGGGACGTGGGTTCAGTGATGACGATCCTTTCGCCCGCCGCGTGCCGATCGGCAATGCGCATCTCGATTTCACGTCGTTGATTGACATTCTTTTTTTGCTTCTCATTTTCTTCATGTATTCTGCCGCCGTGGCGATCGAACAAGATGTCGACACTCCGGCCGCTCGCCAGAGCGACCAAACCAATCCGTCGGACATGACGGTCGTCACGATCCTTGCCGACGATGTCTCCGGAGCCGCCCCTCTATATGTTCTCGGGAATGGAAAAGGGGAAAAAGGGAACATCGACGCGGTGAAAAATTACATCGCGGACGGGAAACGGGCCGGGCGCTCCCAAGTCATGATCAAGGCCGAGCGTCTCGTGCATCATCGATTCGTAAACGAGGTTGCCAAGCTCGTGACAAAGCTTGACGCCGGTAGTGTCCTCATCGCCGTCAAGGAGTCCCCCTGATGACTCGATGGGATGTCCTTCGAACAGAAACGATGTCGCACGCGTATGGCGTGGAGGAATTTCGCGTCCGCCGTTTTATCGCGAAAGGCGCGATCAAGCCGGAAGACTGCATTCGAAGATCGGGTGAGTCGGAGTGGATCAAAGTCGCTGACTTACCGCCAGACGTTTGGAAGGATCCGATTCCCAGCCAGGAAGAGGTGCAAAAGTCGCGCAACGAGCGGGAAAAGAAGAAGAGTTCGTCGGCCTCTGATTCGAAAATACAGGCTACGGAGGAACCGCCCCCCGTCGTCCGAAGTCATCCCGACCGACCGAATGCGTTTGCGGAGACGGTCGCTCTGGAGATCTCGCTTCCTCATCTGAATCCAAAGGACGCGATTACCGCCGATCAAGGTTTCGAGTTGAATGCACTCCTCAATGAGCCGGAAGAAGAAACGCGCCGGCCTCGACTCACGCCCCCTCCATTGCGCAAGAGGGTTCATACTGAAGAGGAAGAAGAAGATTCCTTTTCTCTTCGATCCCGTAAAGAGCAAGAGGAACTCGATTTGACCTCTCTCGTCGACGTCACCTTTCTCTTGATTCCTTTTTTCATGGTGACAGCGACGTACACCCTGCAAAAGTCACTCGAGATTCCCAAACCGAGTGCCGAGAATCCGGCAACTCAAGCGGCCTCGATCAACGACCTTCGGGATAAGAACATCATTCTGGAAGTGAGGAGTGATGATTCGGTCCTGCTCGATGATAAAGAAGTGCCGATGGAGGAATTGGTCGATTTGATTCGCCGAGAAGTTCATCAAACGGGGCTGAATGAAGTCGTGATCAAAGCCTCGGGAGGGGCCCATCACGAGGCAGTTGTCGCCGCCTTTGATGCGGCCAATTCCGTCGGAGTGCAGCGAATTAGACTCGCGACGACTGACGGCACTTCTGACACTTCGGACGAATGAGCATTAAATGCCCCTGCTCTTATCGCCCGAACACCCTAAAACGATTTGAAAATAACGAATTTCGGAGAGACCAAACGCATGCGGGTGATGGTGACGGGCGCCACCGGGTTTCTTGGGGGACATGTCGCGGAGCGACTTCGTCAGTCAGGGCACCACGTACGCGCCCTCGTTCGTAAGGGAAGTGATACCTCACTCCTTCAATCTTGGGGTGTCGAACTCGTTGAGGGTGACCTCGGCAATGAGGCGAGTGTTCAGCGCGCCTGCGAGAGTATGGACGCTGTCGTTCACTGCGCCGCCAAAGTCGGTGATTGGGGTCCGGTGGAAGAATACCGCAAGGTCAACGTCGAAGACTTTCGCTATTTGCTCGATGCCTGCCTTCAACACCACGTCGGCCGATTGGTCCTCGTGAGTTCACTTGGCGTGTACGAGGCGAAAGACCATTTTGGAACCGATGAGACGGCTCCTCTTCCGGCTCGACACATTGACGGATACACCCAGACGAAGGTCGAGTCCGAAAACCTGGCGATGCAGTATTACCGAGAAAAGGGACTGCCGCTCATCGTCATTCGCCCCGGATTCATTTACGGTCCCCGCGATCGAAACGTGATGCCGCGAATTCTGGGGAACTTGAAAGCGAGATTGGTGACCTATTTCGGCAGCCGGCAGAAGAAGCTGAACAATGTGTATGTCGGCAACGTCGTCGAAGCAGTTGAACTCGCCCTTGGCCCCAATGCGCCGCTTGGTGAAGCGTTCAATATCACCGATTCTGAAACGGTGACGAAGAAAGTCTTCTTTGAACGAATTGCCGATCTGGCGGGACTTCCCCGACCCTTCGCCACCTGGCCGATGTGGTTTGCCCGTTTCATGTGCGGCACGTTCGAAACCGCCGGCAAGACTTTTGGTTTCGCCCCCGTTTTGAGCGGAGCACGCCTAAAATTCATGGGGCTCAATCTCGACTACAGTATCGAGAAGGCCAAGCGGGATCTCGGTTATCAGGGAAAAACCAGCTTCGATGACGGCATGCGTCAGACGATCGATTGGCTTCGGCAAGAGGGACGAATTCCCGGGCCGAAGAAGTAATTGATAATCGGGGAGAATCGGTCGTGAGTAAGGGACGAGTCGTCTTAGCGATGAGCGGTGGAGTGGATAGCTCCGTCGCCGCCTGCCTCCTCGTGGAGCAGGGCTACGACGTTATTGGTCTCTTCATGCGGACGGGCGCTGCCCCCGAACCGACGGCATGTGACACATCATCCAAAAAGATTCGTGGTTGCTGTAGTGCCATCGACGCCGCCGATGCGCAGCGAGTCGCCGACCGACTGAACATCCCGTTTTACGCGTTGAACTTCTCCGAGGAGTTCGGCCGGATCAAAGATTATTTCGTCGATGAATATCTTCGCGGCCGCACGCCGAATCCATGCGTCGTCTGCAACACCTGGCTGAAATTCGGCAAGCTGTGGGAATATGCCGAGTCGGTAGGTGCCGATTACATCGCGACCGGTCATTATGCTCGGATCGAACGGGATGAAGATGGCGAGCCCGGCCTTTTCATGGCGGACGACTCGACCAAAGATCAGTCCTATTTTCTCTTTGGTATTCGGGGAGACCTTCTCGATCGGATACTGTTTCCCATCGGAAACATCCCAAAATCCGAAGTCCGCAGACTCGCCGTCGAACGACAACTCGGTGTCTCCCAGAAACCAGACAGTCAAGAGATCTGTTTCGTTCCGACCGGTAACTACCTGGACTTCATCCATCGCCATCGGCCCGACCTTCCGGATGAGCCGGGAGAAATCGTCGATCAGGACGGGAAGATACTCGCGACGCATACGGGCATTAAGAGTTTTACCATCGGCCAGCGAAAGGGGCTGGGAGTCGCCGTGGGTGAACCACGCTATGTCGTTCAACTCCGCCCCGAGTCGCAGCAAGTCGTAATTGGTCCCCGGGAACTATTGGCTCAGTCGTCGCTTCATGCCGAGCGCGTCAATTGGCTATCTCCTAGACCTCGAACGGAGCCCTTCCGCGCCGAAGTCAAAATTCGATATCTTCATCGAGCCGTTCCCGCCCTGATCACGCCCCTCGAGAATGGACACGTGCGTGTGGACTTTGACGAACCTCAGCAAGCGGTAACCCCGGGTCAAGCCGTCGTGTTTTACAGGCAATGGCAGGTGCTCGGCGGTGGTTGGATTGTTTAACAACTCATCTCGCTTCCAATTCAAAACGAGAGTGAAAAATCTTCACGAGTCCTTTGACGAAGTGAACCCTCTTGTCCTAGAGTTCCCTGTCTCATGGGAACCGAGTCGGCTCGTCCTACTCTCCGTGTGATGAACCCATCGGTTCGACGATCCTCAGTCCTCCGTACCGTCCGTAACGCGGATGAATTTAAACGGAGAGAGGTAAGTTTGAGAATCTTGCACCCCGCCGCTCGAAGCGCGGGGCATAATGGAAGGCCCGGACGACGTCATGATTAGCTCGCTCCCCAAAAATAATGTTGAGGAACAGCACTCCATGTCCATCTACCGCGTTGTCACGATGACAAAAGCCGGCAAGTTCGTGGGTCAAGACTACGACGATCCGGCCGAAATTCGCACCCAGTTCGAGCAAATCGGCGTCGAGGAAGATAGCTACACCCTCAGGCTGCATGGTGAGCCGGTCTTCAAGGGCCTGATCGGCCCTCTTTCGGAAGGACCCTCCGTCATTCGCTACGAAACACCAGAGGCGTATGCGGTATTGACGGAAGTCTGGGCGAAGACGCGTCGCCCCCGGAAACGCCGCAATCTGAATGAGACAGAGTCCGAGGAATAACCGATACACCCTGAATTAAACTCGATCCCCGTGGCAAAAGTTTTGGATCGGAGAACTTCTCGTTTTGGGCGAGAAATCGCCCCTCACTATCCGACGCGCGTTTTCGATAGAATCACGTGATCGAACCACCCTAGCCATGGTTCGATCAAGGCGGGCGAACATGGGTGATTCGATCGTTGGATTCGACGTTGGCAATTCGACCGTTAAAGTCGGATGGTTCATCAGGAATCGAGTCGAAGGGATTCGGACTTCTCGGCCCCATTCTGCCGACGCCATTGAGGAATTCATCGATCTCGCGCTAAGTGATCGCCCCTTTCGTTCCGCTTACATCGCCACGGTCAATAAACCGGCCTCCGACAGACTTCAACAAGTTCTCGAAAGTCGATCCATCAAGACTCTCAGGGTCCTGGAAAGTAACGGAACGCTTTTCAAGGAGGGCTATCTTGGTTGCGGGGTCGATACTCCCCAAACCACCGGTGTCGACCGACTTCTGGCATCCATCGCCGCTGTGAAGCAGTCGCCTGGAAAAGATGTCGTCGTGGTGGCTTGTGGGTCGGCTATCACGGTGAATCTGACGACAGCCGACGGAATCTTTCAGGGGGGCGCCATTCTGCCCGGACTTGGGCTGATGGGACGCTCGCTTCACGAAGGAACGGCCGCTCTGCCCCGGATTACCTGCCCTCCCTCTCTGGAACAAATGAAAATGGAAGGAGAATGGGGAATTCCGGTCCTACCCGGTCGATCAACGATGTCCGCAATGCGGGCGGGAGTATACTTCGCCGCGGTCGGTGGCGTGGAACGATTGCTTCAAGAAGTGGAGAAGTCGGTCGGTCGTCCACTCACGGTGCATGTCACCGGTGGGGACGGAGAAATCCTTTGCCGATCCTTTCGTTTCCCGTTCACTTTTTCGACGTGCCTCGTTTTGGATGGGCTCTGTGAGATCGCACGACTCGCCAACTCATGACTGATGCAACTCCAAACAACGAGACCCTCGTGAGCGTACTAACGGCTCCCGGTCGCTCCGCGCTCGCGACGATTGCCATCGTTGGCGTCCACGCGCGCCAAATTGCTCAATCGCTATTCACTCCTCATCGCGGCGACTTCGATCTAGAGAACGATCCCGGTCCCTACTACGGTCGGTTTGGTGGCGATGTCTCAGACGATGTCGTGTTAGCCGAAACGTCTACTACGCATCTTCCGAGTATCGAAATCCATTGTCATGGTGGATCCGCGATGGTCGAGGCTTTACTCGCCCAAGTTCAGCAGGCCGGCGCAAAGGCGGTGACTTGGCAAGAACTGTTGCGAACGGAGGGGAAATCCGAAGTCTGTATCGAAGCAACGGAAGCACTCACTCGCTGCCGTACCTCACGAGCGGCGGCTGTTCTTCTTGATCAGGCCAATGGTGCCCTCGATCGCGCGATCGAAAAGATCGCCTCAAGTAGTGATCACGCCGCCGCACGCGAATTGCTTTCATGGCAGAACTTCGGACTTCACCTAACCGAGCCTTGGAAGATTCTCCTCGTCGGTCCTCCGAACGTCGGAAAGAGTAGTCTTCTCAATGCGATCTTGGGTCACGAGCGAGCCATTGTCTCTCCGACAGCGGGGACAACGCGCGACGTCGTCCACGGAGAGACCTCTATCGACGGATGGTCCTTTGTTTTCGCCGACGGAGCTGGAATCAGATCAACCGAAGACGAAATCGAGCGAGCAGGAATCTCGCTCATCCAACGGGCGATGATTAACGCGGATATGTGTCTTATCATCCAGGATCTCTCGATTCCGAAAGTGCAAAACGAATTGATCCCGTACGTTGACCACGATCACTTAACGATCGGAAACAAAGCAGACCTCGGGTCACCTTGGTCACGGGATGAACGAGATCAACTCGATCAATGCGTGTCGGCAAGAACGGGACAAGGCGTCGATGACTTGCTTCAGCAAATCGTTCGACGCCTTGTCCCGCGGATCCCGGCATCAGGAACGCCGGTTCCCTTCACACATCGTCAAATAGAAATCCTGACCACCCTCGCCCATCGACCTGGATGACTATCGGCGATAGGAGCGACTCTTATTCTTTTCATCCGCAATATTCGCGGCCGGCATCGCGGAGAGATCCTTCTTCAGCGAAGCGTACAGCTCTGGACCAAAGCCCTTTTGATTCAATCGCAAAACACCCGCATGATCGATGTAGACCACGTGCGGCATTCCAGTGATTCCATAGGCCCCGTCTGATCCCGCACCGGTGCATACTTCGTAGTCGCCGGGCACCTGAGCACGAAGATCCTTTTCCTCTTGCTCGTCAATCTTGGTGCAGACGGCAAGCAGTTTCACCGATGAGTTTTCACCAGACATCTTCGCCTTCACGGCCGTCCGAAGAGCGTCCAGAGAAAGCTCACTCGCGGGGTCGATGAAAACCATAACGGTCGGTTCACCCTTAATCGTATTCTTCGAAATCTTCTGGCCCGTTTTCGTCGAGCGAACGACGAAATGAGGAGCTCGATCTCCCACGACGGCGTCACGCCGACCGATCAACGACGGGGCCGGTTCGTCATCAGCTTCCGCCACGAACTTCTCCGCAGCGTCTGCCGTGCGTAACATGCGGTCCAGCGCCGATCGATACATGGTCGTGTGCATCGTTCGAAGGTTTGGCTCATTTTCTCGCCGGAATGACTTGAGAAGCTTGGTTCGGCTTACTTCATCTTGGGTCGCGAGCGCCTTTTCCAAACTTTTCTGAGCGGCGTACGCGTTCATGAAATCAGTCGACTGATTCTGAAACACAGTGCCGTGATACTTCACATTGCTGACTTGCTCATAAGTGACCTGGCGAGAGTAAGCGATCTCAGGGGAGGCGGGATCACGCGTCTCAACGGTTCGATCGACCTTGAAAATGGAATGGCTTTTGTCGTCGTACCATACCATCTCGTCAATTTTCCAAGCCGGCAGTGAGATCTCGGCATTCGCCCAATTCTGAGATTCCTGTTCGACGTGAAGCTGAACACACTTCACTTGCGTGACGGTATCAGGCCCAATGACGGTGAACCGGATCGGTGGCTGGCCTCCTCGTCGAACAACCCAATGATCGTTGATCTTGAGCGGTTTTGGAGCCGGCTCGATGAAGAAACCAAGCTCGGAGACCATTTTCTCGCTTGTCGGCGGCGCCAATTCCGCCTTGTCCTCGAACCAGCGAACATTTCCTTTGTCGTCAACCTGCAGCAGATCTAGGCGGAGCGCGAGAGCATCGGTCAGGGAGTTCAGTTTCGTTGCGACGGTCGTGTCACTATCGAGATGAGCTGTCGAACAGGCAACTTTTGCAGTTTGAGACGCTGACTTTTCAAGGGTCAGTACACGGACCAGAATCCGTCGATCTGACTCAGACGATACCCCCTGCCCCTTGTAGGTATCACGAATCTTTCCTTCGAAAACAAGCTCCTGGCCGATCTGAAATTCAGGCCGAACAGTCCAGGCGCTCCCGCCAGGAGACGCAGACAAGCTGGCGGTCACAATTAACGTAACAACAATTCCGGTCATGACTTACACCCATCCATGGACAGAGCATTCCCGAAGGATCCTCCCCCTTATATCACCCCTGTCGGATCACGCAACCCGCGATCCTAGGAACCCGCGATTGCTTCCAACCCTGTAAACCACCGCAAAATGTACCCGCAGGGAACATCGATAGCCTCTGAGCAAAACACGTTTATAATGCTGGACGGAGAGACCGAGAAATTCGACGCCGCCGACAGTACAACGGCCTCTCTTTCCCCTTCGTCAACTCTTGAGAGTTCAAATGATTGTGCCCGCAACACGCCGAGTTCGCGCGGACCAGTTCCTCGGATGGCTAATCGCTTTTTTCGTGACTACTCACGCGGTTGTCTATCTTGTCAGCGATTTGCCCATTTCTGCCATCATCATTGCCATCTTACTATCCTTCGCAACATGGATCGCACTGCCGATTTGCTGGAATCGAATGAACATCATTATATTAGGATTCTTTTTCCTACTGCTCATAACAACCGCAAGTTTCGCCTGGATCCCGATTATCAAGACCGGGGACATCCTCTTCCCAGCTATAATTCTTCCAGTGCTTATCGCAGAATACTTAATTCTAATATTGACATCCATCGCCCTAATAGCCAGACAGTCGGCGGCGGTAAGCATTGTCACTTCGACGATACTTGCAGTCGCCATTCTTTCGACCCTACTGGCATTTATGCCATCCCAGCCTCCTCTTCATTATCTTTTTGGCGGACCAATACCTGAACCGCAAATAGGCTACCGTCTAACACCTTACTCACAAGCAATTCAATTTTATCAGTCCAACCCCAGAAATTATTTCCTCCAAAATCCTGCAAATCAGGCCAATCCATGGGGATCCTGGATATTTACTTCGAATACTTGCGATCCCGCGAAAACCGTCATCAGCTTTGGCACAAACGGACCACAAAGCGTCGAACTCTCCATCGAAGATCCAAGCACCGATCGCCCCTGGACGAGCCAATGGTGCAACTACGACCTCCAGATGTCGCCGAACCATCGATATAAGTTGGTCTTCACTGCATTCTCCGCGACGCCTTGTACGCTTACCGTGGAATTCTGCGAGTCCAATCCGCACAAAACGATCAGAACGAGTCCTGTCGAACTTCAACGCACTCCAAAGACGTTTGCGATCGATTTCGATACTCCACAACGCACCACGAGTCACGGGATATCATTCTATCTTGGAGGACTTCAATCGCCGATCGTATTCACTTCACTCTCTATACTCGAAGACGACAGGCCATGCCCACCAAACTCACACCTCACACCGTACTACGTCCAGTACACATGCAATAGCCTTGGATTCCGGGACCACGAATACATAAACCCGAAGCCGTCTGATACCTACAGGATCGTATGCCTTGGCGACTCATTCACTTGGGGACAAGGTGTCCACCAGAATGACGTTTACGCGAAGAAATTAGAGCTTCTTCTAAACGAGGAACGAAAAGACATCTCACGATTTGAAGTCATCAACTGTGGACGTTGTGGATACTCCACCAGCGAAGAGCGTTATTGCCTGCTTCAACAAGCGATGGAGTACAGTCCTGACTTAGTAATTCTTCAAATGTGCGATAACGACAATGAACAACACATTGAGGGAGAAGGTCGAACAGTTAGTTACGACACAAAGCGAAGTTTTAAGCAGTGCGCAGACGAACTTGAATTGCTTCAAAAGTTTTGCGATGATCACAGAATAACGCTGGTCGCGATGCTCTTTCGATATGGAGCAATGAACAGAACATGGAAACAACTATTGTCTGAAGTAAAATCACGACAGTCGCTAATGAGGCTCAATATAATTGACACAGGCATCGACATAACCAATCGACCGTCACGTCAGTGGCTCGGGATCGATCTATGGGTTGACTATAGCGACGGACACCCAAATGAAATAGCCCATCAACTGGCCGCAAAATCCGTTAATTCTTTTCTATCTCGTATGATGCTAATCCCATCTTCTCCAAGATAAATCCTCCGACGACATATTTCACTATTCCATCAACCGTAGAACTAACCCGTCATTTATCTGCACCCGAATCAGAGGCTTTATCCATACTGCTGCTCTGAGCCATTATTCCCTTCCAAACCAGCTCCGCTATTTCCCTATGTCCAGACGCCGATGGATGATCGTCGAACGATGCCATTACCATCTTAGGATCACGCGAATCAATCCAAGCATTAACGTGCTTAATCCCCCGTCGGGAACAGAATCCCATCATTGACTCCGCATCGTACCGAAGCCCTGCTACAATGAACTCGGCGCCGTCCTCTTTCACTTCTTCAGCAAATTTCTCTATCACCTTCTCGGTGATCGCGAACGTTTCGGTGTGAGAGTAAGCAAGCAATGCTCCGTCGACCAGATTAATAAGAGCAGAATAACTCGCCCCAGGAATCGAGTTATATCTCATATCCGTCCATTGAATGAGAAGATCACCACCGGAGCCCAAACGCGCAAATGGTATTCGATCAAAATGTGAATTAGTGACCAGGGATAATATTTTTCTACGGGATTGCAAGAGAGCATCACGCTCACTGTGTTCCCCGATATGACCCATAATTACGAGCGCTGGCGGCCTTCGCTCTCTTCGAGCCACTTGATACTGCAACAACATTTGAACTGTACTGTATCCATCAGTACCGAAATTAGTGACACTCGCATCATTAAGTAATTCTTGCAGGTGGAACGGATATGTCTCGTCATCGTTGACTCCATAACCGTGCGTGAATGAACATCCGAAAATCCATACATCTCTTTTCGTTCCTTCCGTGGTCGGCATAACCCGAAGAGCATCGCTTCCATGATGCTGCACCCATTGATATTTTCCATATGCGATCAACTTCTGTTCGCCAGGAACATGGGTGAATCCGAGCGTGGGATGAGGCTGAAAGAAATGCCCCGGAGGTTCAATGGAGACAAAATGAGAAAGACTGGCTTTACTATAACTAGGGAATCCAAGAGCCCTGAGAATGACCTCCGCGATCAGGAATGGCAACAAGAGGGCTAAAGCAATTAAGGGTATCTTGCCGCCTCCCAAAAGACCTTTCAATACGCGCACGCCCGCCCTCGCTCTCTAACAAATGACTCACTCTGAAGAGATATGCCGTTCTTGAACCCAAAAGACAAGCGTTGCAATCACACCCGCCAACGAAATGAGCGTCGCATACAACAAATACTTATTGTGATACCGAATCTCGACTTTATGACGCCCCTCGGGCACAAGAACGCCACAAAACGCGTGATTTGTCTTAAATATCTCTGTCTTCTGCCCATCAATCGTTGCCACCAAGTGATCGTCGAATCGGTCACTGAGCACACAGAGCCCTTTCTGATCGGTCTCCACTTCAACAGACAACCATTTGGGCGTGATTTGTTTGACTTGAACCTCATTGCTTGCCGTATGGCTACTAGGAATGAGTAGTGATTGAGATTTTTCGACGATAGCGAGATTAAAGGGAGAGAAATGATCAGAGTCGAGGAATGCCAATCGTTCTTCATGGTTAGGAATGAATTTCGTCTCATAAACCATCCAGGCACGATGCCCTCTCGGCTCCAGACGGTAAATCCAGATAGGATTACTTCGCAATTCCACGATATTTGGCTCCGCCATTCTTTGGCTAGCCTTTATGTCAACCTCGTGCCCATTCGGCGATGTCGATTCCAAGCATTCGCTGCAGTCTGACGACCAGCCAGCTGCCCCTGCAGAGCCTTGCAACTGTCCAACAATGCTCTCAAAACTACCTCTTTGTGTGGCACCGTTTGTAATCCATTCCGGCTCCGATGGTGCCGACGGTAATAGGCCAGCGATTTGGGAATCAGTTCCAAGAGAATCAATGACTAAAGAATCAACCAGGGATCGGTGGCTTACAATATCGGATACATCTCGCTGATTGATTCTAATAATGACCTGGCGCTTACCATCTTGGTGCAATGCCAATTCCTGCGTGCTCGCGATGTGCGTTATCCCCGCAGCCCAGAACAAATTTAAATTCATCGATCCTATCATTAATTCGTCAAACTCACCGATATCTCTCGGCGTAAGTGTCTCGTCTTGATTGAATATACCAGATACGGCAACATGCGGAATCAAGTTACAGTTTGGCGGACACAGAATCGCATAATCTTCAAACACCTTTTTATAATACAGATAGTCTCTAGAACCAATCATGCTCGGAGCCAACTTCTCGATTCGATGAGAAAACGATCGCAATCTTGTCGTGTCATTATTAATAATCTCCGGCGGCATGCATTCTGATATCGATTGATAGAAATTCTTCGAGCATCGTAAGTCTGGTTCAACCGCAACCGTATACGACACCAGAGCTACCGTTATCATAATGGCATATGAATATATGTCTTTACTGTTCGACGATGATGTTAGCCACGAAAGTCCATCGCTTAACACCATTCCAACAATAACAACGAGTGAAAACACAGCTAGGAATATGTAAAGGGCTGGAATCTGAAAGTTTCCAACGACGGGGAGGCGATGGAGCACCCATTGTCCCGGCCCATCGGATGAAAAGGACACCGAAACGATTGCCATCGTTGCAATGGCAATAACGACGGACTTTTCCCGTCGCCAAATGAGCGGTCCGGCCGCTAATACTCCTGACAGAACGCTGAGCGATAGAAACACCATTAGCGGAAGACGTTCGCGAAGTTCAGCCCCCTCACTGTAACGATGGGAAGTAACAAAGTAATCATAGAGTGGAAGAATCTGTACGAAAGCGATCATCACCGGGATTACGAAGAGAGAAAGAATCATACGAATTGTTTTCGAGATGTCCAGATCACGCCATGTGGCAGCAATCCAGATTATTTGAGCAACAAACGTAAGGAATGCACCTTGCGGATGACCGGCCAAGAGGACGAACGTATTGACTACCATTACGCCCCAAAGGCGCCTTGCCTGATCAGACGTCTTATCTAAAAGCAGTAGCGATAGCGGAAGCCATATCAAACTTGATAATACAGGTGGCGAGGCTGACGTGCCGAGAAAGTCGGCGAAATACATCCAAGCAATTGAGCAGATGAGCGAGATGTCCTGCCTAACATTGACTCGACGGAGAAATAAGTAGATAAAGTACATCGCCAATAGTAAATGAGCTGCATGAAAGAAGTCGTTTGTTTTTGGATCCGGATAGATAACATACATTAAGAACCCAGGATAAAGAACCGCCGTTACGGATTCTGCGAATAAAGGCCAGCCGTTCAAAACCAAGGGAGTCCATTCAGGCAAGCTTCCTGAGCGAATTTGTTCGGCAGCATATACTCGATTCGGCACTTCGATATAGCCAGCACAGGAATACGCTAAATATAGATCCGGCCTGAGCAAGTACCCAGAGTTCCAAGCCCAACTCAGCACCATAATAGTGTGTACTATTAATGTCTTAAATAGAGACCGATCCACAAATGCACCTCGAACGACGTACCAAAAGTCGTCAACTTGCCAGTCGCAGGATCTTTGATCATTTTGACCGAATGCGATTGTACTGATACTGCTTATTATACCCCCAACTCGGACATGTATAAGCGTTTTCTACGATGATCTAGTTGTTAAGCACCGCAAGCCGTTGGCAGAAACCGATTGTTCGCGGTATTGATTACCGCTATGAGTCTCGCAATCAAAGTGCTATTTTCGGTGTGAGAACCTAGTTCCCTAGCGGCGAACTCCTTCTTGAGGATCCCCACAAATCCTGAAAGGATGCGATCCCGTCGAAGCCGATAGTTCTTGGGAACTGACGATACTCCCGAGGCGATTTAAACATTAGTGGCAGGAGAAGATTCCCGGTTTATTACCGCGTTGTCTCAGTTTAATGCGTTCCGTTGTATCAGTTCGAACACAGCATAAGAATCGATCGCATATACATAAAATAACAGAACAGGAGCACAGATTGCTCCTGTTCTGTAAAATCGCCGTGAATGGCTCTAAAATCAGATGCTTGTTCGCGAGTCAGCACCGCTATTGTAATCGCTCACATCTTGAGTGAAGTCATAGACAAGCCAATCACTGTCGGCCCCACCTAAGACTTGATCCACAGATGTGTCATCGAGCATCGTAGTAGCGGGAGAAAGATAGTATTGCGACTCGAGAAAACTGGACGACGAACCTTGCAACTGAGCTTGTCGAGTAGAGAAACTGTCTCCACTTCGCCAAACATCCCAGATTTGTTGCCATCCTTGATATTCCGGAATATTGTCCCCTTGAGGTATGTAGGTAGTTTGTGGGAGGCTGCCTCCAATGATAAGGTCTTGACCATTCCCCCCGATCAGCGTGTCGGCTCCGGGACCACCGATAAGGATATCGTTACCATCACCGCCGATGACCGAATCATTGCCGCCAGGAACGGTATTATCGAAATCAGCAAAGACGATATCATTCCCACTTCCGGCATCGATCGTATCGTTTCCTGAACCACCGATGATGAAGTCGTCACCTGCCCCTGCGATGACATTTAGAGGAATATTCGCTTCGGGAGCATCGTAGACGGTGTCATTTCCATCCCCAAGATCAAGTGTGGAAGTAACATTTGTGGCTACGGCCAAAACGACGAAGTCGCTTCCATCGCTGCCAGTAAAGTTAAATGCACCGTTAGCACCATAGAAATACCAGGCTTGGTCATCTCCGATGCCGCCGTAAAAGTTCTGTGTGCCGCCATCCTGGTAAATCGAACCGAGAATGTCATTTCCAGTTCCCGCGTCCATAAAGGCATTGCTGAAGCCGAGTGCAATCAAATAGTCATCGCCATCTCCGCCATATGCACGAAAGGTACCGGTCATCCCTGAAACCAATGCAATATCATTAACGACCGTCGTTGGGTCTCCTGACATCAAATCCCATGTATAAATGTCAACGGTACCAGGCGATACCACATTAAATGCATAGACATCGGTATTCGATGTTCCGCCCCAAATCAGATCTGTCAATCCACCATTAGCTCGCAACGTATACTCGACAATGCTTTGGACGAGCGTCGAATTGCCACTCACTCCACCGTCTTTGTCCGTCGCGGTAACTCTGATGGTCGATGAACCGACCGATGTCCAAACGTGCGTCACGGTGGTTCCGGACACACCGACCACCGTTTGATCAATGACCGAATCGTTGTTCCAATCGATATTAAATGTGAAGTTAGCGGCCTGATCCACGGCCGAGGGGTCTGTCGCCGTCAGAGTATAGACCACGGTTTCCCAGGGAACGACAGCACCTATGCCGGTGATCGAGGCCGTCGGTGCCGCATTATTGACGGTCAGAAGAACACTGGACGAAGTGGTCACACCACCCCAGCCATCATTCACTTGGACACGAACATTGCGTGTTGTCGTCCCATCGGTGATCCCCAGTGCGACCAGTTGCGACCAGGTCAGCGTTGGGTTCACACCAACGGCATCGCCGTAAGTCCCGTCACCATTAACATCCCAGGTATAGGCCAGCGGCTGACCTTCAGGATCTGACGATGCGGAGGCGTTCAGAACGAGCGATTGTCCCTCAGAGATTGTGTAGGGACCACCGGGATTGGCTGTTGGTGCAGTATTCGAAGGCACGAATCGCTGCGCATAGTTACCATAATTGCTTCCATCCTGCAGATTACTCGACCAGGCAATGATGAAGTTGCCGTTCGAATAATTCATTGCCGTGTGAGAAACGACCTGATTATTCAGGGTGTAGGTATTGGCGCGGAATTCAGAACCATCGGCAACTCCCGCAGACGTATACCGCTGGGCATAGATCCCATAAAGACTGCCGTCTTGCTGTTGGTTCTGTGGCGGGTTCGTACCATCGATACCACTGGACCAACTGACAACGAAGTTACCAGAGTTGTCGATGGCAACGGAGGGAAGCTTCTGTTCGCCGAGAGTGAACGTGTTCACTTTAAATTCGTTGCCGACGAACGCACCGGTCGATGCATTGTATCGGCGAGCATAGACGTCATTGGCATCGTTTTGCGTGCTCATCCACGCAAAGACGATATTGTTTCCTCCGTTATGATCGCGTGCAACGACTGCACCAAGCTGATCACCGCTCGACGTGTTGTTTATTTTCGTGGTGCTACCGATCAACGTTCCTGTGTTCGTGTAACGGCGGAAATAGACGTCACCGTCCGTACTAAAGGTGGAGAGGTTGAGGCTGATATCCGTCCAGCAAATCACGAAGTTCCCGGTCCCGTCCATCGCGACCGACGGCGCCCCCTGATAATATTGGGTGCTTCCGGCATTCACCAGTGTTTCGCCTCCCTGCGCGACACCTGATGAATTATAACGCTGAAAGTAAACGCCGTAGTACGATCCATCCTGAGGAGCGGGGCTGGGGCTATTGGCATTCGTGCCACTTTCCCAAGTCACGACGAAGTTCCCGCTGTCATCCATCGCGACCGAAGCAATGTCTTGATCGTACTGGGTGTACGTGCTGATCTTGAACTCACCCCCCAGTTTGGTGCCAGTCGCGTCAAAGCGTTGCCCGTAAATCCCTTCGCCGCTACCATCCTGGCCGGCACTTTGCCACACCACGACGAAGTTGCCGTTCGTGCGGTTCATCGCAATGCGCGCTTGTTCCTGGTCGCTGGTCGTGTAGGTGTTGACCAGGAATTCAGCCCCTTGGGCCACGCCTGCGGAATTGAATCGCCGAGCATAGATATCGAAATTCCCAGAGGTGTTTGATTGCCAAACTGCAACGTAATTTCCTGAGTTGTCGATCGCTGTCTGAACGAATTGCTGATCACTTGCCGTAATCGAATTCACCTGAAATTCGAGGCCTGTCGGAGAAACCGTAGGCACGCTACGATCTTCAAGCGTCTCAAGGCCGAGACAGATCTGATTGAATGAAAGCTTAGATCCCTTGCGACCTGGCGAACGAGAGCGCATGCCGAACCTCCCCAAAATCCTTTTGACGTGCAACAAAATGAACGTCTAATCGAGCTGCAACGCAGCCGAGCCAAGGGGGGGCGACGACAGGCGGCATCGACCGCAATTCGAGGAGGAAAGCAAACCATTCCGCAATAAGTTCGCTAAATCCGCCTGGAATGCGGTCCCCACAACTCTTGATTAGATCCAATCAGCCAATTGATGTGCTTACCGAGCAGGAACCGTTGAGCGTACACTCCCGCATTGATTCCGACCCGGAACGCATCGATCCTAGCCATAAGGGAGAGCAAGGGCAACAGTAATTCGCCACCAATGTCCATAATTTGATGCACGGACTCATCCGACGAGATCTGCAATGTGGATGTGGACCGGTCCGTGTTCATCCTCGCAGGATTTTTCACGACGACGGATTTGCGACAATATTCAAATGTCCATCTGCCAGGCCTCGCATTCCAGATTTGAGAATCTACGTACAGGCAAACCTGTCCAAAGCCTGATACGAGTTTGATGAAAAGGAGTAGCGATGCGAAATATTCGTGAACTAGCAATCCAGAGGAGGTAAAATTGATGGTCGAGCCAGTTCTCAAGTTGACGCTTTGATCGTACGCCTCGAATCGATTTCGAAGCAGTGCAAGTAGGGTCGCCCTCTATGCCGAATACGTGGAAGTTCCGAATAGGTGTAATCGGAGCGTGCTTGCTTTCATTGTTTCAAGCGACTCATATTTGGAAGTCTCGCCCGGAGCAGCTGCGGCGCGAATCCGCATTGAAGAATTTCCTTCATTCCAGCATCACCTCGACAAATCCCCATGTGTCCAGTCCGTCATTATCGGCTGAAGATACTCACGTAGCTGATCGAGTTGTTTCGCATCAGCCTCCAGCCGACAATACCGATCGAGCTGCCGTCGAATTCTTCGAGCTTAAAGTAAGACCGCTCCTCGTCAATCGTTGCTTGAGGTGCCACAGCAAAGTTCAAAATGAGTCAGAGCTTCGCCTCGACTCCCATGAAGCGTTAGTGAAGGGTGGCGTTCGGGGACCTGCGATTGACATCGATAATCCCGGTCAAAGTCTGATCTTAGAGGCCATCAATCGCGCTGGCGAACTCAAGATGCCTCCGGACAAGAAACTGAGGGACGATGAAGTTGCCGTCCTTACGAAGTGGATCAATGAAGGGGCCGTCTGGCCCGCTAAACATCGTCGCCGCGACGATGACAATCATTGGGCATTCGCCCCCATTGAGAAACCGCCGATACCTGCGGTGAATTCCGATTGGTGCGCGACCCCAATCGACAATTTCCTTTTCGATGCGATGGCTCGAAAAGGCGTACGACCGAATAAGCGCGCCTCCCGGGAGACGTTGATCCGCCGCGTCACCTTCGATTTGATTGGGCTTCCTCCTACGCCCGAAGATCTCAACCGTTTTCTTTCAGACGGACGCCCGGACGGTGAAGCTTATGCCGCCGTGGTCGATCGACTTCTCGATTCTCCTCATTACGGTGAACGATGGGGCCGTCACTGGCTCGATGTTGCCCGTTTCGCTGATACGCCTGGTTTCTCTTCCGATGACATTGGGCTTGGAGTCGGGGTTTATCAGGACGCATTCACATACCGTGACTATGTGATCGAGTCATTCAATCGGGACTTACCGTTCGACAAATTCATTTGTCAGCAGTTGGCCGCAGATCTGATGCCCGAGTCAAAGGACGATCTCGTCACTCAGCGCGCCCTTGGTTTCTTAACTTGCGGACGTCGCGACAAACGAGATTTACATGAAGTTTATGACGACCGTATCGACACGGTCACACGCGGATTAATGGGACTTACCGTTCACTGCGCTCGCTGTCATGATCACAAAATCGATCCCATTCCAACAGCCGACTACTACTCCCTTTATGGAGTATTTGCAAGCACCTTCGAACCGAGTCCGTTCCCTGAACTCCCCGTCAAACAGACCCCCATGGGTCAGGAATATGTTCGCGAACGTCAAAATCGTCTTGCGAGCGTCAATGCGTACTTGGATCAGAAGTCTAACGAGGCGGAACGACTCATCTCGAGCAAAATTGCTTTATTTTCCCAGGCAGCAGAGGGGTTGCGCAGAGGTGAATTTCAAACCGCAGACGAAGCGGGCTACAAACTAGGTCTCGATGGTCGCTGGGTACGGCTCTTTGTCGAGCGATCGCAAAGTGCTCCAACCTCCACCGTCGGTGGGACGCCGAAACTAACGAATGGCCACCGAAATCGCGAGTCTGATGCTTTCACATCGACGTTGGTGTCTCAACCTGGACAGGTTGCGAACGGCGGGGGAATGAAGAGCATTTCCATTAGCCGCGATGAAGTCCGCAACCTCTTGAATCACGAGGAGCACCGAGAACTTGCGGCATTGGAAAAGCAAGTCATTGAATTGTCGAACTCGCACCCAGGATCACCGGGTCATGCGATGGTCTTGCTCGAACGGTCGCCATCGTATGAACCACGGGTCTTCGAAAGAGGCGATCCTCAGTCAATTGGCGAGATGGTTCCACGACGAAGCCTCAAAATCCTCGAAGGTGATAATCGTCCCGAGTTCAAGGGAGACAGCGGCCGACTAAAGCTTGCGAAAGAGATCACTTCTCCGACCAATCCACTAACTGCCCGAGTGTTCGTGAACCGCATTTGGATGCACCATTTCGGCGAGCCATTGGTACCATCATTAGATAATTTTGGCTTGGGAGGGATGGAACCGACCAATCCCGACTTACTGGACTTTCTCGCGAGCTGGTTCATTGAAAATGGTTGGTCGCTGAAGAAACTCCACCGACTTTTAGTGCTGAGCAGCGCATACACCGAGTCAAGCAGGATATCAGACGCGAATCTGGCGTTAGATCCCAATAACGTTCTATTGTGGCGCTACAACGCCCACTATCTGGAATTCGAACCTCTTCGTGATTCACTTCTATTTGTCTCTGGCAGGCTCGATTCTTCAATCGGCGGACGTTCCGTATCGGTCGAGGATTCACCGAAAAGCAATCGACGATCCCTCTACTTGTTCGTTGATCGACTGATTCCATCACACGATCAACAGATTTTCAATTTTCCGGAAATCAAGAAGACTGTTTCCAAGCGATTTCAAACGATCGTTCCCGGCCAGAATCTCTACATGCTCAATAGCGAGTTCATGAGAAACTGCGCTCAGTCGACTTATTCGCTCCCAGAGGTCGCTTCTAGTCAGACAATTGAAGAGAGAGTTTTAACTCTGTACGGAAGAATGTTCGGTCGCTCCGCGGATAAAGAGGATTTACAGTCGGCGGCTAAACATTTCGGAATGGATTTGAAATCGTCCGTTTCGACAGTCGCCGAAGAGGAATGGATTAACTACATCCACGCACTGTTGATGACCAATGAGTTCTCATACATCGACTAGGTGTGGGGTGGGAGGATTTAATTAAATGTCGCCTTTTTCAAACTCCGCTCCATTCGGTCATTCCTTGACGCGCCGTGAAGCGTTGAAAAGCTTAACTGCGGGCTTTTCAAGCATCGCACTCGCTAGTATTTTGAATGGGACGGCGCGGGCGGAAGAAAACAATCCATTTGCGCCCAAACCACCTCATTTCACGCCAAAGGCCAAACGCGTCATTTTCTTCTTTATGAATGGTGGTCCATCCCAGATGGACACATTCGACCCCAAACCGCTACTGAACAAGTACCACGGACAGCCGCCCAGCGGCGAATTGTTCGCCGAAAGAACAATGGGGCAATTGCTGGGGAGTCCGTTTAAATTCCAACGCCACGGCCAAAGTGGCCTGGAGATTAGCGAGATCTACCCAAACATCGCCAAATATGCAGACGATCTCTGCGTCATTCGATCCATGCAGACAGACACCGTCGATCATTTGCCCGCGATGATTTTGATGAACAATGGGCATTTTCGCGAAGTACGTCCGTCCATGGGTGCTTGGATTTCTTTTGGCCTGGGTACCGAGAACCAGAATCTACCCGCCTTCTTCGCCTTTTGTCCCATCGGATATCCAAATAAAGGGCCCGAGAACTGGCAGGCAGCCTTCCTCCCTGGTGTTTTCCAAGGAACATTCATTGATGTGTCTCGCTCCACGGAAGCGATACCGAATTTGAGCGGATCCAAGCTACCGCGTGATATGCAACGACGTCAGTTGGACTTAGTTCAACAATTGAACCGGAAACATTCGACACTCCGGCAATCGCCGGATCCGTTAGAAACCCGAATCCTCTCCTATGAACTGGCCTTCCGGATGCAAACAGAGGCGTCCGAGGCATTTGATTTGTCGAAAGAAAGCCAGTCAACTCGTGAGCGCTATGGCGACACGAATTACGGTCGACAAACATTGTTGGCGCGACGGCTTCTCGAAAGAGGAGTGAGGTTTATTCAAGTTTATCAAGGTCTTGATAAGCCTTGGGATTCACACGATCAAAACGCTCCTCGCCACGAAATGCTTGCAAAAGAGTCCGATCAACCGATTGCCGCCTTGTTGCAGGATCTGAAGGATCGAGACATGCTCAAGGACACTCTCGTCATATGGGGCGGAGAATTCGGTCGTACCCCCACCTCCGAGATGAAGTTTTCAGGCCCTGACGCGATCTATTCGGCAGGTCGCGATCATAATCGCCACGGATTTACGATGTGGATGGCGGGTGGTGGCGTTAAGGGTGGAACAGTATTTGGAAAAACGGACGATTTCGGGATGAGTGCAATTGAGAATCCCGTCCATATTCACGATCTGCATGCAACCATCTTACATCTACTGGGATTGGATCATCATCGACTGACCTATGAACACTCCGGACGTGAATTCCGGCTGACCGATGAGTTCGGAAATGTGATGCGTGACATTATCGCGTGACTTCAGTTTTCGTGTTTAATCGGTTCTTTGGACATCGTTTGTTTAATTCGTTTGAGATCTCTGCTGAGGTTCACAAAATGGCTTTTCATCTTACTTTGTCCATGCTCGCGATATCAATGCTTGGACAGGTTCAATTGGAGATGCGGCGAATCAATAAGAATCCGGAAATTAAAGGATCCTTGTTGATATGCTCTTCCGCTATCCAGCTTTGCAAGCTCCCGACTACCCCGGACTTCAACCCGGATCAAGCGATGTTTCTCTCAAATATTGAAACGAGAGATCTCACGCTGGTGGTGCCAGAAAGAGAAGCAGCCCGGATCATCTCCGAATCCATTGCCCGGATGGAGACCCCAACACAGGGGAGGCATTACATCGGTGGACTATTTTTTACCAATGTGCTGCCGGCTTATCTCGATGAGCCGGATCCAATGTACACGTATCTTTGGAAAAACGACACCGTTCGCAAGATGGCAATGGTTCTGCTTTGTATTCATCGCACATCGTATGGCGAATTACGTCTACAAGGTTGGGGGGTGAATGATAAAACTCCCGTCATAGATCTTCCGATTCGCGAATCGGCGAATCCGAAAACTGATGCTCGAACATTCGAAATCGAGATCGTGGATAATGAATTAGAAATCAAGCTCCTAGGTAAGTTTGTCAGCTATCTTCCGCTTCGGTCGAAAACGTACCAGTTTTGATGTGATAGTCCATTATTTAGAACAATCCCATCTCTGGATGTTTCGATCTCTGCTCAACAAGCGAATGAAGCTCCGTCTCCGTCAGCGGATCTTCTTCGATGATGTCAACAAATCCAAGGGGCTCTGCCCTTTCGGGACGGTTGAATACGAAGTTATCGTTCCAGTAGAATTCGTCGCTAGCCCGAAATGTTTCAACGGACGTCGGCGAATGACGATGATGGAAGATGAGCTCACCACCCACGGGTCGAGCACCTGATAATGTTGCAATTCGAACCTTGTCCGTCCGATTAGGCATGGAACCGTGGATCGTACGGCTATGATAGACGATTGCCTGACCCGCTTTAAGCGGCACGGGCGTTTCGTAATGCTCTTCCAATGCTTTAATGACATTGCGGAAGGGTGAATAATTGAGCATGTCGCCAAAAGCGCGCTTTTGAGTTGTCCATCGGTGCGACTGTGGAACTACTGTCAAGCAGCCGTTCTCCTCGTTCACGTCGTGTAGAATACACCACGTGTTGACCGATATTGATTTTTCTTCATCAACGATGGTGTTGTCCAAATGCAGGTCAAGATGCCCCGCACCCGGGGGCTTAGTAACGAAATTCGGCCCAAACATCCGAAAGCCTGCGAGGTTTCTTTCAGTGGGCCCGCGCAAGACACTCGCCAAAGCATCATGCAGATTCTTCCGATATTCCATGTTCTTGCTGTCGATGGTGAAGTTAACAATAAGTCCGTCTGTTCCACCGAACTCATCGTAGAAACCCCGAAGTCGATCGATCTCGTCTGGCGTCAGTAAATCGAGAACCGCATACCCCTCTCGAAGAAAGAATGTGTTGATCTCGTCATCATGAAAAACACGAATCATTTGGTTCCTCACGTCGCACTGAAGATTTCAAACTCTCTTGAACCGAAAACAAGAGCTCAAACACGTCCCATTCACTGCCATCCGATATCGAAATACTCATGGGGCAATTGATGAACTTCCAATCCTAACCTTTGAGGCCCCACAAATTGAACTCATGAGACGTCGGAAACCACCAGAAATGACGGTTAAGTCATCCGCCCTCTCGCCCAAGCCTCGAGATGCGCATGGGTGATAGGAACATTTTCGTCTGCCATCATACCCAAAAGCCTGGCATCTTTCGGCCGCTCTCCCAAGGTATGCTTCCAGAAGAAATCATCCGTGATTTCAAATACCTCAAGTACAGAGGGATTCTGTGGATCACGGTAATAATGCCTGAGCTTGGCATCATTGGGAATGAAACCGGCGGAAAAGCAAATACGTGTCTGATCGCTTCGGTTCGCCTCAGAAGAATGTAGCACTCGTCCATCGTAGATCAGCGCGTCCCCGGCGTTTTGCCGTACGGCGGTCAGGTACGACTCCTTAATCTCAGGAAGTAAAGACTCGATCTGTATCTGGTCGGACGGTCCAAAGCTGATCCGGCTCGGTGGGTGGTGACTCCCTGGGACCACGTTTAGTTGGCCGTTCACTTCATTTGTATCAATGAGCGGACAAATAACATTGAGCGATCGGGTAACGCTCGGATCGACAATAGTCCAATCTTGATGTAAGGGTACAGCACTATTTGGAGAGGGCTCTTTGACAACGAAATTACCACAGCAGTATCGGTAGCCATCAAGCAAATCCTTCAGTCGTGTCTCAAAAATCGCACCGACGCGTTCGTGAATTGCTCGACGATAATCGACGTCACGACTAAACATATCCGTATGCCAGTCCGACTCGAATCGCGTACCGAAATTATGATAAATCGCATTCACTTGCTCGATGTCATCATTCGTTAAAAGGGGAATGACGACAAAACCCTCTCTTTCAAATTGCTCAGCCAATCTCGAATCAACGAACGATCGCATTATCATCGATTGTGAATTGCTGCCCATGGAAACCTCTCGCCCCAAGTCGCTCATCCCATGAATCGCTAAAAGCTCATTTCGGCCGTCGCAAAACCCGATAGCGATGCTACGAAGTATTCTACGAATTGCATAGACAGACAATGCGAGACTTTAAGAATCACGGGAGTCGGTTGAGTTCGCGGATCTGGTTACCGTCAGATTCAAGAAATGAGCACAACCACGATCCCGATTCAATCACCGCTCTTCACGATTGCAACCCAGCCCTAATGGCGCCGGTCTCCAGCAAATAAGCCATAGGGAAGTTATCAAAGTAACAGCTAATCCCAGGTAAAACTCGATTGGCACAACTCGAACAATGATCTCGTGTTTGCCTTGGTCGACCCGAATTGCCCGAAACGCGAGATTGGCTGGGTAAACAGTCGTCGGCTTTCCATCGACCCAGGCTCGCACAAAGGGCCAATAAGCATCTGCGATCACTAAGAACGAGTCCGCTTCCGCGGTCACATAAACCACTGATTCCTTCCAAGATTTTGAATCATATCGCACCGATCCCTTGAGCGATCGATCCCCGTTCGTCCAATCCACCGGATTTTCGACCTCAATCGCCACCGTTTGTGACGGATCGAAATCCTCCTCTAAAAGGCGACCGGCAACTTGCTTCCGATCGGAAAACTGTTCTACTCTCTGAACCAGCCAGGCACGTCCAAGGGGATTATTGAGACGATAGAAATACACTCCCTCCTCGGTGATCGGGGTTACTTCCCCAATCGGCGATGCAACTGCGCCCGCGACATGAGTGATACCCGCCAATCTTAGGAGCTTCGTCCATTGACCAGGAGCACGGTCTTTAAGTCGCATGAACGCATCAATCCGAAGAGGACTAACGGTGTCGTTCAACTCCAATTGGTCGAGCACAGCAACATTATGCATGAGATTACTATTAGGTGACAGCGATCGAACATTCTCCTCGACAATCTTAAGATTCACTGCTCCAACGAAATTCTTTTGATAATTCCAAAGTCTAGTCGTCGGATTATTTGAAAGTGCTGTAACGATCGCTGAATCCGCGTCTTCATAGACATCGAAACTTACAGCCATAGGACTCAAATCATGACTGGCTGCAAATAACGAGAGCGACGTCACCCCTGCCCATCCGATCGCTGCTCCTAGCTTCGCTTTCCAAGTGGTCAGCATCAGAAGCAATTGTGAAGAACCCGCCGCCATTAGCATGAAGACGCCGATGACGCCTGGAATCAAATACACGACCGGCCACTTGAAGATATTCAAGACAGGTAGGTATTCTGCATATCGAAAGATCCAGAACCCTGTCGCCAACAAATAACTGAGTAAAATCGTTATTGGCCAGAATCCTCGTGGAAACCACGCCGCCCGCGTCAAGAGCCCAAGCAGCGCCAAACCAACAATGAACGCGAACCTTATCCAAGCATACCAAACAGACACTTCCTCTATTCCCGCGGCCTGAAACCAGGAAGGAAGGAATGCGAATGCCATGGGCAAGAATCGCTCTGCGACGGCAGCTCTATCGACAAACTCATGACGATTGGAATTTAAGAAATACACTAGGATTGGAATGAACTGTATGGATGCCAGTATCACTCCCCCCACAACAATTGCAAACGATCGCTTGATGATTTGGAGCAGTGGAATTTGGTTGAATGTTAAGAACAAAAAGTAAATGACTTCGGTAATGTAAACAATAATTGTGTTATTGGGCGCACCTGGGGTCATCAAAATCGAATTCACGATAACTAACAACTTTGTTGCCCGCTTCGACCCGTCGGCCATTAAATCGATCAAGTAGAGAGCTAGCGGCAAATATACGATCGAGGGTGTTGCCATACTCATTCCATGGCAAAGTCTCCATGACTCTGACGACATCGCGAATACCGCCCCAATACAGGCGGAAGCCGAGCTTTTCAAACGACGAAAAATGTAAATATACATAAAAATACAAAACATGAGGTCATGGACAGCCAGGAATATGTCGTTTCCTTTTGATGAGGGAAATAAAAGAAAGATCGCAGAAAGAGGATACAAGATTCCAGAATGACTGTTATCCAGTTGGGGATAGCCGCACATCAAGTAAGGATTCCATGTGGGCCATTCACCTGAAAGGACGGCGCGGGCGGCAGAGACTCGTTCCGGAATATCTTGAGGAACGAGATCAATCCTCCAAAGACTTGCGGAGGAGAAGAGAATAGGATTGACAAAAACGAACCAGCTCAAAAGCATCACTGACACGGCAATCGCATGATGATTCTTACCGATAAACCCTTCTCTGCCGATCGACCTTATTGAACTCATTATTCGTTCTTCTCATTAGCCCAGCGAGTCATTCGAGTTTTACCGTTTCGTTCAACTCATTTAGGCTGGACGTGAACTTACTCAACCACCGTTATAGGGCAAGCGTCATCCGAAGTGATCTAATCCGACAAGCATCTTGAGGATAGCTATTTACAGAGTAGGCTATGGGGCAATCATAGTTCGTCGACAGATGATGATTTCAGTTACTCATTCGGCCGCAATTTCCATACGAACGGGTTTTTTCTTTTTTAACGCGAATATTTCGAGCAATCGGTTCTCAATGGCTGTTTCTCGACCCTGCCCAGTCCACAATGACCTGATAAACTGAATCAGGCGGCGAGGACGAGTCACGAATGAGATGCCGTAGAAAACAATCATAATCAATAGCCGCCATAACATGAGTTCAAACCCGCCGACGGCACGACAGAAACTAGCTGGGACGGTAGGATCGTTGCATGCCAGCATCGATTCGTAATACTCGTCATTTATCGCCGGAATTCTCCCCTCTTTACGCAACTCGTCGAACAGAACCGTGCCCGGGTAGGGCGAGAAAATGCTTATTAGAGGGTCATCGACTCCATAGTAAGCTAGTTTCCAGCAAAAAAGCGTTGTTTCTAGAATGTTGGATCGTGTTTCAAATGGAAATCCAATAATCATGTTAATCTTGATTCGAAGACCGGCGCGAACGGCTCCCTTGATTGACTCTATCAAGCGAGGAAGATGAACTTCCTTCTTCACCATTTTTAAAACCTGTGGTGAACCACTTTCCGGCGCGTACCCGATATTGCGACAACCCGTCCTGTAGAGCGCCTTCGCTACTTCCTCATCGATTGCTTCTGATCGCGTTCCACTGGGTAGTTGCCATGTGAACTTCAGTCCTCTCTCTTCGATGAGTTCACAAAACTTGAGAATCCAGTCGCGCTTGATGATCATCGTCAGGTCGTAGAAGTCGACATTCTCGACACGGTAATCACGGATGTAGTCTTCGATTTCATCGAGGACATCAGCAGGATCGCGTGGAACCCAGAGTTGTCCGTACATCGTGGGATTGGAGCAAAACGTACACTTGTACGGGCATCCTCGCGTCCCCAGGACTCCAATGCTGCGTCCCCGGTAAACCCCGAAACAATTCGTGGATGAGAGGTAGGGTTCGAGGTCAAAGAGATCCCATGCGGGCCGAGGAACGCTCGTCTTTTTGCCAATTCGCTTACGTGCTTCGGTTTTGACGAAATTTCCCTCGTCATCGACAAATGCTACCCCCGCCACGTCACGCGCATCTGATTTCGTTCGCACCCTGCTGAGGATATCCGCAAATGTGAGCTCGCCCTCTCCGAGGACGCAAAAATCAAGGGATGGGCATTCACGGAGTGAAATTTCAGGCAGGGCGGTCGCGTGCTCTCCTCCCAGAACGAGGATCGCATTGGGAAAGCGCGCGCGTAAAGCGTTTAAGACCCCTCTTGCCGCAGGCCAATCCTGCGTGAACATGCAAGCAACTCCAATGACTTCGACATCGTTGCGAACACGTTGGGCGATTTCTTCGGGGTCGAGTCCTTGATGAATGTACTTGCCAACCGTGCGCGCCAAGTCTGGGGCGGAAGCGACCGCATCCACGATTTGAACATCATGACCCTGCTCTCGCGCCGAACCCGCTACGTAGGCGAGCCCGATGGGAACTGTCATCCGATTGTTCCAGCTATTCTTCGAGCCTATCAACGGTGGATGAACGAGCGTCACTTTGCGACCTGAGCAAATGAACACATTATCCGACGACGTCGACGCGGGCTCGAGTGAAATAATGCTCAGTGTGCTCAAGGCGAGAAACTCCAACTGAACAGGATCATCGAAGACGGGAGCGCATCTTGGACAACTTAAGTGACGAGGTGACGTTGGTCGAGCAAAAACCCTGGAAAGCATCGATTATGGAGCATAATCGGCCCCAGTATCTAAATGATAATCGAAAATGGCCATATACTTATCGGCAGTGAACGAAAAAAGTGCACCCGACCTTCGGCGTAGGCCGTTGGGTCGGATGCACCACCGTGTCCAGACTTTGTCTTCCTCTTCAACGATTGGAAGAGGTACCGAACGCGATTAGTTCAAAAAGGCGACGTCGAGCTTATCTTCTGCCGCGAAACGACGAAGTTTGTTGATCGCACGCGCTTCGATCTGTCGGATGCGCTCTTTCGTCACTCCGAAACGAGTTCCGACTTCCTCGAGCGTTTCCGGCTTCACGTTACTCTCGAGCCCGTACCGATAGACGATTACCTGTCGCTCCCGATCATCGAGCCGGTCGAGGATCTTATCGATGGCAGTCGCCATCCGCTCATGCTGAATCTCGACTTCGTAGGCGTTCGCCCTTTCATCAGGGGCCATCTCGAACGCAAGTTCATGCCCCGTGACAAACCGGTCCCGATGAGTATTCTCCGCGGGAATTGTCCTCGCGAAGTTCTTGATAATCGCCCAGCTCGCGTAGGTGCTGAATTTGAAGCCGCGGCTGTAGTCGAATTTCTCGACGGCCCGCATCAGCGAGACATTGCCGTCACTGATGAGTTCGAAGAGGTTTCGACCACCGTACGCGTGCTTTTTCGCAACCGCCACCACAAGGCGAAGGTTTGAACGAATGAGCCGGCGCTTCAAATCAGAAGCATCGTCCAGATAGATTTCTAACTTGTCTAAATCGCTCGCCTTGGGGTGCGTGCGATCCATTGTCTCGCGAAGTTTCTCCGCCTGAAAAAGCCTGAAATTCATCCGACGGAAAAGGTACTGCTCCTGATCTCTGTTGAGGAGAGGCATACCGTAAAGCGACATCAAATACGGTGGCAGGTCAGGCGGTATGCGAACCGCCTTCGCCTTTTCGTCGCCAGACGGCTCCGCACCACAAATCTCGGCCTCGATTCCCGGGTTCGCAAACGAGGCATTCGCAATGTAATCGATCGGCTGGCTCAGGAGCCGCTGAGCGCGCATTTCATTAACCACCCGGTATATCGTCGAACGCGTTCGGCGGTATTGCTCGGCCAGCTTTTCGATAGGAATCCCACGCCGAAACGAGTTGAAAATCCGTTGCTTCGTTTCCGGCTCGAGAGCACCGCGCAGAGTCGGGAAAATCGCCTGCTGCGGGAAGCTCGCATCGTGATTCTTGATGGTATATCGCACGGTCTCTGGAGATCGTCCTAAGCGAAGAGAGATACGCCGACTCACTTCGGCCAATGTCGCGGTGGGAACGGCCGCCATCCGGCGAGCACGCCGCACGATCTCATCCTTCTCTTCATTCGTGAGTTGGCTGAAACGGGATCCCCGATCAACGTCTTGAGCGTGATCGCGGACGAATCGCTCTATGGAAGATTTCAAGAATCCTACCCGCTTGCGCCCATCAATGACGAACCGTCGACTCACCAACCCACGGTCCCGCCAACGATTGACGGTTTTCGTCGAAATGTTGTATTCCTGACTCACATCCTCCACCGTCAAAACCGGCTCGCCGGCGTCTCCGACTTCAATGTCGGCGCTCGCGGAGAGATCCTCAATAAAGAGGCGGAGATCGTGGAGCAGGTCTTTGCTGCTGATTACCAAGTCGGGGTAGATCTCGGGACGATATCCCGTGATCCGGTGCGCGACAAACTGGTAAGGATAGTCACGATCGCTGACGATCTCGAGCAATAGTTGCTCGGCTCGCATCAGCTGATCGACCTTGTGCTCACGACGCGCAAAGCGGGTTTGTTGCTCCGCAAATTGCTTCATGGCTGGATGACGATAACGTGACACGCGACTACTCCTTGCCAGGCGAGTGGGTTCCCACCAGCGGGCACACCAACAAGCTGTCTAATCCATCAAAGCGGAAAATCAGTGTCGGACGGGAAAGTTTGCGGGGTCTATTCCGGTCAAGCTTTCCATCTGTGCATAAGACGAAATTCTCTGCACTCATCCTTCTCATGTGGGCCTTCGGTAAATTCTGAACCAGCCGCTCGGCTGACGAGGATGTCAACACACTCAACTGGTACGAAGTTCACCACCCAACTGTTTGCCTCCATTCCCTGTTCGCCGCAGGGATTGCTTTGATCAACACAAGTGCAGGCGGCGTGCCATTTCGACACTTGGTTTTCTAACCAGGTTCGCCTTTCACCAAAACACATAGCCAACATGGCGTTAGGAGGGGTTTAATCTTTTCGCAAACGAAAGTTCGCTTTTACCTTTTGCCAACAATCTTTTTGGCTTAGTCAGAATCTTTTCGCAACGGTCAATCTGGAACCGCCCTGAACACTCCTTGCCCTAGTAACTTTTTCCATCCACCTCGAACGGGGGAACATTGGATTTCGACCATTGGTGCGGTGACTTGTCGCTCGGCGGGGTGTAGATATGAACCCTCCATGTGGGTCACCGGCGGCGGAAAAGTCGAGATCGCCCGACCCCTCCTTCTTCAAACGTAGGTTGAAAACCGGTTAAACTCCCTGGCGGATCTCAAAACGAGGGGCCATTTCATGAGTCGTCCAAGGGTATACGTGACTCGGCGGATTCCGCAGATCGGTATCGATGTCTTGAGCGAGTTGGCGGACGTCGAGATTTGGCCCGACCCCCTTCCCCCTCCCCCCGAGGTGCTCAAGGAAAAAGTGGCTGAAATCGACGGACTCCTCGCCCTCTTGACCGACAAGATCGACGACCCGCTACTGCAGAAGGGGAAGAACCTACGCGTTATTTCCAACATGGCGGTCGGTTACAACAACATTGATGTGCCCGCGGCTACCCGGCGAGGCATCCCAATCGGCAATACGCCGGGCGTTCTCACCGAGGCAACGGCCGACCTAACCGTTGCACTTATTCTCGCCGCCGCCCGTCGTGTCGTGGAAGGGCATCTTTTTGCCGTCAGTGGCGATTGGAAAACTTGGGATCCCTTGGGCCATTTAGGACAGGACATCGCGGGGCGGACAATCGGCATCGTGGGACTTGGAAAAATTGGGACCGCAGTCGCGCGGCGGCTCCATTTCGGCTGGGGAATGAACGTTCTTTACACTGCCCGCAGCCGAAAACAGGACGCGGAGAAGGAGCTCAGTGCCCGGTACGTCTCGTTTGATGAGTTACTCGCTCAGTCCGACGTCGTGGTGGTACAGACGGATCTGAATCCATCCACCACCCATTTGTTCGATAAGTCAGCCTTCAAGAAGATGAAACCGACCGCCATTTTCATCAACACCGCGCGCGGTCCCGTCCATCAACAGGCGGACCTCATCGATGCGTTGAAATCAGGAGAGATCTTTGCTGCGGGTCTCGACGTCACTGTTCCTGAACCCCCTCCCCCAGGCGATCCCATACTATCGGTCCCGAATCTCGTTTTGACGCCGCACATCGCCAGTGCGACGATTGAAACGCGCGACCGAATGGCAGAGATCGCCGCCCGAAACATCGTGGCGGGACTCACCGGCAAGCCGCTTCCACACTGTGTGAATCCAGAGGTTCAACCCCGAACGGTATGAATGTTATCTTCGTCCTATAGCCCAGCGTATCTTTCGAACCCCACTAAGAGAGAAACGATGACAACAAAGACGCTCGTCATTCTCAGGCACGGCAAGGCGGAGTTCTCTTCATCCGACGGTCAGGACATCTCCCGTCAATTAGCGGAACGAGGGCACAAAGAAGCTCGAATGATGGGGAAGTTGCTTCGGAAGACCGGCATGGTTCCTCAGCGAATTCTTCTCAGCCCTTCCGTGCGGACCCGTGAAACAACCGATTCGGTGATGAAGAAACTGCGGAGCACTCCGGAAAACGTCGTCGACGATGGGATCTATAATGCGAGCGTGGGTGAACTGGTGCAGATCTTGCGAAAACAACTCGACGCCACTTCCATACTTCTAATCGGCCATAATCCAGGGCTTGAAGAACTCGTTTCCCGTCTCATCAACCCGACCGATCCCCCGATGATCCAACTTCCAACGTGTGGGATGGCACGCGTTGACTTCGAAATCGATGAATGGAATGAAATCGGCGATCATCCGGGCCGATTAGTTTGGCTGACGACGCCCGACCTGCTCGAAGCGGTTTGAGTAATCGGCCGCATGGGGGACCATCGAAGAATGAAGGGTAATCACGTCGTTGACTGACTATTTACTCCTCGCCGCCATTGCTTCTGAGTATGCTGCTGTCCGGCGAGCCCTCCCTCCGGGGCGGCGTCATCATGCCTACAGATCCCACATCTGCGAAGTAAACAGCCATACCATTGCTTTGGTTCAAATGGGGCTCGGCTCGAAACCTGCGAAAGAAGCGGTCCGTTGGGGGATCGAGTTCCTGGACCCGCGTCATGTCATCGTCATCGGAACAGCCGGCGCTCTTCGAATCGAGTTTCAACTGGGGGACCTCATCCTTCCTGAGTCGGTCCTGTCCGCCCGTGGCGAAGTCCGAGATGTCGCTCCTGTCAGGGTCGGCGGCAAGACTTTTCAATCAATTCAAAAGCCCCGCCTGGAAGGTCCCACTCGGCTTATTGAATCTCCCATGGTCGTCAGCACATCAGCGGCGAAGATAAGTCTCCATCAAACGATGGAAGCGGACGCCGTCGATATGGAATCATTCACCGTCGTGAATGTTTGCAATCAACTAGGTCTCAGCGTGAGCGTGGTTCGGTTCATTTCTGATACCCTGGAGCACTATTTTCCTCCGGAAATCCCTCTCCTCCTCAACGAGCAAGGAAACCCCAACTATTTCCGAATTCTGATGGCGATACTTCGGCGTCCTGGTTTGTATGCGGAGCTGCGCGAATTACAGAGGGATTCAAAGGTATGCGGCGACGCAATCACGAAATGGACCGAGAGCTTTCGCCAAGCTCTGACTACTCATTGAGGTGCTGAACTCCATCAAGCGGCGTGGAAAGTAATCGAGGGATCTTTGATCTCTGCTAAAGCTTCATCGATTCGCAGGAACGGCTCCATCCAGTCCAGGCCTGGAGGAACCAGGGTCCGAATCTTCTCAAACGCAGCCAAGTCTTTCTCGAATTCTGGATGTGATTGCGCTCTCAGCTTTCGATCTCCCGATTCGTCGAACGTGGTCAGCAAGACAACGGGTGCCGGAATCAGTCGACGTAAATCGAGCAAAGCCGGCGTATCGACCAGGATAAGTCGGGGAGCTGTGCTCTGGCGATCCGTCATGGGTTTGGCGAGCACTTCCGCCGACAGCAAGGGCTCGAATTGCTTCCCGAAGAGAACCTGATGGGATCTCGGAACGGTGACTTCAGAGGAGTAGTGGAATTCAATCGGTCGGCCATATTCGGTCGTAAGCAAATACCCGCCCCGAAATGCTTCCGGCGACGAGCGGCGAACATGGAGGAATCCGAGGGCGAGAGAACGACTCGCGGGAGTACTCATGCGACCTCTCGACACTTGATGCCTGACTTCGACGATCCGCGTAGGACGACTTGGTTGATGGAAATTCCTTCCTCGACCCCGTCACCCTCCCTATCGTCCGCCCTTTCGTAGGCACTCAAGCGATTTTCGGCACGGTGCCAGTACCATACTCATCCGTACACTTTGCCCGTTCCTATTTCCCCTTCGACCCTTCCTGCCACACCAGCTGATCTCCCTAAACCATAAAAACGCTGCCGGTTCACAGCCCCACTAACAGCCACCCATCTTCGATTCGGACGGGAAAGGTGTGCGCGGATCGGTCCGGCATGCTTAGACACCGCCCCGTGGAAAGCTTGAATCGCCAGAAATGCTCTGGGCAGACAAGAGCGCCATCCTCAATCCTTCCCTCACCCAGATTTCCCGTCATGTGGGGGCAAAAGTTGGACATGGCGTACACGGTGCCATTGTTCTTACAAATGGCAAGCTTTGTCCCGTCTGCCTCCTTCATGTAAACGGAACCTTCGGCAATATCGTCAACCGGACAGACTCGAACGAATTTCGGCATAGTGACTCTCGAATCCATCAAAACTGCCGCACCATCTCCTGATTCCGATGGAGCATCTTGAGATTTATTTTACGACCCTGGCTGTCGGAGAGCTTTCGTTCCCCCATGGCACTAAAAAAGAGGCGCGATCCCGAACCCGGCGAGCAACAGCGCCTGTCCGGGAGGATGGTTCCCCCGCGAGTTGCGATCAACTCGTAAGACATCGCCGTTTTGCAAGAGGCTGCTCCGAATGAGTCTGGTCACGATCGTTGATTATGGGATGGGTAACCTTCGCAGCGTCGCGAAAGCGATTGAGAAGGTAGGTCACCAATCCAATGTGACGAGCGACCCACATCAAATTGCCGCGGCCGAGAAACTCATTCTGCCAGGGGTGGGAGCATTCCGGGACGCCATCGCCCGCCTTAAGGAGGACGGACTCGTTCCGATCATCCATGACTACGTCGCGAAAGGCCGGCCTTTCTTAGGGATCTGTCTTGGGCTCCAACTTCTTTTCGAGCGAAGTTTTGAGGATGGGGAGTACGAGGGCCTTGGCCTACTTGAGGGCGATGTGGTTCGATTTGATCCTCCTCACCGCGAAGGCTCCCCTCCCCTCAAAGTTCCGCACATGGGTTGGAATCAACTGATAATCGAAAAGCCCGGCAACCCGCTCCTACAGGGAGTTCCCGCGAATGCCTCGGTCTATTTCGTTCACTCCTATTATGTTCGCCCGCTCGATCAGAGCGTCATCGCGACTCAAACTGATTACGGTCAGCGATTCACATCGATGATCTGGCGTGATCAACTTTTCGCGGCACAGTTTCACCCCGAGAAAAGTCAATCGGTCGGCCTTGCCATCCTAAAAAACTTCGCGGAACTGTAATGTGTCACACGTCGTTTTGACCTAATCCCGCATTTACTCACTTCCGTCTCCGCGCCGATCGTAGAAGGTTTAGCCCTCATTCGTCACTGGCATGCGCTACGATTGATGGGATGAACGAGAGAGGAAAGCGGAGAGTGTGACGTGAAAATCGGTGTCCCCAAGGAAGTGAAGCCCGATGAATACCGTGTCGCGATGCTTCCTGTTGGCGTCGAGGAGTTGGTGCGTCGAGGCCATCACGTGCTCATCCAATCTGACGCCGGTCAGGGGAGCGGAATCACGAACGATCAATATGCCGCGAGCGGTGCTGTCATCGCCATGAACGGGGATGAGATCTTCGCCGAGTCGGATCTAGTTGTTAAAGTGAAGGAGCCACTCTCACAGGAATGGCCTTTGCTTCGCAAGGGGCAAATTGTTTTCACCTACTTCCATTTTGCCGCCAGTCTTTCGCTGACGCGCGCTGTCATGGAATCGGGCGCTACGGCGATCGCTTACGAAACCATTGGAGATGGTAAACGGCACTTGCCGCTCCTCACGCCCATGAGCGAAGTCGCCGGACGAATGAGTATTCAAGAAGGAGCAAAGTACCTGGAAAAACCATTTCTGGGTCGTGGGATTTTGCTCGCCGGTGTGCCGGGCGTTCATCCCGCGACGGTGGTTGTGTTAGGAGGAGGGATCGTCGGGGCGAATGCAGCGAAGATTGCCGCCGGTCTCGGCGCGAACGTCTTTGTGCTGGATGTCAATGTCGACCGCTTGCGCCAGCTCGATGACATCATGCCTCCTAATGTCACCACCCTTTTTAGTGATCGGCACATGATCCTAGAATCGCTCCGTCAGGCCGACCTTGTTATCGGATCAGTTCTCATTCCCGGAGCCCGCGCACCTCAGCTCGTCCGCGCGGAGGATTTGAAGATCATGAAACCTGGCGCCGTCATCATTGATGTGGCCATTGACCAAGGGGGATGTATCGAAACATCACGACCAACGACTCATTCCGCTCCAACGTTCGTCGTGGACGATGTCGTCCACTACGGTGTTACGAACATGCCAGGGGCCGTCGGACGGACGAGCACTTACGCACTTTGCAACGTCACACTTCCCTACATTCTTGAACTTGCGGAAAAAGGAGTCGGGGCCGCGTTATCAAATAGCTACCTCGCTCGGGGAGTCAGTATTCATGCGGGAAATGTGACCAACAGGGCCGTCGCCCAAACATTCGGGCTTCCCTGTCACGAATTAGATAATCTTTTGACATCCTAAAACGGTCCCTCCCATTCTTGCCCAAACCGTCGTCATCCTCGTATGACAATCGACAGCCGTCCAACGACTTGAATGAAAGTGAACGTATTCATTCGCACGATTTGTCTTTCGCGGAACGTTCGTTGGTGAACCGGTGATTTGTTCCATCGACCAGCAAAGGATCTTTATGCAAAGCCCCGCATCTGCGATTAAGCCCGGCATGACCCCACTGGCGGTCGACTGGATTGGCGAGACTGATGGATTCATCCGACTCATTGATCAGACCCTTCTTCCGACCGAACTTGTCTACCTCGACTGTCACAACGTCGAGACGGTTTGGGAAGCGATCAAGATGCTTCGTGTTCGCGGAGCCCCGGCGATCGGGATCTCTGCGGCGATGGGGGTCACGCTGGCCGCCGTGAAATCGCGTGCGTCCACTCCCGAAGGTGTCCTCGCTGATGCTCGAAAGGCGTCGGATTACCTGCGAACGAGTAGGCCAACGGCCGTCAACCTTTTCTGGGCGCTCGATCGAATTAATAAGCTCGCCGAGACTCTCAACGATCAATCGATTGAGGAAATTCGTCGTGAACTCCTGCGCGAGGCTCGACTCATTCAGGACGAAGACCGGGAGATGTGCCGCACGATGGGTAAGGCGGGGGCCGAACTGATTCCCTATTCCGCCGGGGTGTTAACCCATTGCAATGCCGGGGCTCTTGCAACGGCGGATTACGGCACCGCTCTTTCTGTTATTTTTCATGCGCACGCGGCGGGGAAAGGAATTACCGCCTATGTCGATGAAACCAGACCTCTCCTTCAAGGAAGCCGTCTTACCGCATGGGAACTTCTTCAGCGTGGAGTGCCGACGACTCTTCTTTGTGACAACATGGCGGGCTCGCTCATGAGATCAGGCAAGGTTCAAGCCGTCGTCGTAGGAGCGGATCGTATCGCGTCAAACGGCGACACCGCCAACAAGATAGGCACCTACGGCGTCGCGGTCCTCGCTCATGCTCACGGGATTCCCTTCTATGTGGCCGCTCCATCGAGTACCTTTGACTTCTCGATCGAGTCGGGGGACCAAATACCGATCGAGATTCGCGACAGCCGAGAGATCACGCACGGCATGGGGAAACAAACGGCGCCGGACAATGTCAGCGTCTACAACCCCGCTTTTGACGTGACTCCCGCGAATTACATTTCTGCTTTCATCACGGAAGCCGGTGTGATTCATCCCCCCTTTGAAACGAATCTGTCTCAGCGACTCGGGATAAAACAGAATGGATGAAACGCTGCTGCTCATCGAACGAATTGGCACAGCGTTTAGCATCCTTCATGTCCTCCTCTGGGGAATCGTGCTGCCGCAGCTCATGCTGCAGCGGAAAGAATCTCAAGCCACGATCGCGTGGTTCTTCGCGATCGTCTTCATTCCCGTCGTCGGATCACTCGTCTATCTCGCCTTTGGAAAGGACCGCCTTGCTCGGCGCGTTGCCCGGCAGCGTGAAAAGTCACGCGATACCCGGGCCCTTCTTCCCGCCATCATCAGTAACCTCGATTCCGTCGATCAGATTGGACAAGCAAACGTCGTCAAGCTCTTGAATGAGATTAACGATTATCCCCCCGTGCAAAATAACTCGATCGATGTGTTGACGGACATGCATGCCAACTTCATGGGGCAACTCGAGGCAATCGAACAAGCAATCGATCACGTCCATCTCGAATACTACATCTTTCGTCCCGATGCGATCGGAGAACGCTTCAGTCGCGCGATGCGTGCGGCCGCCAGACGCGGAGTCGAAGTTCGCTTCCTCTTCGATGCGGTAGGCGGAATGATGATGACCGCCGCGTTTCTGAGGGAACTCGAGGAAGGAGGAGTCCAGATTGCTCGCCATATCCCCATGAATCTTTTCACCAGGCGATGGATCTTCAATTTTCGCAATCATCGCAAAATTCTCGTCGTTGACGGGAAAGTGGCGTTCATGGGGGGAGCCAATATCGGCGAAGAATACTTGGGGCGTTCTGAGATCGGAAGTTGGTTCGACCTTCATCTTCGCATCGAAGGTCCGGCGGTCATTCACCTGCAACGCATTTTTGCCGACGATTGGGGTTTTGCGAGCGGCAAGAGCCTGCAAGGTATTCGCTATTTCCCCGCTCCGTGCGCGTCAGGAAATACCATCTCTCAAATCATTCCGGGAGGACCGGATCTGGATCAAGCGACCCTTCACGAACTATTTTTCGTGGCGATTTCCGGCGCGACCGAGCGAGTCCGCATTATGACTCCCTACTTCGTGCCGACCGAGCCCCTTCGGGTCGCGCTCGAGACGGCGGGTCGTCGCGGCATTGACGTGCAGATCGTCGTCCCAGCTACCAACACGAAGGAATTCGTGAAGCTCGCGGCTCGCTCGTACTACGAGGAGCTTCTCGAAGCGGGGGTTAAAATCTACGAGTACCAAACCGGCTTTCTTCATGCCAAGTTGATGACGATCGACGGCCGATTTTCCTTTGTCGGCACGCCCAATTTCGACGCCCGAAGTTTAAAACTTAACTTCGAAGTCGGAGCGGCCATTTACGATCCCAAAATCACACTTGAGCTGGATGAAATCTTCGATCGCACACTGAAACAGAGCCAACCGATCGATCCAGAAGTGTGGACATCACGGAGCATACCAGCAAGAATCCTTCAGAACTTCGCAAGACTTTTTTCTCCCATCCTTTGAAATAATTTTTGACGTTCCTTTCCCACGACAAGCCATTTCGTCGCTACCACTCCTAAGTGGGGGAGGAGAGAGGGGGATTCTCGCGTTCGATACGTCTCTCCGCTTCCAGATTTTGATAAACCCATGGCGAGGAAGCGGGTATAAGAGATGGCCTACAAGAGTGACGTCAGGTCGTCGCGAGACGGGAAGATCACAGCGAATCGCTGCGATGAATCGCGATTGCCGAAAGTCACTGACCGTGTGCTGACCGTTGGGGATAGAGCACACGCGATCGTAAATTGATTTGAAATCCAACGAGATGGGATGATGATGGCAAGTTCAATTCGATTCGACTCACCAGGGTTCCACCGTTCCTTTTCGCGGAGATCAATGCGTATTAGCTCAATGCTATTTCTCTGCGCAACATTCGTGAGTGTGCCCAACCTTCGAGCGGCGGATACCAAAGATGATTTTCCCGTCCCGGCAGGGCTTCCCGCACTGACGATTCCCAAAGACAACCCAATGACAAAAGCGAAGGTCGAACTCGGCAAGCAACTCTATTTTGACAAGCGGCTCTCCGTCGATAACACCGTCTCATGCGCCTCGTGTCACGATCCAAAGAAGGGTTGGTCGAACGACGATGCGACCGCCGAAGGAACGAAGAGTCAACGAGGCGGACGTAGTTCGCCGACCGTCATCAATTCCGCCTACAGCACCTTCCAATTCTGGGACGGCCGCGCGGGAAGTCTCGAAGAGCAGGCGACCGGCCCGATCATGAATCCGATTGAAATGTCGATGCCCTCCGCCGACATCGTTGAAAAGAAGATCAATGACATTCCCGGCTACCGGAAGCAATTTCAAGAGGTCTTCGGCGGGCCTGCGACTCTAAAGAACATCGGACTCGCGATTGCCGCGTTCGAGCGAACCGTCATCTCGGGCGATGCGCCCTATGACCGCTTCATCGCTGGAGATAAGAAGGCGCTCTCTCCTGCGGCTCAGCGAGGTCTTGAACTGTTCAAGGGAAAAGCTCATTGCAGCGCATGCCATTCGGGACACAGTTTTACCGACAACGCATTTCACAACCTCGGTGTGAACATCCATAAGGGAGACAAGGGACGGGAAGTAGTCAGCAAGCTGGAGGGAGATCGGGGCGCCTTCAAGACTCCGACTCTCCGCGAGATCGCTCGAACCGCACCCTACATGCATGACGGCGAGCACAAGACGCTCGAGGAAGTGATCGAATACTACAACAAGGGTGGCACTCCAAACCCTCAGCTCGACGAAGAGATTTATCCACTCGAACTGACGAATGAGGAGATTAAGGACCTGGTGATCTTCCTTAAGGAGGGTCTCAGCAGCTCCAGCTATCCCGATATTCCTCCTCCAAAACTACCGGAATAATTCGACGATGATAGCGTGCGTTCAGATTCGCGTCTGACGCAAGCCTCTGTTGAGCCAACTCAGGGGGATGACACCTTCGTTCCCCTTCCCTTCATTCGTCCGCCACCAATCGGTTTCTTACCGACCTCGAGTTATAATCAGACTTCGACGCGCGATCGGATTCGTCCTCCGACTTCCAGCGCAGGTCTGCTTTTCCCATAGCCGCTTGGAGGAATGATGAAGACGATGCGAGTCGTTCAGGTATCGAAGCCCGATGGTCCATTCGAGATTGTCGAACGCCCGATCCCCGAGCCAGGTGCTGGGACGGTGCGAATCAAAGTCAAAGCCTGTGGCATTTGCCATAGCGATTCATTAACCAAAGAAGGTTCATTCCCTGGCATTCAATTCCCTCGGGTCCCTGGACATGAAGTGGCAGGTATCATCGATGCGATCGGCCCGGGAGTGGAAGGATGGGCCGTCGGCGAAGCGGTCGGAGTCGGCTGGAATGGTGGCTATTGTGGAAAGTGTGATAACTGTCGCCGGGGGAATTTGTTCGCTTGCGTTAAAGGGCAAATCACCGGTGTCACCTATGACGGCGGCTATGGTGAATACATGATCGCCGCGACGAGTGGTGTCGCCCGTATGCCGGCGGATTTGCCCGCGAATGAAGCTGCTCCCTTGATGTGTGCCGGATTGACAACCTTCAATGCTCTTCGGAACAGCGGTGCACGGGGTGGAGACGTCGTCGCCGTCCTCGGCTTGGGAGGCCTGGGTCATCTTGCAGTGCAATACGCAGCCAAAATGGGCTACCACACCGTTGGAATAGCGCGTGGAAAGGACAAGGAGGCTCTCGCCCGAAAACTGGGCGCTTCCGTTTACATCGACAGCCAATCGCAAGATCCCGCGGTAGAGCTCCAAAAGTTGGGAGGCGCGAACGTCATTCTGGCGACCGCGATCAGTGGCGATGCGATGAGTGCCGTCAGCGGGGGATTAGCCATCAATGGAACAATGATTGTCGTCGGTGCGGCGGATTCCATGCAGATTTCACCGATGTTGCTTCTCATGGGTTGTCGTTCGGTGAAGGGATGGTACTCGGGCACGTCGATCGATTCGCAGGACACGCTTCAGTTCAGTGCACGCACCGGTGTTCAATCGATGAATGAATACTATCCCATGGAAAAGGTCAACGAGGCCTACGAACGAATGATGAGTGGCAAAGCTCGCTTCAGAGTCGTCCTTACGATCGCCTCATGAGAAACACTAATTCTGCAAAAACAGCGCCGTCACGAATGGAAGATTCTTTCTTTCGACGTATGGCGGCGACATGATTAATGAAAGATAACTCGCTGATGACGACTGGCCGACCGGCGGCCGGGTCACTGGGGGATGGAAAGGAACCTATCGGATGACAGTGAAGCAGACTCGAAGAGGGACGCTTGCGGCATTTGCCGTCATGTGCGCATTGGCCACGAACGGAATCGCGGCGGAGCCGGAAATCCTCGTGGAGGGACTCGACAACCCAGCGGGAGTTGCCGTGCAGCCCGGAACGGGAGACGTCTTCGTTGCCACGAACAAAGCGATCCACCGCTTGAGCAAAAAGAACAAGTATAAGGCTTCCGTTGCCGTCAATGGTTTCTCGACGGACATCTACGGCAAAGGCCCGAAATATAACATCGGCCCCCTGGGACTTCTCTTCCTCGATCCCAATACCCTCATTGTCGGGGGCGGAGATCAAGTCGACGGCGAAGAAGTTGTTCGCTTTTATGACGTCAAAAAGCCAGTTGAGCAGACGATGAGTGACGCCAAGGCGGTTTCCGGCCCGATCAAGGCCGGAAAAGAATCAGCCAAGGGAGAGGGAAACTTTTATGCCCTCGAAATCGTCGACAAAGACATCTTCGTCACCTGTAATGGCGACGATACGAAAGGTTGGATTTCGAAAATCGAAACGGAGAGCGGCAAACCAGGCCCGCTGACGCCTGCCATTGCCACCAAGGAATTCGTGCAGGTCGACGCGCCGTGCGGAATCGCCGTTTCCAAAGATGGCAAGCTCGTCGTAAGTCAAATGGGCGAAGTCAACGTCGCCGGCGACTCCCTCCTCACCACATATGATCCCGATACCGGCAAGCTCGTAAGCAGCATCAAGACCGGTATCAGCGACATTGTCGAAATCGCTTACAGCCCGAAAACCGGCAAGCTTTACGGCGTCGATTTCTCGTGGGTTGATACTTCCAAGGGTGCACTCTACGAATTGGAAGTAAAGGGAGACGAGGTCAAGGCGACGAAAATCGCGGACATCGACAAGCCGACCGCCATCGCATTTGATGAAGCGGGGAATGCGTTCGTTACTGCCATCGGATCGCCGGACAATGGCGGCGGTAAGGTTCTTCTCTTCAAAGGACTCTGATCCAAAAGTCCATTTAGTTTTGAGAAAGCAAGCGGAGGGGAGTCGTTATCGACTTCCCTCTCGTGTTTACGGATTGCTTGCGATTCCGTTTCCTTTGGGCGGGGTTCATAGAGTATCCCAGAAAATCTGGTTATGCTCGTATCGGTGATGCTCATCATTTCTCAGAGATGGAAACGTCAATGTCACGAAGGCCCTTGACCATTTCACTGACTTCGCTCGTATTCGGACTTCTGCTCTCCGCGCCAAACGTTCGCGCGGAAGCACCGATGCTGACGGATGAAGAGAAGAAGCAAGGATTCGAAATCCTTTTCAACGGAGTCGACCTCACCGGTTTCCAAGAGGTCCAGGGGCTTCCGGGCGCGTTCTGGGTGGAAGACGGCGTCCTCCATGGGCGTCGCGAGGGTGGCAAAGCTTACTGGCTTGCGACGAAACAAAAGTACGCCGATTTTGAAATCCGCTTGCAATACATGCTCAATGCAAAGGGAAACAGCGGCATCTTTATCCGCGTCCCTCACTTCAGACCGCGCACGTCCAACGTCGGCATGGAAGTGCAACTGCTCGAGGATCATGGCAAAGAGGGAACGCCCACCAACGGCGAGACCGGCGCGATCTATCGAGTCGAGGGAGCGACCAAGTACAATTCTCGCCCAATCGGCGAATGGAACGATCTTTCAATCAAGTGCGAAGGAGACCGCATTCAGATCTCTCTCAACGGCGAACTGATTCACGACTTCGACATGTCAAAACATGAGCAGACGAAGAATCGGCCGCGCGAGGGATACATCGGCCTCTCCGCTCATACCGATGTCGTGAAGTTCAAGAATGTGCGGATTCATGTGCTCAAACCGGCCAGCGAGCAACCCAAGCAGCCTTAGACATCTGAAGATTAAAGAGTCTGCCACGCAGAAACGTCCAAAACATTTGACGTTAGTTGGTTAACTGCGAGCGCGGCGAGCAATTGGATAAGCGATCAAAATGAACCCAATACTGACGAAGCAAAGTGAAGATAGTTCCGGTACGGGCGTCAAGATGAATGCCCGCTGATCTCCGTTTTCATATCTTCCAAACCCTGTGATTTGCCCTTTGTTATTGATGGCATTTGCTTCTTCGATGATCCATCCTGACGAAGGATCAATCAGCGAGTTTAGATCGACCATGCCACACTTTGGGTCATAGATGAAAGCGTGTTGAGCTCCGTAGGATGTAAAAGAATGGCCAACTATTTGATCATGGTCGTTGATATCTTTTCCGATGCTCGAGTTGTTCTCAATTGAGAGGGATCCCAAGTCGCGCATTGAGGTGCCGTCGTAGAAAAAGGCGTGTTGCAGAAAAAAATCATCATATCCGGCCGCACCCGTCACATGTCCGTTGGCATTGATTGCGGTCCCAAGACTACCGCTGCCGACTCCTCCAAGTGTTCCAATATCTTTCATGGTAGAACCATCGTAAATAAATGCGTGCGGCAAAGATAACGAGTCAGCCAGCGAAGCAAATCCGGTGATTTTACCATTGTTATTGATGTCCGCCGCCGAGCTTTGATCGCCGCCTAATGTGCCAATATCTTGAAGAGAGATACCATCAAATAAGAATGCATGATAGGGCTGATAGGGTTGAGATGCCTCCGGATCGGCATACCCTACGACATGACCCAGAGAATTGATTCCCGCCGCGTTGCTATAAGTTCCACCTGG
>JAIEPU010000050.1 GCA_019748235.1 bacterium
TTGATTCGCTCCTTTTCCACCTCCCGTTTGAATGAGCTCGTAGCCGAGGACGGTCTGACCAGGAGAAGGAAGATTCGATGTACGGAGAATGATGTCGGTATTACTGCTACCGAGAACGATGATCTTTGCCATGAAATCAAGTCGATGAATTCGGAGTCGTTACCGGGGGCTCGGCCGGCGCGATGGGATCGGTCGGTTGGTCTTTCGACTCCTTTTCGGCGGGAGGGGTCTGCTCCTGTTTCGATTCTTTTCCGGGTACCGGGGTTTCGTTCGATTTGGGTGCAGTGGAATCGGTGGCCGGAACCTTGTCACTCTTATCGAATTCTTCCGACCATTTCGGTTTGTCGAGCTTCTTTGAGTCTTGGTCCGATGGCTTTTCCTGGCTCGAATTCTGAGGTGTTGTCGTGGAGGTTGATTCCCGGATCGTATCCTTACGTCCGTTCTCAGAGACGGGACGGTCCATCACGAAATATTCGCGGATGATGACCTCGCCATGCGGCGAAGCCACGGCGACCCTCGGAACTGAAGTCGAATTGTTTTGCGGTGGAAGAATCGGATCCATTTCGGAAGGCATGAAATAATATCGTTCCACCCGAACCGGGGTGATCGTTGCCATCAGGAAGGGAGCGGGCGTCGAAGCGATTTCCGGCACCCCGTAATGACTCACTTTCGCGGACGTTGAAGGTTCTGAATTCTGAGCGGGGATTGTCGGCACGGGAACGCCAGTCGGCACGATAACGATCGGAACAGGGTTCCATGCAGGCTGAGCGAGAAACACTTGCGAAAGAGCGGAATTCCCGAAGCCGAGGACAAGTGCCAAAGAACTGGCAATCATTAAGGGGCGCATTCACAATCTCCGTACTTTCGCGAGTGATTCACTGAGAACATCGAACGTGCGAGCAACGCGAAATCACTTACCACGCATAGTAGAACGATGTCGACGGGACGTAATAACTCGTCGAAGGAACCACTGTGGGTGCCGTGTAGAAACTGGTGACTGGCGCGACGGTCGGAGCCGCATAGAAGCTTGTCGACGGCGCGACGACGGGAGCGGTGTAGAAACTCGTCGTCGGAACGACTGCCGGTGCCGTATAGAAGCTCATCGCGGGTACCGCGGCCGGTGCGGTGTAATAGCTGACGGAGGGAACTCCGGGAGCAGCATAGAAGCTCGTGACGGGGGCTGTGTAAAAGCTTGTGGTCGGAGCGGTATAGTAGCTCACTGCTGGAGCGGCTGCCGGTGCGGTGTAATAACTCACTGCCGGGGCGGTGTAATAGCTGACTGCCGGGGCGGCCCCAACGGTCGGAGCAGTGTAATAGCTGACAGCGGGAGCAACGGTCGGCACGACCGCTGGTGTATAAAACGCGAATCCGGCCGGCGCGGTCCATCCGGCATCAGCATGACTAACAACGAGACACAAACCAGCGACGGCTGCGAAAATCATTGAGGGACGCATGATGTGAACTCCTTGTTGCATGGGGTCTGAACGCCGCACGGGGAAGATCCAGCTTGGCCGAATCTTCGTTATGATCCGCACAATCGTTACAGTCCCTACCCTGAAGCTAGCGGCCACATAGCCAATGTCAAGCAATCAGAATGCCAGTCGGTGAACCTCTCCCTCTTATCCCCTATCAAATGTGCTACAGAACCCCGATCTTTCCTGTTTTGACGCAGTTTTGAATCGAAGGTTGGGGCGAGCAATCCTCCGCAAAATGAAATGACCAGCCTCGACCGAACGAGGCTGGTCATCTTTTGATCGGTGAGGTTTCGCCTGTTTACTTCTTCTCGGCTTCCTTTGAAGGAAGGATATGCACGTTGGTGCAGAAGTAGGCAGGCTTGCCGTCGATGAGATACTTGGCTTCGCAATAGGCAGCCGCGAATCCACTCTCGGGACGAGGCAGCTCGTACACGAAGCTATCCCCCTCGGCTTTCATCGGAGCATGATCCCATTTCGAACCCCGGAAATCGCGAGTCTTCGAGGAGGCGATCCAAGCGCGGGTCGAAGCGGGAACGACATTCGACTTGACGGAGAGAGCAACGCCCGAATCCTTTTCGTTGATCGCCCAATCGAGCTGTGGAAGGGTGATTTGACCCGCCGCAGCTTTCGCGAATGCCACCACGGTGGGGAGCAAACGGATAATCCCCTCCGGATTGAGCCCATGACCGCCGTTGGGGGCATAGAAGATGTATTTGGGACCTTCGAGATCCTTCCAGTAAAGATTCAGCGAATCAAGCGTCCAATAGGGATCGTTCGTTCCATTGATGATGAGCTTCGGCAGGGTGAGCGACTTACGATAGGAGTAAGGGTCGACCATCTTGTTGAGAGTCTTTCCGGTCTCGGTCGCAGAAGCTCCTTGGATTCCCTTGTCCGTGTAGTCTTTAATCTGCTCGGAGTATTCGCCGTAGCTCTCGAGTTGGTGCTTCATCTGGGCGTCCATGTTCAGCGTGTCGATGACGATCGGCATGATCGACTTAACGCGCGGATCACCCGAGGCAGCCGTGAGCCAAGTGGTCCAGCCACGCTTTGACGCTCCGAATACCGAGAATCCCTCGATGGGGATGTCCCATGTCTTCTTCGAATACTCCTGCGACGCATCCATCGCTCGAATCGCGGCCTTCACCATCGGGAAGAGGAGAGGCCACGTTGGATCCTTGGTCTCGAGATACTTGACGAAGGTCATCGAGATGATTTGGTCCTCGACCAGCCCGCCGAAAATGGGTTGAAACGGAACATGTGAGATCGCAACGACCGGCATTCCCGCTTGGCGGGCGACGGCGACTGCTTCCTGAGGTAGCTCGGTGATTTTGTTCTTGTCCGCTGCGGGCTTGTCAAAGTCTTCCTTCCAACCCCCTCCGGTGATGAAGAGAAGAGCATGGTCCGGAACAGTAATCTTTTCCGGCTTGAAGATGTAAACGAAATGCTTCCACTCGATATCCTTCCACGTTTGAGAGGTCATCTTGAGTTGGACAATCTCAACGCCGTTATTCTTCTCTGTCGCGCGGACTTCATACTTGAAGCTCGAATCCGGAGTCGCGACGTAACTTTTGAGCGCCGAGGTTGGTTCGAGTCCGATGAGTGAAATCAATGATGCCAGAAACAGATTCAAGGCCATCCCTCCTGGGTTGAATGGTTAAGATCGCGTGGGGCGATGGCGGTGGTTCCCCGGCCGACGCGCAATGACTGGAAGAGCGGGCTCCGCCGAGGATTACTCGTCGCGCGGAGCCCGGGTGTCAGAATATCGTCGTAAAGTGCTGCGGGATTGGCAACCCTTGGATGTTATTTGGAGGCGACGGCTTAAGGATCCCTTCGGATGGCCGAGGAGAGTTGGTCCTGAAGCCAGCCCATGCCGGCAGGAAAAGTGATAATTTCAAATCGAGACGGAATCACGGTTTAGAATAGAACGCGAATCGGCATTCGCTCGATCGGGAAACGTAATTCGATGAAGTTACTCCTAAATACGAACGATCCATGAATCGAAATCGATCTTTTCGTAGACTACGCTCAGTACGCGCATTTCATTCGTGATTCATTCTCTTGTCTTGTCGCAGAGAGTTTGCTCCATGTCGCAGGCTGGTCCACGTTCTGCTTCGGGTTCGACTCCACGGGCACCCAAGTCACCCCCTCCACGACCGGCGGGGCCACCAAAGGCGGCGGCGGTTCCGAAAAAGCCGACCGTTCCCTTGCGGCAACAATTTGCCCGTTGGGAAATGCCAATTTTGGCGGTCCTGCTCGTGGTGCTCATCGTCATCGGTTACATCAGCATTGTCGGACAGCAGCTCACGACGTGGGGAGATGACCAATACATTTCGATGAATCGTCAAGTCCTGAAGGGGATTTCGGCGGATGGTATTTCCTGGGCATTCACGACCACCGATCAGGCCAACTATCATCCGCTCACTTGGATTTCGCTGATGGTCGATCAGCAAATTCATGGCCAGCGCCAATGGGGTTTTAAACTCACCAATGTCCTCTTGCATGTGTTCAATAGTGTCTTGCTCTATCTCGCGATTTTCAGGCTGAGTTCCAGGACTTGGTTGAGTTTCTTTGTTGCGGCACTCTTTGCCATTCATCCCATTCATGTCGAAAGTGTGGCTTGGGCGAGCGGAAGAAAAGACGTGCTTGGAACATTCTTCGTGTTCCTGTCATTGCATGGCTACATTCAGTTCGCTCGAACGAAGAATATCGCTGCTTACATCGGTATGATCGTCGCCTACGCGCTCTCTCTTCTTTCGAATCAAAACTTTGTCACGTTCCCATTCGTTCTCTTACTGCTCGACTATTGGCCGACAAATCGACTCGAGGCCGGCGAAGGAACATCGCTCTTTCGCAAGACTTCACTGGTTGGTGCAATTCTGGAAAAAATTCCATTATTCATTCTGTCAATCCTCTCGGCCGTGATGACCATCATGATCGTCTCTGCATTACCCGCTTATGAAACGATCGAGTTTTCGATTCCCGCTCGACTGGGGAACGGGGTCGTTGGATATGCGGTCTACTTGCGAAAGACGATCGCGCCGTTCGATCTCGCCTTCTTCTATCCCTTCCCGAAGGGGGGCCATGCGATGATCGAGGTCATCGTTTGCAGTGTCGTCGTACTGGCGATCACGGTAGGAGCGATTGCCGCTCGAAAGCGGGCGCCGTTCGTTTTCGTCGGTTGGTTCTGGTATGTGATTTCGCTGATTCCAGTAATTGGATTCCTTCAGGTTGGCCACCAAGCGTATGCCGACCATTTCACGTATTTTCCGTTGATCGGAATCTTCATTATCCTCACTTGGGGGGTGTCGTGGCTCGCCGAAAAGCGAGTCCAGGAACGACCCGCTATTGTCGGTATGGGTTTCATCGCGGTGCTTGCCTGCTTGGGTCTTACCGTGTGGCAGGTGATGCTCTGGAAGAACACCGAATCCATCGCGCGTCATGCGTTGGATTTGAATGAAGAGAATGCTGTCGCTCGGATTCAATTGAGCGGGGCCTTCGGCGCTCGCGGCGACTTCGATAGCGCGAAAGAGAATCTGATCAAAGCGGTTGCCATTGAACCGAACAACATTAGCGGTCTACTGAAACTTGCTCACTTGCTCTTGATGGAAGGGGATATTCCACAGGCGAAGGAATTATTCACAAAGGCGGGACAGGTCGATCCGAGCAACGAGTCGGTTGAACGAGCCCGCGCCATGTTCGCTCTCGGCGAGGGGAAAGTCGATGAGGGAATCGAGCACCTTTCCAAGGTCCTTGAAAAGAATCCTCGCAGCGGGCCCGACATGTTGGCCGCCGGAATCGCCTACGCCCGCAAGGAAAAGTACGAAGAGGCGAAGAAGTATCTCACTCCGCTTGCCGATGCAAAGAATGAAGAAGCGAAGCGAGCTCTCGAACTCGTCGCCCGATTAGAAAAGGCTGACCCGGCAGCTCGGGATCGCTTCCGCCGCCAATTCTTTTGGCCTCCCGGCGTCGATGGTTCACGTATTTTGGCGGAACAGGCCGCTTCGCTTTGGCGACGTAATCGAATCAGTCTGGAAATGGCCGAAAAGTACCTCGCCAAGTCCGTCGAGCTTTGGCCCGCCAACATCGACGCCCTTTACAATCTGGCGGTCGTCGAGGTGAAACTCAACAAACGGCAAGCCGCTGCCGATCGCGTGCAACGAATTTTGCAGCTCGATCCCAGAAACAAGCGGGCTCTCGATCTGCTGAAGCCCGCATCGTGATTTGGCTCGTTTGAAGTCTCTTCAAAAGAATGCCTTTCCATTCACTGGAAGAACGCTTCATCCGCAACGGACGGCCTTGAATCAAATGTCCTCGGCGCGTCCGTTTTTTGTTGGAGATCTCACCAGTGTTAGCGATGGGGTACGCCGCGAAGGTTCGGCTTGGTACGCCAGTTCGCCTTGTCTCCAAAGCGAATGTCCCGGTTCGCATGGCCCGCTGGTTTGTATTCTCCGTTCGCGTCCGTGTACACGTACTCGATGTTCATTCTCTCCCCATAGGGAACGAAACCGGCCAAAAGTCCGGCGGCAACGATCGAGCCGAGTATCCATGCCCACCATCGTGGCTTGTCACGAATCGATGTCTCATCGGCCGGTCGGCTGACCAACAGAAGCAATACCGTCACGATCACCGCATTCACCGTGATCGTTCCCTCGGTGAGTAGACGTGACTCGTGAAACGAGACGAGAGCCTTTGTGAAATTACCGATGACGAAAACCCAAAGAATGAGGAAGAAAAGTAGCTCTCCCCGTCCGACCCACGTCTCTGGAATGATCGCGATCTTTCGCCGTTTCTGCACGATCGCCAAGAGAAGAATGCCCGCCGCCGCGATGCCGAAAAGGAGCGTGAACCAGGCCCAAGCCGACATGTTGATTCCTTGGAAGAGCGGGGCTTTCATCATGCTCGGAACGGCTTGCGGGGCTGCATTCGGAGAAGTGTGATGCGTGACTCGGAGCCAATCGTTCAAGTTCTTAATGAGGTTGATGTACGCTAGAATCGGTAAGGCGAAAAAGAAACAGAAGACTTCTGCCCAACGTCGTCGCGGCTCTTCTGAAGTAAGAGCTGGCACACGTGTCACCAGAATGGCGAGGGCGACCGCCACGCCGATGCCATTGATGAAGCCATATGTCTGTTCCAAGAAGCTGTGCCAATTCGCGTGTTGAAAGTGGGCCCAGGCCTGCTGAGTCTCTGGATCGGAAACCAAGTTGGGATTGCCAAGCGATACCAAAAGTAGTTTGATCCACGCGCTGCCGGAAAAGCCGAGACCACCAATTGTTCCACAGACGATCGATGCGATGAGCGGCGCCCAAAGCTTTTCACGGATGAAGTACACCCATCCTCCGAGGAGCATGCCGGTGATCCCCGCCCAGGAGTCTCCTCGGGGCGGTGTCATATGAAGGTTCCCCAGGACGGAGAGTCCGAGAAATCCGACGAAGTAACCGACGGCCATGTGCAGGTAGAGAGACGAACCATAAGCAAATCGACCGAATATGCCGAAATAGAGCAGAGTGCCGGCAATCAAGCCGACCAACCAACCGACGTGACTTTCCATGTAAGGAAGGAAGTTCGGCCAATTGGTGGCGAGCTGCTCGGCGGGGTATTTCGAGGTATCCCCCTGAATGTGCACGATCGCGCTCGTGACTTGATCGGAGTAGCCGAGCGCGTGGATGCCGTACTGCACGCCGACACCAATCCCAGCTCCGATTCCCGCCAAGAGAAGAAGCCATGGCCAACCCTTGAATCGCCGCTCGACTAAGTCAAAAACGAGAATGCCCGCGAGCATCAGAGCCGCCACAAACCAGTCGGAATCGAGCCAATAAAAGATGTCCTCGTGACGACCCATCTGAGTCGTTTCCATCCCTGCGGCCGCGGCCTCCTCAACGACAGGTGCCGTCCCTGTCTCTCCCGTCGTCAACGAGTGCCAGGTTTTCGTAACCGATTCCGCAATGACTGCTGGTTGGATGATTTCGTAGTCAAGGAGAAACAGGACGACCCAGATTCCAAAGAGGGGAAGAAAGGAGAAGACGAGATCAGTCAGCTTCTTTTGTTCGAGTGACGCAGGAAGGGCCGTGCTCGCGCCGCCGACAGCCGCCCAGAGAAAGCCCAAGGCAAAGAGGCAATAAAAGCCGTAGAGCGGAGTGTCGTGGAGGAATTCATAAGCGTGTTCCGGCTCGAAGTAAGCCGAGTGGGTATAGCTGATGACCTGCATGTAACTCATCGAACCGCCGAACGCCCAACCCACCGCGCCGAAAAATGCGAAATAGGCAATTCGGCGTCGCCAGTCTTCTCGGCCCGAAAGGACACAAGCGGCAATGGCCGCGAGCGCCCCCGGTAACATCGCTCCCGTTTCGTGTCCGTAGTTCCCACGTATGCCCCAGCCGATGCTAAGAGCGATCGCGATGATCAAGATGTTGACGGGATGCAGTAGAGGATTGATCGCGCCGAGAAGTCGCATGCGGATTCCTTCCGTGCCATCGAGTCGTTCGTCCGAGAGGACGGGGACGTCTCATTTGTTCGCCATGTTGTACCCGATGGAGACGCGGAGAGGGAATGAACAATCATCCATTTTCAAGGCCACGGGATGATCTGAGCGAGATGAAACGACGACGAGCGGTACAAAAGCCCCGCGCATGTGTCGACGTCAGCGCCCGAAATTCCCGGAGAAGGAACTCAGCGGGCGCGTCGCTCGCATGGGCCGATGGTGGACTTTTCAAGTGCCATCTTAGGCAGCGTTCGCTTTGGGTTTTGCGGTTGCCGGCGATTCCCGGTGCGAGTCCAGGAAAGTTTTGAGTTGCTGTAAGAACTCAGCCTTTCGCGGAGTTCCGTTGTGATCACCGCCAGGAATGATCACGACCTTCACATTCCCCATGATTTCGCCGGTCTTGTCGGCATAAGGTTTGAAAGGATCGCGATCGCCGATGATGCAGAGAGTCGGTCGCTCGTTTTTCTCGAGGGTCTCCTTTTCGATGGCGAATTGCGGGAAGGATCTGATACAAGCCGCGAGGGCTTTTTGATCATTGGCGAACTTGAAGACGGTGTTGATTCGCTCAATCTCTTGTTGCTTGGTTTCTCCTTCCCCCGGATGAAGGAATTCGAGAAGCGGAATAGGCCCATTCCCTTGATCGAGCGACGACGCGACATCGTCCATGAGCTTCTTCCACTGGTCGTCGATCTGTAACCATCCCATGCCGCCAATCACCGCGGAAATCACTCGATCAGGATGCTCAGCCAGAAACTTTCCAGAGATGAGGGCGCCCATGGAATAACCGACGATGTGTGCCTTCTTGATTTTCAAATGATCCATCAGGCGGATGACGTCATTGACCATTTCGATGCCGTAATCTTCGGTCTCGTGAGGCTTATGGCTTCGGCCATGCCCACGATTGTCGATGGCAATGACACGGTAGTCTTGGGATAGGCGATTGATAATTCCGGCCCAATTCACGTCGAGATTCGCGCCGAATCCATGAATGAGGATGATCGGCTCTCCCTCACCCTTGTCGAGATAATGAATTCGGACACCGTCTGAATCGAACTCGTGACGATCTGGGGGAAGCTTCGTCTGCTTCGCCGCTGATGGCTCCGCGAGAAGAGGCATGCTCGAAGAGAAAGCAAAAATGGTAGCTGCAAGGACGAGGAAACGTGATCTCATCGAACTCTCCGGCGAATCTGAGAATTAAAACCGAATGGAATCACTTTAACGGGGCTGCGAGCCACTTGCAATCGACAGATACTCGACGGTTTTGGGGCTGGCGACCTTCGGCAAATACCTCGACAGCCGGTCCCCCACGTCGAGGAGGTGTGACGAGGGGGCCGGCTGTCAAAGGTGTTCTGCGTTAATACTTACTACTTCCCGGCAGGGGTCAAGGATTCGAGTTTCTTTTGAAGTTGGTCGACCTTCTTTTCCAACTCCCTTATCTTCGTCTCGAGTTCGTCCATCCGGGATGATGACCCCTCCAGCGGGATGCTCCCTTCCAGGGCACCGATGTTGAAGGGAATTCGCCGTTCGTCGACGGTGACGATGGTCTCGATCTCTTTTCCTTCTCGAAGGAGCTTGATCGCTAACTCGTCACCTTTCTTCTTACCTTTCATGATGAGCGGCAGTTCTTCCGGCTCGGCCAGCGTTTTCCCATCGACCGAGAGAATGAGGTCATCCACCTTTATCCCAGCCTTTAATGCGGGACTATCAGGCATCACATCCGCGACGATCAGGCCTTTACGGTCGCCGAGTTTCAGGCGTTCGCGAAGCTCGTCATCAACTTGCTCCAGAAGAACGCCAATCATCGGCTGGGGCTTCAAGGCCTTTTTGAGCGCTTCTTCCATTCCTGGAAATGGAATAGGAGGGTTCGCGGGAATACCGCCACGATCGTTGCCGTCGAACGGTAATCGTGGGTCTTGTGCCGGGAATTCGGGCCGCTCCGGGCGACGTGGGCGGACGGGTGGTTTCGTTAGATCAACAGTAACCGTCTTCTCTTCCTTATCGTGCACAAAGCGAATCTCGACCTTATCTCCCGCCTTGTAGGCACCGATACGAACGCGGAGGTCCTCGAAACTCTTGATCTCTTGATCGCCGAGTCCGACGATTCGATCACCCACTTTAATGCCCGCTCTGTCCGCGGGTCCCTCTTTCGCGACCTCGCGCACGATCGCCCCGGTTTCGTTGCTCCCAGGCGCGGGATCTTCCCCGAAGATTCCCAGGTAGGGGCGATCCGATTGGGCAGAGGCGAAGTTTGTCAGCCCGCAGAGAGAGACGACAACGAGCGGCAGTATCCAAGGGGAGCGAAACATGACGATAGCTTCCTTTGCATATCGTTCGGAAACAAACGTAAGAGTGACCGTCACTCCTCCACCATCTCCATCATCGCTTGAAGGATTCAACCAACAAGCGACCTCTCCAAGTATGGTCCGCCAAAAGGTCCGATCATGCAAGCCTTGCTGCTGATCGAAGTGGAGCCTCAAAAACGACCGATGCTCGCCCAAATGAGTTTCCATCCGGGCGAGCATCAAATTTTTCAGCCATTAAACCCGGATGCTGTCGAATGAAGCATCTTCCACCCAATTCTCGTTAGATCCCGAGAATTGAAAGGAGGACTGTGGAACGATGGAGGACTCCATCGGAACCGGGGCACCTTCATCATTCAGCTTCTTCTTGAAGTGAACGGTGACATCCACCTTCTGTCGATTCCGTATCAGGGAGAAGTTGGCCACTTCGTCTTGCATCTCCGAGTTGAGCACCTCAACGGTATGCTTGGGAGCATAGACAGGCTTGCCGTCAATGGCGGTGATGCAATCACCCGGCTTAAGGCCCGCTTTGTCCGCCCAGGAATGAGGGACGACCTCTGTGACGACCACGCCGTTTTGATCAGGCAATCCAAGCTTGTGCTGCATCAATCGTTCGATGCGAGTCACGATCATCCCGAGTTCCGTAACGATAATGGATTCACCCGGAATAGGAAGCGAGACGTGAATTTGAATCGGAATTCGCTGCGGAGGAACGACGGGTCGGTTTCCCTCCACCGTAGTTACTTCCGGCCAATTCACCGTCTGAACCGGTCTCTGCCCAAACCCGCCCCCCATATCGGGCGCAAAGCGCCGAAACTCCGACAACCCGGTCAGGCAAAGAAGCCCAACGCAGGCCGCCGCGAGATAACGAGTCGGCATCCAATCTGATACCTGAGGTCGACGTTTTCCCGCCGGACCAAGTTGGGGTTCAATTCGATCCCAAAGCGATCCTTCCCCTCGAACGACGAGTGACTCCTCTGGAAGAGGAGACGATGCCGCCTCGTGAAGAATCGATAGGGACTTCGTGAAAGCATCGAGCTCGGTTCGACTCTGTTCGTCGTAACGAGCTGTCTCATCGACGGCTTTGACCTCATCGACCGTCAGATCTTCTGTCACCCTTAGCGGGATGAGGTGAGAGATCTTGTCATAATCAGAACTCTTCTTCCTCTTCACGCCGTTTCTCCCTGCCGCTTCGACCAAATTTCTTTGAACATTTCCCGTGCCCGCAGGAGCCGCCAACGAACGGTAGGCTCTTGTCGTCCGATGATGGCCGCCACTTCAGAGCAGGGAAAACCTTCGAGATCTCGCAACATCATCACTGTTCGATAATCGATCGGGATCTGAGCTAACACGTGCTGGACTTCCTGACTGAGATCCAGCGCGTTGCGAGGATCGGGATCGGGCGGATCGTATGAGGACTCTCCCTGATTCATCTCATTCAGGCTGAGTTTGACGCGCCGCTTATTCCGCCGCAACCAATCGATCGCGGTATTCACGCCGATCTGAAACAACCATGGACCAAATCGCTTCGAACTGTCGAACCGATCGAGCCGATCGTAAGCCTTTAAAAAAGAATCTTGCGCCAAATCCTCGGCGGTCTCGGCATTGCCGACCATCCGATGGATCGTCCGGACAAGCTTCTTTTCGTAACGGTGCACGAGTTCGCCGTAGGCTGCGCGAACACCCTGCCGGACTTGCTCGACCAAGCGAGAATCACTCGCCTTCTCCAGCGTTTCTACATCAGCCAATCGGCTGACTGTCACATCTGTCTTCAGGCCCATGTCATTGCTCCTCGTCTACATCCCTTACGGGGAGATGGGAATAGACGTTGGCCTATTTTGAATCGGTTGCCGTGCGGCGACTCTTTTAAGCTGTAACTCATTGGTGATCAATAGATTGCAACGAATCGATTTTCACCGATTTTTAGACGCAACTCCGTCAGATTTCAGGCTCTTTTGTTTCTTAGGGAAGTGTCAAGTAATGCTTTACGCCAAATGATTTCACCACATTGATGCGCCCAAGAGAAGTGGGAATCGTGCATGAATCAGTGATCGGAAGGCATTCTGAGGAGGTTTTTTCGCTCGATCTCTTCGAACAGCACTTCGGCAGCAATCTGATGAGCGATCTCGTTGGGATGTGCATCGAGCGGATGTACGGTGGGCTGGTCTCGAAGAAAACCGACACTTTGTTCGAGTCGTGCCCGGACAGCATCCCCGCTATCAACAATGGCGATGTCCCGTCCATTCAAGCCTTGCGACAAAGTTTCATGAAGGCTGCGCCATCGTTCCGTCATCGGAAGGTAACGAAAGAGAAGAATCACAAGTTTGATCTTCCGGGCCGTGCAGAAATCATGAAGGGCTCTTACTTCTTCAAGGCAGACGGAGTAATCGTTGGGTTGTTGCTGCTTCAGTGAGTGTCCCGGCGATTCGTTATCGTTGTCAAGCATTTGCAGCACGACCATTTGCGGACTGTAGTGACTCGCTTCATGCTCAAAACAGAGTCGCTCTTCCTTGGTGGAGTATCCACATCGGCCCGCATTGATCACTTCGAATCGAGTCAGAGCATTCTCTGAGTTTGATCCAAGCATCGATTCATTGAGCAAGTCTTCAAGGCGCTTCGAATAGGTATCCTCTTCTTTAACTCCCTGGCCCCATGTGCAGGAGTCTCCGAGGCAGACGATGCGGAATGCGTTGCCGGGCCTTGGTACGGCATAGTCACGATCCCTGAATCCCCGATCGTTGCACTGCGAAGCCATCGTCGAACGCGTGATGGGGATAAGTGGAAAGATCTTGGTTCCGTGGCTCGAGAATTCCAAATCGCTGAGCTCGATCGGTACGGTAGACGGGTGCAAGTAGAAGCTCAGTTCGACGAGAGTCACATCATCCTTCGGAACAAAATCGAGGAGGAATTCCTTCCAATCGTTCGTCAGTTCATAATCGCCGCGAGCCACGTTCTCGGTGGAATTTTGCTTGGCGACCCCAACGGTGATCGGCCGTGGCTCGTCCGCTCTCGCTCGAAATCGAACTTGGCACGATTCTCCCGCGCGGATCGGCCAGTGGCTGCACGTCCATACCGCATGCCATAACCGCTGCTCGGGATCTTGATGGACCGAAATCCGAATCGTCTGATGCGAATCACCGAGAGGATTGAATTCTGCAGACGTTCCTTTGTCGGTCGATAAGCACATGCTCCACGCCAACCAAGGTGATGACGGACCGCTAGGAGATTGACTGAAATAGCCGCGTGGATTCCACGAATAGAAGTGGCAGAATCGTGAATACGGAAGAATGGTCGGGGCCTTGAAAGGTACCGATTTGGTGTTTCCGTAGACGAGATGAAACGCCGGTTGATGAAAGTACGGGCTCGAAAATCTGACCGCCTCGACGCCGAGCACGACCGTTACCAGTGCCGCGCCAAAACAAGCCACATTAAACGAGTAGCCGCGAGACATGAAAATCAGGATTGATGGGATGGCGAGATAGAGGAGGGCGGTCATTCCGATCACAGGCCGAAATGTGGCCACGGTGCCCCAATAGTAGATCGGGTACCAAGCCATTGCTCCCGTGAAGATGACTGTAACCAGGAGTGTGCCGATCGTCTTTGGTGTGACTGGATGTCGCCGCCGCGCGGTGGCGGCGATGAGCAAGATAAGTCCGAGGCACGCGAGTAGCTTGACCGATGTCGCATAAGCGCTGGCCAGAATGGCGATCCCATGAGTCAGAATCAGACAAACGAGCAGCAATGCCCCGACTTGGATCGGCGCGAGCTTGATTTCCGAGGAATCGCGCGAGCGTTGCAACAACTAGCTTCCCCTTAATCGGTCTTGCGACCTATGACCTTTTCTGCCGATCAAATCGATGGACGCTGAAGTATAACTCCGACGTGGACGTCTCTCGTATTCGACTTCATCGGTGAAAGGTAATGCGGAGAACTCAATCTCACAACAAATGGTTCGCTCGGTTCACGTTTTGAGACGTGAAAATGGATATCCTGCCACCTCCGAATATTTTTCTGGCGAGCGACGATCGTTTCGGTAAATCTGGTGAGCAATTCGGTCCCTGTCGTTTCGATTAAATGACTCAATAACCAAGCGGGTTTCCGGGAGAATGTAATGATTCGCGTTTTTGTTGCATCGATCTGTTTTTGGGCGAGCGCCTCGCTCGTGCTCGCCGAGGCTCCGTTGAACCAGCTGACCCCCGAGGAGGTCGCTGAGGGATGGATTCTCCTGTTCGATGGTGAAACCAAGTTTGGTTGGAAGGCGGAATTCCCCACCTTCGAGAAGTCATGGATCGTCGAGAACGGAATCCTCACCTGCAAGACCGATGCGGCCTTCAATCACCTTCGCACGAACGCGGTCTTCTCCGACTTCATCCTCAAACTTGACTTCCGAGTGAACGCCAAGGGAAACAGCGGTATTTTCTTCCGCGGCGGATCAAAGGGAGTTTCATTCGTCGGTATCAAGGGGATCACCGGCTACGAAGCGCAGGTGGACGATAACGATCCGCGTGGACTTCTCTATCAAACCGGCGGACTTTATGACGTCGCTCCTGCCACCAAACTGATCAAGGGAGAAGATCAATGGCGTAGCTATGAAATCATCGCCGACGGAAACCACATCGTCACGAAGATCAATGGCGAAGTCGTTTGCGATACGCAGCAAACCAAGTTTCATTGCGGCCATATCGGGCTTCAACAGCACAATCCTGGCAGCAAGATCGAATTCAAAAACATCAAGCTCAAGCCGCTCGGCCTCAAGTCGATTTTCAACGGCAAGGATCTGACGGGCTGGAAAGTCGTCTCACGCGATCCTTCCGCGGAGAAACTTCAGGCGGCTTGGGTCGTGAAGGATGGCCAGATCCATGTCGACGTGCCGGCAAAGGAAGGTGTCAAGAGTGGCGGGCAAGGCCAGCTCGAAACCGAAGCGTCCTACAAGGACTTCATCATGCAGTCCGATATCCGCGTGAACGGCAAGCACTTCAATTCGGGTATCTTCTTCCGTTCGCTTCCGAATACGACCTGGGTCGGCTACGAATCACAGATCCGCAATCAGTGGATGGAGCAGCGTGATCGTCCTATCGATTACGGAACCGGCGGTGTCTATAACCTGAAGCCCGCCCGAAAGGTCACCACCGACGACAACGTCTATTTCAAGAAGACGCTCCTTGTCGCAGGCAACTATATCGGCGTGTGGCTCAACGGTTATCAGGTCACCGACTACAAGGACAAGCGGAAGCCGAATCCCAATCCTCGCGAAGGGTTCTATGACGGCCCTGGAAAGATCGCGCTTCAGTCGCACGATCCGACGACCAATCTGGACTTCAAGAACATCCAGATTGTGGAGTTCCCGGCCGACTGTAACTAACTCGCTCGGACGAACGGTCGAGCCATGTTGAAATGTGAAAACCTCCCATTTCATCCAAGAAATGGGAGGTTTTTTGTCGCGTCTTCATCCGTCCCAAATCGGTGTGGATGGAAAGAGGATCGAAAGGCTGCTAAAGCGTGTCATTCAATTCTTTGAGTAAATTCAAAGGGGTCGCGCAATCCGCCTCAATTCGAGGCGCTTTTCTTCGGGCAAAATCAGCCCTATCAAGGGCCTGCTTCGAGCTCCTTTTTGTTTCAGTTTGATCGGAAACCCATCTTCGCAATTTTAAAACGGGTCCGTATACTCCCCCGAACTTGTGGTGTCGGCAAGGATGGCGGCTCATGCGGTTACGGAAGATCATGACCCGCCTCGCACTGCCTCTTCGCTCAAGGTAGTACTCGAGACTTGGAACCATCCGATCATGGCCTCCACGACTGAAGCTCATCGACGACTTGAAATGCCCGAATCCGCAGTGGGGGGGCGAATCTTTTGGCCCTACCTCAGCTACTTCATCGCGCTCCACATCTTCGCCCTTTTGGCGTTTGTCCCATACTTCTTCTCGTGGACCGGCGTCGCGCTGGTGTTCATCGGCAATTATTTCTTCGGCTCCTGTGGCGTTAACATTGGGTATCACCGCCTTCTCACGCACGGCAGCTTTAAATGCTCGAAGTGGCTGGAACGGACCTTCGCGATCCTTGGCATCTGCTCGCTCCAAGATTCGCCCGTCCGATGGGTCGCCGTCCACCGGATGCATCACCAATACTCAGACGAACGACCTGATCCGCACAGCCCGCTCGTGAGCTTTCTCTGGGGGCACATGGGATGGCTCGTCAAGGAGAACCGCGAAGTCGGCACGCTGGCGATGTTTGACCGATACGCCCGTGATCTCATTTCCGATCGCTTCTACCGGAACCTGCACCGCAATTTCAATTGGCTCGGAGTATGGTTTCTCCATGTCGTGCTCTTCGCGGCCGTCGGCTTCCTCGTCGCCTACATGGTGTCACCCACTCCAGAGAAGGCACTTCAGTTTGGCCTGAGCATTTTCGTCTGGGGCGTGATCGTGCGGACGGTCTACGTTTGGCACATCACCTGGGCGGTGAACTCAGCGAGCCACCTCTGGGGTTATCGCAATTACAAGACGGGCGAAGACAGCACGAACAATTGGGTGGTGGCGCTCCTCACCAATGGGGAGGGCTGGCACAACAACCATCACGCCGATCAACGAAGTGCCGCTCACGGGCATAAGTGGTGGGAGATGGATCTCACGTATTCCACCATCAAATTGCTCGAAAAGCTTGGCCTCGTATGGGATGTCCTTCCTCCACGCGTCCCCAAGCACCGCCAGCGCGTCGTCGGAACCGTAACCAACGTTTCCGATGGGGATGCCGAATCCATCGGCACTCCCGAAACGCAGGCAGAGGGGCCAAAGCGGAAAGCGGTGTAGCGGTTGTTCCGTCTTTCGATTTCTTCGGCTCTAGTGATTCATCCCCCTTGAGTCGTCGCATGTCCCATCTTGCCATGCCATAATCGATCCGGCGGTTCGCATTTGTCGCGAACCACATGAGCGGGATCGGGATTTAGATGGCAACGCCTGCAAACGACGCAATTCTGCCGGCCCTTGATGAACCTGTCATCAACTCAACAGATGGAACGGGCAGGGGATCTCCCCCGATTCGTCGCGGAGAATCGCGTCGGGAATCCACTCATCCAAGCTTCTACCGCATGGTTTGGCGGTGGCATTTCTATGCGGGACTACTCGTCACTCCCGTGCTGATGATCATGGCGACGACGGGCGCGCTGTACATCTTTAAGACGGAACTCGAGGTTCTGATTCATCCCTACATGGGCGTTTCGAAAGTGGGGGACGCCATCGTTCCCTACCAGACGCAGTTGGACACCGCGACGGCGTTCCTACCAAAAGACTACCAATTGCTGCGCCTGACTGTTCCGTATGATTCGTATCACACGACTCGCTTTACTTTTATTGCCACGTCGCCAGAAGCTACTCGGCGTGTGCGCGAAGTCTTCATCGACCCTTACACGGGAAATGTCACGGGCGAGATGGGACCGCTCGATTTCTTCAACATCATTCTTGTCATCCATCGGCAGCTTTTCATCGGCACGACCGGACGTATCCTCACCGAGCTGTCGATGTGTTGGTCGATCATTCTGCTGATCACAGGAACCTATCTCTGGTGGCCGAAGAAGCGAAATCAGGTTTGGGGGACTTGGCTTCCCCGGTGGTGGGGGAAGCAGTACGTGGTTCTTCGTGATTTGCACTCGATCTTCGGTTTGATTTTCATGCCGGTCGCATTGGTCATCGCGCTGACAGGATTGATGTATACCTTCGTCTGGGGAAATGGCTACAACTGGGTCGCGAACGCAACGAACACGTATGCAGTGTTTAGGACAGAGGTACCTTCGAAAAGTCCGGCGAACCTTCCCACGATCCCGATCGACACCATCATTCGTTCGGCGCGCGAGCGATGCACGGAGGGTAATATCTTCATCACGGTCCCGCGCAGTCCGGAGCAATCTTACGTTTGCTTCTTCGGCGGAACCGATCGCCCCACTTCGCTAACACGGATTGCATTTGATCGCGCGACCGGCGAGGAACTCATGTCGTGGCCCGTCCACCAGATGCCCATTCTCTACCGAATCGGGCAGTGGAACTTCACACTGCATGTTGGGTCGATTCTGAGTATGCCTTCCAAAGTCGTCTGGTTTCTCGCCTGCATGATGTTGAATCTATTACCCATCACGGGCATTTGGATGTGGTGGATCAGGCGTCCCAAGGGAAAGACAGGATTTCCTCGCCGATCGGACGCCCATTTCTCTCGTGGCGTCGTGCTCATCATCCTCGCCTTGTCGATTCTTATGCCGGTGGTCGGAATCTCGATCTTGGCCATACTGATCGTGGATTGGATAATCCAGCGCTTGACGTGCCGCCAAGTTGCTTAACGAGCGACATGGAGTTGGATTCGACGGCATGCGGGGCCATGCACGTTTTATGTCGTATCTGACCTCCTTAAATGCTGTGGGCTCGACGGCAGCGCAACGAGTGCAACCTTTCGGGTGGCCCCGACAACTCGTTGTCGGGGTTGCGAGGCAACAAGAGGGCCGAGCATCCGATGCAACCAACAACTTTGAGTACGTCAGTTAATCGCGCTTGGAAAGAACATCCCCTCTTGTGCCTTCGGCATCCAGCTTCCACCTAGCCGCTTGCACACTGGGCGGCAATCGGAACAAGTCGCTTGGACCACCCGGCGCTCCGTTTTACGCGAGGTTTGTACGACACTCCGTCCGAACTCGCTAACCCCTTCAACTCGTGGGGCCTTGCGAGCCTCCTTCAAAGAGGTCGTTTTCTTCCTCCTTGCTCAGGAGTTGCTCCGCCTTGTATCCGCCGCGTGAGAAGTCATAGATCCAGATTAATCCGAAGATGATCACCAAGGCCGCAGGGAGTAGTGATACCCAGCGGAAGGCCATCGAGAAACCGACGCTCTGCGCCTTCTCGACGACTCCGAGCAATGAGATCACTTCATCCTTCGAAAGTTTCGCGATCGGGCTATCGGCAGGAACGATCGGCGTCGCGGGATCCTGCTCACCCTTCTTGATTCCCTTGAGCTCTTCGATCACCGTCGTGTTGAGAGCGATCGGCTTCCCATCCGCATTCGTCTTCAGAATCAAACTCGCGAGTTCCTTGTTCGTTTCACTCGCTTCCACCGTTTGAACGGAGTAGTGATCGACGATCTGACCCATTTGTGGAATGGTGAGAGCGATAGCCGCATTGCCGATCGTGCCGAGGAGGCAGAGGATCATCGCGCCACCCTTGGGGAATCGCTCCGACGCAACGCCGAGCATCGTTGGCCAGAAGTACGTGACACCCAGTCCAAAGATCGTTGCGTATGTGAATGCCGTTGCCGCATTGTTAGCAAAGCTAAGCAAATAGAGGCCGACTCCCGACAGGATCGAGGAGACTACCAGCAGCCCAATCGGCGAGATTTGGTGAGCGATCGGCCCTGCGAAGTGTCGAAGGATGAACATCATGCCGGCCGTGTAGATGAGGATCTGAGTGCCATTCAGACCAGCCGTCTTTTCCATGACGGAAGACTGCCAGCTTTGCGGACCGAGTTCGGTCGACGCGGTGAGAAGCATGCAGATGCCCCAAAGAATGAATCCTGGACGGAAAGATTCCATGAACATCCGACCGGTTGAGACGCCGCTCGCGACTCGTTCGGTTTCCGGGAACTTCGCGGTGAGAAGCATGAATCCATAGATGATCGCGGGTGCGATGATCATGAGAAGCGACTGCCACCAGTTGAATCCCTGGCCGGCAACCAGGACGCGATAATCAATCCCGAAAGATTGAAGAGGAAGATCGATCCCTTGGCCGACGTACATCGCGAGAAAGCCCCCAATGATGAGTCCGCCCGGCCACCACGCGTGCAACACGTTCAGATAGTGTGTCTTCTCTTTGGGATAGAGAGTTGCCACAAGCGGGTTGATCGCGGTTTCCGTGAATCCGTTGCCGCATCCAAGGAGGAAGGAAAAGGATTGAATCCAAAGGAGGCTTTTGGGAACGTCGCCGCCGAATGTCGGCGCGAAGACCATGCCGAGCGTGCCGCCCACGTGACTCAGGAACGCCAGCCACATGATTCGCTTCATGCCGAGCCAATCACAGATGAATCCGCCAAGCAGCAGCGAGGCCGCCATTCCCCAGAAGCGGGCTCCGTCGATCGCGCCGTTCTGCTCCTGGCTGAAATGGAAGTGATTTCCCATCTCGAGCAGAATGTTTCCGCGAATACTGAAGGTGAAGGCCGACGTGACGAGTGCAATACAACTCAGAACGAACAACCAGGTCCGGCTGGACATGGACGACTCCCAGGGTGCTTGAATTTTTGATCCATGTGGAGGCGAAGCGTCGATTTGGTTCCCATTCCCCGGCTTCGCCACTCGCTGCCGACGAGGCCGGAAACGAGTTGGGGTGAATGATGCCCCATTCGACCCCCAAAGGCCAGTAGAAAATTAAGGAATGGTGGTCGCCGGAAGAAAGTCTGGTGACGCTTGCCGGGAAAGTTCGATCAGGTCGTATATTCCGCGTTGAAGCGAACATACCCCGTCGATAAGTCAGTGCTCCAGAATCGACAGGAAGCTTGGCCGAGTTCGAACATAAGTTCGATGTGGACTTCGAAGTTCTCCTTCATGCGAGCCGACTCTGCGTTGGCATCGAATTTCGTCGGCACACCATGATCGTATAGAAGAGTTCCATTCACACGGAGGGAGAGATCCTTCTCGGCAAAGTCGATCCCTGCGTACCCAGCCGCGCTGCAGATTCGTCCCCAATTTGGGTCATTGCCGAACACGGCGGTCTTGACGAGTGGACTATCCGCCACTGCTTTGGCTACCTTGCGAGCCTCTTCCTCGGTTCGAGTGCCGGTGACATCGATCGTCAAACGATGCGTGACTTCCTCGGCATCATCAACGAGTCCGACAGCTAGCTCGATTGCGGCTTCCTCGATCGCCTTCGCGAACTCGTCGCGCACCGGTTCGGCCGACTGACCGCTCGCTCCGTTCGCCAGAAGGGTCACGGAGTCGTTCGTGGAGGTGTGCCCCTCGACACTGATGGCGTGAAATGATCGATCGACCGCGCGGCGAATGATGGGGCCGAGCAGGGCAGGGCTTGCCTCGGCATCGGTGATCAAGAAAGCAAGCATGGTCGCCATGTTGGGGCCGATCATGGCCGCCCCCTTCGCGAATCCGGCGATGTGAATTTCTTTTCCATTGACCGTGATCTGACGGAATGTGGTCTTGGTTCGTGTGTCCGTCGTCATGATCCCCTGAGCCGCCTCATCAAATGAATTTGGCTCTGCGGAGATCTTAGGGAGTAGTTCTTTAATCCCTTTGAGAACCTTCTCCATTGGCAATGGCCGGCCGATGACCCCGGTCGAGCAGACCAGGACCTGCTTCGCATCGACACTCAGTCCGCTCGCGACCGAGGCGGTCATTTCCTTCGCATCGCGAAGACCTTGCTCGCCGGTACAAGCGTTTGCGTTTCCACTGTTGACGACGATCGCGCGCACGTTCAAGGACGGGAGCCGTTCGCGGCAAACTTGCACAGGTGCCGCACAAACCTTGTTCGTGGTGAACATGCCGACGGCCGCTGCATCACGATCGCTGACGATCAGGGTCAGGTCGCGTTTGCTCGCATTCTTCTTGACGCCGGTGTACTGCCCCGCGAAGCGAAATCCCTTCGGCAATTTCATGGAAACGTCGGCTCCTGGTTTCCGGTTCTCATCCGATCCCGAGGCATTCTACATGATCAAGGCAAAGGTGTCGCGATCTTGGAATCACCCGCTCACGGTCCACTTTCCTAGTAGAAGCTCGTGCTGTCGCGTAATCGACAACGAGTGAGACGAAGAGGTTCGATCACCGGGAGGGGCGGCTAACTTTTAGAGACAAGACTCGACGAGAAAGAATCTAAGTGATTCGAAGACGCCGATAACTTTACGCATTGCGAACTACTTCGCGGGAGCGGTCGGCGCTGAGGTCGGTGCCTCGGCAGGGGCGGTGGGCGTTTCCATTTCTGGCACCATCTCGACCGATTCCGCACCGTTCGGAGCGGTGGGGGGGAAGTTGTCCAGCTGAAGAAGCTGAGCGATGTCGACGACCGCTTCCCACCGTCCTTGTTGAGCATCGATATAGCCCAGGTTCGCGTCGACTAAGTCGCGCTGAGCTTGCAAGAGTTGAAGCAAGCTAAACTGGCCCCCCTGATAAGCCGCTTGTGCGAGCTGCACCGTTTGCGTCGCGGCGGGGACGATTTCCTTTTCGAATTCCTTCACCAGTTCTGTTGATGAGTGGAGCCGACCGAGCGCATCTGCTGTGAGGTTCGACAAGTTTGTTTCGGTCACGCGTAGATTCGCCGCCGCTCCAGAGACATTGGCGCGAGCCTGTCGGATGCCCCCCTGGTTTCGATTCCAAACAGGAATCGGCACCGAGGCCAAAAGGATCGGCTGATTATGCGGGAAGCTGGTGTAATACTGGTAACCGCTCTGAATGGTCGGGTTCGGCCAAGGCTCGACGATCGCTCGGCGGAGCAGGAAACGACGCCTAATGATTTCGGCCTGCGCCTTGCCGATCTGCGCGTTCTGAGCGAGCACGCCGGCTCGGACCAGAGCATAATCCATCTCGGGGATCGGCGATTCTAGTATGCCATCAACCCGGCCGATCTTCAGTTCGGGAAGGCCTGTCACGGCGGCAAGGCTGTTTTTCGCCGCAGCAAGCTGCTGGTTGTTGCTCGCGAGGACGGCGGCGGCACGGCGATACTGAATCTTGAGCTGCAATTCGTCGGTGAGTGTTCCTTCACCCCCCCGCTTAAGCCGTTCACCGGATTCAAAAGACTTCCTCGCGATCTCCACGAGTTGCGTCAGCGCCTCGGACCGGCGCTGAAGAGCCAGCGTTCGATAAAAGACCGCGCGAACGGTCGTCAATACTTCGAATCGCGTTTGCGTCAGGTTGTATTCCGCTTGGCGAACCTCTTGCAGTGCGGCTGATCGCTGCAAACGTAGCTTGTTCGCAACGACGAATTCCTGCGACATCGATCCGATCCAGAAGGTGTTGCTGCCACCCCACTGAGTCGCACCGCCGATAAAATTTGGATTGGGATAGAGACCGACCTGCAGCGCATTTCCTTGCGCGGCGGAAATAGCGGCGATCGCGGTCTGGATCGACGGGTGATTCGCGAGCGCAAGTGATTCCAGTGCAGACAAGGGGGCGTTCGACAGCTCTCGGCTCACATCATCGGTGAGCGAAACGCTATTGGGCTCCGTCAGCGTTGCCGTCGGCAGGGGAGTCATCTCTTGAGGAATGACCGACTCGGAGGGAACCGCAGGGGGCGAGGAACGCGGCATTCCCGTGCCGGGTATCAACGAGGGTTGAGCGGTCGCCACATTGGTGGCAACAAGGCCGCAACAAGCGATACCTAACCAGCGCATCGAAGGACGCATCATCGACAGACCCTCCCTGGGGAGTATCGTCTGTCGTGAGAATGATCTCGTACGCGAAGGTAAGGGTTAGGCTGGATTTGTCAGTCGACGAGTCGCTACACGTGGTCCAATTTAACAGCATAACCGATGCAACTTCACCAAACGTTCAATCACCTATGCCGCTTGATCTAACGAAGTTGAAATGTTGATCGTCGTTCCTTCGAGGATTTGACGGGCCGTTTCCTCTGCTCGAGCGATCCCCTCTTCAAGCCGGAGACGGTAGTGCTCGGCGATAGGGTCATCGAGATCTTTTGGCACGTGGATGAGCTCATTGGCCACGATCACGATGCGTGAAAAGGGTTTGGGGATGAACATCCGGTCCCAGCTTTTCATCCTCCAAGCTCTGTTCACGTGAACCCCGACCGGAATGAGCGGAATTCCTAAGGAACTTGCCGCTTGAACGGCTCCCAGTTTTGCCTTTCGCCTGGGTCCTCTCGGGCCGTCGAGGGTGAATGCCATCCGAAAGGGATGAGTGATCCTCCCCATCCGGATCAGTCGAAGAAAGGCTCCCTGTCCTCCCCGGCTCGATGAGCCTCGAATGGTCCTCCAACCTAATCCGTGCATGATCGCGGAGATCAATTCCCCATCCCCGCTCTTGCTGACGAGGGCACACGGGTGAATGGGGCCGACATAATAGGAACAGGGAAGGATCGTTTCGTGCCAACCCCCCAGAATCGCACTTTGGCCGGGGAGCAAGTTCCTCCGTGGCGCATCGACGGGAAACCGGACGTCCATTCGTATGGTGGAGAACCAGATTCGGACTAGGGTTGCTCCCAGCCAGCCAATCAGGGCATACTTCCATCGGGTCCAATATTTTTTCATGATGATTTTCCTCGCGTCGTTCCATTAGAACGACAGAATAGGACCCAATGCGTTTGTCGTCGTAGAGCCTAGGCTTGATTTGGATTTGCATCAATTCGATTCCAGGCATGTCGACGACTTCGGATCTTCCATTTGTTCCGTTGGGTGACGTTCCAGCGCCTCACGGAGCAAAGGGAAAGGTGTTTTGATTGCAAGTATTTGAATAATAGATGTTTGTGTCATCAAGGATGTTTTGTTGACGAGTGAGTCTCAAAATTATTCAGTTCTTTCTTGTGTTAGCCGAAGAATTGGGTAGTTTTTTGACTGACGAGTCCGTCCATGAAAGGATGGCGGGTCGTGGTTGCCAAAAAAGTGAGTGGACCGGGTCGGCCGGTGGATGAAGCTCTCAGGCAGCGACGTCGGGAGGAGATTCTCGCCGTTGCGGCTCAACTCTTCGCGAAGGATGGATACGCGGCCACGGATCTCGATGTCGTCGCGAAGGAAGTCGGTGTCGGCAAAGGAACGATCTACCGCTACTTCCAGAACAAGGCGGATCTATTCCTCGCGGCGGTCGACGACACGATGGGGCAAATGGATATTTACGTCCAACGAGTTGCCCTTTCGAGTAGCGACCCACTCGAACAGATGACGTTGGCGGTTTACGGCTATCTCGAATTCTTTCGCCGAAACCCGCATGTCGTCGAGCTTTTGATTCAGGAGCGAGCGGTCTTTCGTGATCACCGGAAGTCAATGTACTTCCAGAATCTCGAACGCAACGTCGGACCCTGGCGAATCATGCTCACCATGCTCGTTGATGCCGGTCGCGTTCGAGACGTGGCCGTCGAGCGCGTCATCAAAGTGTTCAGCGACATGCTCTACGGAACGATGTTCGCCAGCTATTTCGCTCGCCGCGAGAAGTCTGTCGACGAACACTTCCGAGACATTGTCGATGTTGCTCTTCGCGGCGTGCTGATGCCGACCGAAGCCGCCCGCTGGGATGATCATGCAATTCAACGTTTAGCGACAGTGGCGAAAGATGCCACTCATTGGACAGAGACTGAGGAGAAATCCTAGCGCAGGCGGACGACCCGCCGGCGCGTATTGCCTTCTCTTGTCGTGATGCTCAGCGACGAAGAGACCGGCCGGCGGGAGAACGAAGATGTCTCACCCTATTAGTTCCGTTCATGCGCGAATGCGCCATCACATCCATTCGTTACAGGCGTCCACTCTCTTCCTGGGGGCGATGCTCGCCACACTTCCCCTAAGTCATCCCGCCTTCGCCGACGAAAAGGACTTAGAACTCGGAAGTTCAAGTATCCGCATGCTTGATATGTCCGGGCGGCTTCAGCTCATCGGCGAAAAGGATGGCACTCGCGCGACGGTGGTCGTTTTCCTTTCCACGGAATGCCCTATCGCTCGGCAATTCATTCCCGAACTCGGCAGGATTCATGAGCGATTTAAATCAGAGCATGTCGAGTTCTACGGCGTCTTCTCTGACCCATCTGTCACGTGGAAACAAGTTGACCAATTCGTGAAAGAGTTCGGCATCAAGTTTCCCATCTTCTTTGACGGTTCAAGAGAGCTCGTCCACAAACTAAATCCGACCCACGTTCCCGAGGCCTTTGTCATCGATGCTCACCGAGCAGTGATTTACCACGGCCGAATCAATGACATGTATCGGCAAGTCGGAAAGCGGCAGCTCGAAGCCAAGGAGAATGACCTCATCGATGCAATAGGAGCGTCGATCGAGGGGCATCTTCCCGCCGTCCGCTTCTCTCCGCCCGTTGGTTGTCCGATCGAGAACCTTTCCTCCGCTGACGCCGCAAAGCGAAAAGTGACGTACAACCGAGACATCGCGCCCCTTATCTTTGCGAATTGCACAGAGTGTCATCGTTCTGGAGAAGTCGCTCCGTTCGCGCTCGAATCCTTCAACGATTGCGTCAAGCGTGGTGACTGGCTTGTCAAGGTTACGGAAAAGAAGCTGATGCCCCCTTGGATGGCCGAACCGGGGCATGGAGATTTTCTCGGCGAGCGTTCACTCTCCGCTAGGCAACGAGAACTCCTCAAGGAGTGGGTGGCCATTGGAATGCCGGAAGGTAACCCGGATGACCTTCCTGTCTCCCCCGACTTCATTCAGGGTTGGCGATTGGGGGAACCAAGTCTCGTGCTAGACATGCCCTACGAAACGGTCGTCCCCGCGGACGGTCCCGACATCTTTCAACACTATGTGGTTCGCGTTCCGATCCCCGAGGATAAGACGTTGGTCGGATTTGAATTCCGACCAGGCAATCCTTCGGTCGTGCATCATGCCGTCGTTTTCTACGACATGATGGGAGCCGCGCGTATCAAGGATGCGAAAACGCCCGAGCCGGGCTATCGCACTTTCGGTTCGCCTGGCGTTCCCGTCACCGGTGTCGTGGGAGTATGGGTTCCCGGCATGACACCACGATTCCTTCCCAAGGGGATCGGAATGCACATTCCTAAAGGAGCCGATCTCCTGGTGCAGTTCCACATTCATCCGAGCGGAAAAGAAGAGGTGGATCGTTCGAAGATCGCTCTTTACTTCGCGGATGAAAGCGCGGGCTCCATGCACAAGATGTCTCGTGTTCCTTTAGTGCTCGGCACGCTGATGATCGACGTACCGGCGGGGGAATCGAACCACAAGTTGACTTCGACCATGACCATTCCCGCACCGATCACGCTGATGTCGGTGGTGCCGCACATGCATCTCATCGGCAAGGAAATGAAGATCACGGCGAAATTCCCCTCGGGTGAATCAAAGTCACTCGTCTGGATTAAGGATTGGAACTTCTATTGGCAAGACAATTATGTGTACCGCGAACCGGTCGAGTTACCTGCTGGGACTCAGATCACGATTGAGGGGCGGTTCGACAACTCAGAGGGTAATCTTCTAAATCCGAGCCATCCACCGAAACGAGTCTTCTTCGGAAACGACAGTGATGAAGAGATGTTCTTTGCGGTCTTTCAAACAGTCGGCAAAACGAGGGAGGCGGAGCAGGCCATCGAGCATGCCGTGCTCACCGGCTTCCAAGAGGATTGGAAGAATCCGAGCGTCCGACCTGATGCTCGCCCTCGTATCTTCGCGGAGGCGCTCGAGTTCCTAGGGGGCGGCGACATTCTTCTGAAACTGCTCATCAACGGAGACAAAGCCCCACTCTTGCAGTCGAGAGATGGAGGTTAGTGCGGACGGACCCGATCGGTACTCCATCAAAGCCCCGTCAACTCATTTGACAATTCGGCATGTTGACTGTCGAACGTCTCATCTTTCCAGAGATTGCCGATCGCGTTTGCGAATCGTCGGCGGGCGATTTGGCAATAGAGCTTGCCGGCTTTCAAATCTCGGCGGGTTTCTTTCGAATCGTTTTCGGAGAGGGCTCGGTCCAATCGACTCACGACGGCGGTCGCGGTGTAAATAGCGATCGTCGCCGTCGCTAGTCTTTCGAGCTTGAATTGCTGCTTGATGATCGATTCCTTGTACTTCACGAGCATTCGGAGTGCTTGCCGGCCCAGTTTGCGCGTCGCTTGTCCGAGCCATCTTCCCTCTTCATGAAGAAGGGGATGCCGAACGGGGACGTTGACTTGCCCCATGATGTTTCGGCCGATGAGGCCCACCAACTTGGTCGGACTCTTCATGGATGTCTGTAGCTCGCGGGCAACATCTCCAAGCGCCGTCCCCGCGATGAAGAGCCGCATCACTTCGTTCGCTCCCTCGCCGATACTGTTAAGTCGTGAATCGCGCATCCATCGTTCGAATGGCTGATCACAAAAGAATGCCATTCCGCCGTGCACCTGAATCGTGTCGTTGATGATCGTCCAGAGTTCATCGCTGGTGAAGACTTTGAGCAAAGCCGACTCGAGCATGATGTCCTCTTCGCCGTTGTCGAAGGCGTTGACGACAAGGGCGGCGGTCGACTCCATGGCATAAGTCACTGCGGCCATGCGAGCGACCTTCTCCTGGATCAGGCCAAACTTACCGATCGGTTCGCCGAACTGGACCCGTCGTTTCACGTGCTCGATCGTTCGGCGAAGGCATTCTTTTGCGACGGAGGAACATCCCGCACCAAACGAAAGCCGACCGTAGTCGAGAACCGAAAGGCCGATCTTGAGTCCTTTACCAACTTCGCCGAGAACGTTCTCTGCCGGGACCTCCATGTCCTTGAATTCAAGCTTCGCTTGCATGGAAGCACGGATACCGACTTTTTCGAGTGATGGTTCCACCACGCGAAATCCAGGGAATTCGGGTCGCACGATGAAAGCGGTAACCTTATCCTTCTTTCCCTCCGGGGTGTCGACTTCCGTCTTCGCGAGAACGGTGAGCACGCTTGCGATGGCGCCATTGGTAATCCATCGCTTTTGACCGTTGATCCGCCACACATTTTTGACCGGGTCGAAGACCGCGCGCGTCTGCACGTTGTTCGCATCAGATCCTGCTTCCGGCTCGGTCAGTGCGAACGCGGCCAACTCCTCACCGGCGGAAAGTTTCCTCAAGCATTGCTTTTGCTTTTCGTTCCCAAAGAGAAGAATGGCGCGAAGTCCAATACTTTGATGAGCGCCGGTCATGACCGATGTGCCGCCGCACCGTTTCGACAACTCCTCGATTGCTTTGCAGTAGGAATATTGCGGCATGCCGAGCCCGCCGTATTCCTTGGGGATCGTCATCCCGAGAAAGCCGCATTCTCCCATCGCACGGACGGTTGCGGCGGGGACCGTCGCATTCCGGTCGTTCCACACGGGGTCCAGATGCTTGTCGAGGATCTTGCGAAACTTCTCGACGAACTCGTCGGTCTCCTTGACCACCCGCGGAGAGGGCTGAGGAAACGGAAAAGTGCGGCTCGCATCGAATTGTCCGCGAAAGAGCTGCTTGACAAAGCCTGTCGTCTGCTTGCCCGAGAACACGACCTCTTCGGCGGTCTTGATCTGAGCCTTCTCGTGCGATGTCAATCCGCTGGACATGATGCCGTTCCTTTCACGAATAGCCATTCGAGCAACGAGCATTCAGATTTGCTGTGAAGAACCGCCCGATGGCTGATGGGTCATGTCCAGCATATCGTGGAGAATTCCCGCTGTCGCGAGGAAAGATCCAGGACAAGCGCAGGTCAACGCTTTTTAAGGGTGATAGCCATTCCGGCGGCGTGCATATTCACGAAAACGGTCTCCAGGGCGGGATTGTTGGTAATCGCTTCGACGAATCGTGGATCAGGCTTCGGCGCATTCATGTTGTGGGAGAGAATGAGTCCACCGGGGCGGACGTGAGGAAGGAGTTTTTCCAAGTAGTCAAGATATCCCTCCTTATCAGCATCTAGGAAAAGAAGATCGATGGGCTCCTTCTGCTTCTTTACTTCCTCGTGAGCATCTCCCGAGATAACGGCAATCCTCTTTTCCACTCCCGCACGTGCGAAATTTGCTCTAGCGGCCACGATTTTGGCTTCGTCAATCTCAAACGTTGTGATCTTACCGTCCGTCTTCTCCGTCGCGAGAGCCAGCCAAAGAGTGGAGTACCCGTTGGAAGTGCCGAGTTCCACGACGTGTTTCGCATCGATCGATTCAGCGAGAATACGCAAGAGTCGACCGTCGAGGTCAGGAACATTCCAGTTCCCGGAGCGCTGTTTGTCGAGATCGATTAGAATATCCAATATTTGTTTCTCGCGGTCATTCTTCGCGAGTGGTGCTTTCGACAAATCGGCAGGTGAGTTCGATGACTCGTCGGCAATGCCCGCACGATCACCGGTGAGAAAGGTCAAGCCAGCAATGACGAGGATGAATCGGAAGGAAATCCGTTTCATGATCTCAGTCCTCTCATAACGAAGGGTCGATTCGTAATGGGGGAGATCAACAATTCTCTCAATCATACCGCGAGCCGTTGGGCTGAGATAAGAAATCGCAAGACTTGTTTGAATTGAAATCCATTGTCGAAAAAGATGTGGGGAAGCCCCTACTTCACGTGGAAGCTATCCGCATCGAGCGCGACGTTCGTCTTGGGCTCGGTCACCGCCATGAAGGTGTGCCGACCATCTTTCCAAATGATGTGGATTTGAACGGGGAGCATCGTCTCTTTCGCGATCTCGACCTCGAGTCGATCGAATCGCTTCTGGTCGGCGTGCAACTGTGGATAGAGATAAACCGATATCGACTTGGCCGATGGGACGGCTCGAATGGTGAATTGGTATCGCATCTTTTCAGGATCGATGCCGATCAACAGAAAGGCGGGCAATTCACCAAGCCAAAGGTTTGATCTGAGCTTGGCGTTATGCGGAAGATCGGTCTTGCCGCGCACCTGACCCCCATTGATTTCGGTCAGTTTGCCATCTGCAGTTAGAAGGTGCGAAGTCCCGTTGAATCCCAGAATGTCGAACCGGGCTTCTGTCGGTGATGATTTGAAACGGAAGCGTCCGAATGTCGGATCGTCCGATTCCCAGCGGCCATCTTTGCCAAGTTGCTTGATGGCGATCTGAGCGTCCAGTGACTTCAAATCGGCTCGTTGACTCCACGCGAGTAATACTGAATCGACGGTGCTCACCTCGGCAGCACAGACAGGCAGGCAACCTCCCCCAAGTAACAAGCAAGCCAACAACCGGCGCATGGAATGCTCCCTCATCCTATTCTCCTCCTGCTTACGATGAATCCCGTTTTAGGTAAACAGCGAAAACGAAGGACAACCTTGCCCAACCTTCGATGGAGGATGAACAGCAAATCGACTTTTTAAGGTCGACTAGATGGTGGTCGGGGGCGTTGGAGATGACGCCGGGTTGGGAGGAGGCGCGAACGTCTCCGACAAGTTAGGGCGGAAGAAGACGAGGAGTAGAAGAGGCATGTACCAGTGAAGGTATGTTCCCCCTCGGTCGGCGTACCAGAACTGCACCAACAAGAAGAGGGTCGCGGAAATCGAGATCAGATCAGCTAGGGTCTTCTCGCGAGGAATGAAAAAGCTCCCGACCACCACGATTCCAAAAACAATGGCGATCGGCAATCGATAAATCTGTGTCGCTTCGGTCCAGAACCCGACACTCTTCTGAGCCGTCTCTTGAGAGATCAAAACCTTTGAGGATAGGGACGTCGACCAAAGTTCTCCAAACGAAGCCAGTGACGGCACGAAATACACCATGAGCCAAAGCAGAATCGTCACGCCAAAAAAGAAGGTCAGATATCTTTTGAAGCCCCCTTTGCGATAAAAGCTAAGCCACAGGGGAATCAGGAATAGCGGAAAAAAGGAAACCGAGGCGAAGCCCATGAGAGAACCACTCACGATCGACTGGCGATAAAACACGATTGACCAGAGGAGCAGGGCCGTCGGAATGAGGTGGTCCAGTTTGATGGCATGCATGAAGGTGACTGGAATCATCAGGTACAAAAGCGCCATGGCTAGGCCGGTGGTGATGCTCTGATAATGCTTCCATCCACATACGACGAGAGCAGAGATGATGAGCAAATGCCCGATGATGAGAGCACTTCGGATGATGTTTTCCTCGGCGAGGAGTTGAGAGTTCGGCGCGGACTGAATGGCGGTCCCTGCGAAACCTCGCTCGACAGCGGCGGAGGGAAGCATGAAAAGAACCGTGGCGGGGTCGGCGACAATGTCTGGCGGGAGTTTCGTTTCACCTTCGAGAAGGGAGAGCGCGACATGTGCCCCGCGCCTGCTTCCCGCATCGAGTTCTCGAGTCAGGATTGACACGATGAGATAACTGAAAAGGCAGACCATCAGAAAAACAACGCCACCGGTCGAAAGATTCTGTTCGAGCCTCGGCCGGCGAACGATGATGAGGTCGGCTAGACATCGCACAACGAAATAGGCAGTACCGGCAAAGAGCCAAAGGTAGCCGAATTGTTTCAATTGTTGCCAATCGGGGCTTTGCGCTAATACCGCAACCGAACTGGCATCCTGCTTCACCTGTTGCTCGACGCCGACGAGTTCTGTTTCAATTCCCGCTGGCTTCACGGCGGGGTGCAGCTTCAGAAATGACTCCACTTTGTTCGTGGCGAGAAGCCCGGGGGTCATCAAGAACAGCGTAATGACGTCCCAATTTCGCAGGCTGAAGAATCGGCGAAAGCGAAAGAAGATCGCGACGGAGAGAAGTAGCGAGAGGTAGAACCACGTCGCGCTGTCGATCTCTTGGAATTTCAGGAAGTCCCAAGTCATTTTGACCGGATACCCTCATCTCGCCTGTGCGATTCCAAAAGATATTGATAGGCCTTGAAGCCACGACAGCAGGTCGATTGCTAATCACACCTCAAACATGTCGTTTCCGATTATATCACCCTACCTTTCCTTTCCCGCACGTCGTCTGACCAACAACGGCACGAATCGGCGATTCTTGTTTTGAACGTGGAGATTTAGGGAAACTTTGCGGGTTGATAAAGCCTTGCGGAATGTGCGACTTAGTATCGGGGAAACGACCTTGTTGTGGGTAATGCCGAGAGAGTTTTGTTGAAGAGGATCGAGACAAGTTCATTCGGGCCGCCACGTGATAAGGTCCGTTAGCAACACGGTGATGATACCGAAGCCTTGATGGCCGAGACGAGGGATGCGATCGGCAAAAGGCTCCTATCTTCACTGGATGCTCAGATGATCAATGGGTTCGACGAGACAGATTCGCTGTCTCTCAGAGCCGAACAAACCCTTCGACGAGGTGTCCCTCGTGGATCAGCACAGCGTAATTCCGCCATCGAGTCTGTTCATCCTCTGGCCCGGCGACCAGCCACCGATGGCGGAGGAAGTCCGGCTTCGCCTCGCCGAGTGGGGACATGCCGCACCGGAGATGGGCGAGGAGCGAGCAGAAGACACTCTTTGGAGTTTTTGGTTCGATCTTGCCGATCGGCCTGCCTCCACATTTATCTGGTGCGAGCCCGTCTCCGATTCGCACCGCATGCTGCTCGATTATGTCCACTGGCGTACCGCTGCTCAGCGCAAGCAGGCTTTTGAATGCCGCTGGATGGTAGGGCTGGAAGGAGCGATTTCGCTTCGGGAGCCGACAAGCGATTACCAATTGCAACTTCGACTTTGTGAAGCGATCTCGTGCGATTGGTCGCCGGTCATTTTTGACGCCAGTGCTCTGATCTATCGCAGCATTGACGACGTTCGGCTTCTCACCGATGCGGAGACCCCTCCGCGAAAGAGTTCGCTTTACAGCATCCACAAGGTGCGTTCGACCCCCGAGGGAGCGAATCCAACTTGTTACTGGGTCCATACGCATGGGCTCGAGCGGGCGGGAATACCTGACCTTGAAATAATGGGCGTACCGCAAGCATGGCTTGGATCGGCCTGCGAACTGATCGATGCAGTCGCTGACCTTTGGATCGAGTTCAGCACTCCTGATCCCGAAGTTCCCTTTGCGATCGGTGGCGGGCTCGACATTGCTTGGCGTCCCTGGCAAGCGATTGCCGCCGAAGTTGATCCAAGGGCGGTCGGCGGACGAAACTATCGCGGGCCGGAACAGGGACATAGCGGTTTCCGTGCCGTGCTTGTGGCCCCTGAGAAGGATCAAGAGGGGGAAATTGCTTGGCGGCAGCCCATCGAAGTTCTTCGCCGCATCAGTCGCTCGGAGACGACGCTCTACAAGACTGTTCAAGAGAGCCGTCGAATGGCGCGGCTCGCGAAAGAGCGATGGGGAACCTTCGGCATTCTTTTCGCATCGCCCCATCCTCCTGATTGGCGTTTCGCGGTGAAGCTTAGCTTCCCGATGGAAGATGAACCACGGCACGGAGAACACCTTTGGTTTGACGTGCTCGCCATCCGTCCTGGAGAAGTGATGGGTCGACTGGTCAGCGTCCCCTCTTATTTGGGGAGGCAATCGATTCCGGGAACGGGGTGGCAAGAGTTACGCCGGCTTAGCGATTGGAGAATCGTTACTCCTCAGGGGGTATTCGATCCAGAGAATGCCGGTGTATTGCTCGAAGAGCGTCTTACCCTTCAGCATGTTTAATCAATCGCAAAACCCTCTCTCACTAACAGTGAAAGAGGGTTTTGTATTTCTTGTCATGGATGTTGAGGATCGCAGACGCTATCAGCGTTTTCCTCGTGCGAAGTTTCTGGACTTTACGTCGCCATGAAGCCTTTGACTTCGTCGAGGAACGGGACGTCTGAGGCACGGAGATCAATTTCATTCGGGCTTTGGACGCCCAGTCCGATCTTCACGGCATGGCGAACGAATGGAATCTGCCAGACCGATCGCTTCATGATCCGCTCTTCGCATCCAAGTTGCTTGAGCACGGCCACTCCGACGACATCAGCCGCCACGCGATCCCGACTGGCCACGACGACTTTCGCCGCAGCCTCGTCACCATGCGAAGGGCCGCCGAAGACGAACGATTTGGTCCCATCCAGAATGTTGAGAGCAGGGCGAAGGCCGAGATTCAGTTCGGCGATCTTCGCCACGAAAGGATAAATCTTGTTATCTTCCTCCGCCTGATCCTTTCGAATCCCGCGGCGGCGTCGCGAATTCTTCTGTTCGAGGGCGTGAACGCCTAGCTGATCTCCCAAGCTTCGATCCCCCGAATATTCACGGTGGAACTCGATTCGCGTTCGGTGGTGCGACATCCCGACGAACGCTTTCATGGCCATCGTGAACCATGCCTGGAAGTGCGTCTTTATCACCGGCACGTTTACGACGTGATCGACCGAGAAGAGAAGCTGAGCAAGCTCGTAACCGTTCGGCCAATGCTTGGCGAGTTCCGGCTTCATTTTCCGCCAACGCGGCGTGTCCTTTTGAATGCCGAGATCGGCATATTCTCGTTCCGCTTCCTCGAACCCGATCGCCATGACCGGAGCTTTCGTGTCTGACTTCGCTTGTTCAACCGCTTCAATGTGCCCGACGGCTTTCATCACGTCGACGGTTTTCGGAGTCGCCTCGGAGAAGAGGGGGGAGAAGCATCGATCACTTACCAGAATTCGGCGCGGTCCCCGTGTGTTGACGAGCTTGATGACCGCGTACAAGACCTCTGGGTCGGTGGTGGTCGGATTGATGGCAGCGCCGGTGACGTTCGGTTTAATCAGAACGGTTTGACCTTCCTTGATGAAATCGATCCCTCCAGAGAGCTCCACTGCTTTGGTGACGGCGTCGGCCATACTGGATCCGCGAGCGATTCCGACCTGCGCCTTTTGGCCGATCGGTGTATCGATTCGCGTCGGCTTGGCATCTTCCGCATGGAGCTTACCGATCGAGGGCGCAAGAATACCCCCCGCAGCAAGGCCGGTCGATGTCAAAAGAAAGTCACGTCGTTGCATGGTTACTCACTCCCTCGGCCGGCAATCGGAACTCTGCCCTTCGTCGAGCGCCACCCTCAGAAACATCCCTGACCACTCCGCCCGTGGAAACGACTATTTCGTCGCCTTCGTTGCAGAGGCTGTTGATTTCGCTTTGATCTCAGTTACGAACGCATCAATCTTATTCACCAGTCCCTTCACTTCGTCATCGGTGAGCGTTTTTGAACCGTGAATCAAATCAGAGGTAGTACCTCGAATCTCTCCTAAGGTTTTTTCCAGTGGTTCGGGAACGCGCGTTTCGCTCTCGGGATGTTTCTTCTGCCAATCGAGAATGGCGGCCCACATCTTGTCCTGGGCATCGGTCAGCGAAGCGTACAAAGGCTCCTTCTGCTTGTACGTCCGATGGCACTCCGAACAGACGAGCGTCAAACTGAATTCCGCAGGTGGATTGCCGACGTCATGATTTCCGTGGCAATCGACGCAAAGCGGGTAACGGATATTGAGTTTCTTTTGGTGGTTCCAAGCATGGGGGCCGGAGGAAAGAGACTTGTACTGATCTTCGTGACAAGATTGGCACTTCTCGAGATGTGCACTCAATTTGGTTCCAATGAATCCTTCAGAGGTGTGAGCCTTGGCGTCGTCCTTCAAATTACCCCCGTGACAGTCGTGGCACGAGATGTTCGCAACCCGATCATGCACACTGTGGGCGAAGGTATGAACAGCCTCGGTCAACTCGCGCCCCGCTGTCAGATGGCAGCGAACGCAATTCGTTTGCTCGACTGGGACGGGCTGACTGGGAACGGCTTTCGTTTCGGCCGCATGAACCGGTGAGTGGCGGCTGCTGATGACAACAACAGATCCGAGTGCGCCAAATACCAAAGCGAGAGCTGAGTAAATGTAAACACGGGCCCGCATGGGTCGAATCCTTCCCCGCAACAAGAGAACGGCCTCAGGATGAAACGAATTGAGTCGTCGGTTCGAAATGCGCTATTGAAACCCTTCTCACGCAGATACTAAACCAGATTACCGACGCCGTATAGTCCCGCTTTTTGACAAAATTCCTACGACCGACACAAGCGGGCGCCCTCTGTCTATCGGCAAAGTGACCCTTGGCCCGCCAATTCATGTTCTACGCTTAACACGAGATGTTCTCGGAATTGTCACGCCGTTATTCATGGGTACCCGATGGCTTTTCGACCCACACCAGATGCCGAACCCATTCCTGGGTACAGACTTCTGGAACGTCTCGGTGCCGGTGGGTACGGAGAGGTTTGGAAGGCCTCGGCGCCCGGCGGTCTTCATAAAGCAATCAAGTTCATCTATGGTCAGCTCGACGATTCCAGGGCCGGTCAAGAGATCAAGGCCCTCAATAGGATCAAGGGAGTCAGACATCCTTTCCTTCTGACTCTCGAACGGGTCGAGGTGATCGACGGGCAGCTTGTCGTCGTCACCGAACTCGCCGATGAAACACTCATCAGTCGATACGAATCCTTCCGACAGCAAAACCAAGCCGGCATTCCGCGGGATATCTTGCTGGCTTACATGCGCGATATTGCCGACGCTCTCGACTACATGGGGGAGAAGTTCGGGCTGCAGCATCTCGACATCAAGCCCGGAAACTTGCTGCTCGTCGGGGATCGAGTCAAGGTCGCTGATTTTGGACTGGTTAAGGATCTGCACGGGGACAACGTGACCGCGACGGGCGGTGTGAGTCCCGCTTATGCGGCATGTGAGTTCTTCGATGGGCGCATCAGCCGCTACAGCGATCAATACAGCCTGGCGATCGTCTATGCCGAGATGCTCACCGGCGTTCGTCCGTTCCCCGGAACGACGACCGTACAACTCGCGCTGCAGCACACGACCGGTCGGCCGATGCTCGATCCGCTACCGTTCCACGATCGTGCCATCATCTTACGCGCTCTTTCAAAAGATCCGAACGAACGTTTCCCATCCTGTAACGACCTCGTTCGTGCGCTGACGGATGCGCCAAAGCCGAAGAACGCTGACTTGACGCCGATGCCGATCGATGACAGTCCCGAGGCGGCTGCCGTCGCGTGCACGGACGTGGTGACCGATTCGCCTCCGCCAGAACTCGACGCGCACACCACGGCGCACATGCAAACGAGTTCGCCGGCGCTTTGGCAATTGGCCAGTCCCGACCAGAAGGAAGAGAATCGAGAAACGACCTCCGTCCGTCCCACCCTCTTCATCAGCCTGGGCGGGATCGGATGCGCAACGATCGACCATCTTCGCCATCGACTCTACGAGGCATTTGGAAGTCTCCGTGTCTTGCCGATGATTCGAACGATTGCGATCGACACCGATCGTCAAGAGCTACGAGCCGCGACCGAACGCTCGACACCATCGCGACTCTCCTTTGATGACATCATTCAGATACCGCTGCAAAAGCCGGATCATTATCGGGCGAGATCGCGCGAGATTCTTCGCTGGCTGGACCGACGCTGGTTCTACGGCATACCCAAATCAACAGAAACCGAAGGACTCAGGCCGCTCGGACGTTTGGCATTTATCGACAATGCCGACCGGATTCGAAGTGTCCTGCGTGATGCGCTGATCGGTGTGGCGTCGACCGATCGAGATTCACTGACTAGCGTCCGCCGTTCGAACGATTCACCGGCCGTTGTCGTTGTCGGGTCTATTGGAGGTGCGACTGGAAGTGGTGCCCTCATCGATCTTGTCTACATGATTCGCGACCTGCTCGAAGAGCTTCGTCTTCCGACTAACGTCATTTCGACTTATTTACTTCATGCGACCAGTCCTAATCCGGCGCAGAAAGAAATCGCGAGAGCCAACGCATACGCGACGCTGATGGAACTCAACCATACGCTCGATCCAACGGCGGACTATCCCGGCGAGCCGATGATCGGGATGGAACCACGAAGTCCGCAAGGAGAAGTGATTCGAAATTGTTACTTGGTTCATCTTGGAGAGGACTTGGATCGAGACGAAGCTGGTGATGCGACGAGTCTCGTAGCCGAATACCTCTATCGCGAGGCCGCGACGGCTTGGGGGCAGATTCTCGTCGAACATCGAAACGCGACGGAGCCTGCTCCTAATGAATCGCGGATGGAAGCAATGGTTCGAAGCTGTGGCTTCTATCGCCTGCAGTACCGAAAGCATGAGGTCGCGTCCCTCCTTTCGAACATTTGCTGCAGGCATATCCTTTCGCGATGGCACGGAGACATCGAGTCCATCCCAGAGGTCGAGGTCGATGAGAACGGACAAGGGGGATCAGCCTATCGCTCGCGATGGTTGAAAGAAATAGGGGAGAGTGAAGCGGTCGAGCTACTCGGTCGAGTAGATCTGCAAGAGAAGAAAATACTGGTGCAGTTCGAAACGACCTCGGAAGGGGTACTCGACGGAGATCCGGAGCGGCATTGTCTTCGCAAGGCTCACGATGTCGTGATGCGATTCGGGCCAAAGGCGAAGGCGCCCGAAGTGGCAACCGCGATTCTTCGAGAACTGGATGTCTTAGTCGGATCGGGCTCGCTTCCGGCCGAACAACGACTGGCGATGCAATCCCCCTTTGAAAAGCGAGTCTTCGAGATCTCTCATCAAATGGGGGAAGAGCAGTGCGCGAAAATTGAAGAGTGGGTTCGGACCACGCTCGCGAATCCGCAACGACGTCTGAAGCCTGCCCTCGTCGCGACGGAATTGCTGGTCTATCGACTGCTTGCAAGAGTCGAAACGGCGCAGCGTTCATTCGAAGAAGTACAGGCTCAGCGATGGAACCTCCGAGCGAAGCTCGCGGGCGAGGCAATACATTCCCTTTACCATCAAAAACAAAGAACGACGAAGCCGGTGACCATTGCGGAACTCCCCGAGCTCTGTCGATCGTACGTTCGTACCCGTATTGAGGAGCTCGCCCTCGAAAGTGTTATCGAAGCCTTTCGCACCGTGTATCGTTTCGCCTGCGGTCTGCGGGAAAAGCTCGTCCAACTGAGACAAGCATGTGCCCAGCAGGTGGAAGCGTGGAAACAGTCGAGCGATCTCATTCAGGGGCAAGCGGTCAAAGAGAGCCGAAATTTGAACGGTCTCGAGCTACTCCCTGGCAAATCTCGAACGCCATGGGAAGCCGCCATTTTCCTCGTCAAGCATCTGTCGACGACTTCGTTCTTCGATGACCTGGATGATTGAATCGAGATGGAAGTGTTGGCGGGTAAAGGGGGATTGTGGGGACTTCTCAATGAGTCAGCAGGATTTCAGGAGGTCGCATTACGACAAGAGTTGCCCGGGAGTATCCTCTCCGCGGTGACCGGCTCCTTTGATCACATCGATGCGGCATCCCTTTTCTTCGAGACTCACTCCGGTATCACCGAAACAGTCAAACAGATCAAAAGGCTCATCGAGAAAGCGCGGCCAAGGCTATCCATGGCGGGAGGGGAACAACGTCTTATTCTCGGCGTTCCCAATAGTCCACCGGGACGATCGCTGCGCGAATTGGTCATTGCACAGATGCCTGCCGATTCGACATTACCTGTTGCGAGTCAGGGGGACGTCATCTTCTGCTTCGAGGCAAGTAATCTTCCGATCTCAAAAGTGGCCGAGGAAGTCATCGGCCATGAGGTCGCCTTCGTTCAAGTTGGCTCACGTTTGACGACGCGGTGTGATCTCAATCTTTCCATTCTTCCCCACGAGGACGCTGGGGCATCCCTTCTGCGGCGATAAGCACGCGGATCTTTCACCACGTTTGTTGAAAACAGAACCGAAGCTGCGTTGGAAGGTGAGAGGACGTCGCACCAGGAGTTGTCCTGATACGATGTCGTTAAGTTCGACCCTATCACAAATCGACAGGCAGAATGATCGATATGAACATCTTTCGAGTTGGGTTTATTAATCGTGGTTACAAGCTTCGGTTATTCAGCTCAGGGATTCGCCGAGCGAGTCGCTTGAATCCCCATACTGAAGTTAATCCGATGATGCTGGAAGAGATCATGATCACCGAAGACGACTCCGGCACGACCTGGAAGCTGATCGATGCAATCGCCACATCGGAGCTTAGGAGTGAGGTGATCTCATAATTCGCGGCCGTTGTTTTTCCGAGGATCGATGCAAGATAGGCCGCCGAATCCGGTCGGTCGAGAAAGAGTCCGATCGTTCCATGCTCGTCCGCCCCGCCATGAGGATCTTGGCCTTGAATGAAGGCAGGGTGATTAGTCACGTCATTGACCTCGGTGCCGGCATCCCAAACATTTCGCCCAAAGATGGTGATCGTCTGCGGACCAACGAAATTGCCATTCGCATCGAAGAGGGCGAGCCCGCTCTGGTTTCCGAGGAATAAATCGTTCGACGGTACCACCATTCCGGCGTAATTCACGAATCGATCCATTGAAGGGTCCGCAACGTTGACGATGGTTGATGCGGAAGAGCCAGGGGTGAATGGAGAACCTCCCACCGAAGTTTGAACTCCATGTCCGCTGAACTGAGTGCTGATCTGTCCCAGATCCGCAAGTTCGGCAACCGCCTCGATACTTGAACTTGCTGAAGATCCCGCTGTGAACGGTTGGAACGAGCCGTCATGGAATCCGAACCAGATGGGAGAGAAGGCGAAACCTCCGTTTGGCTGTAAGCTTTGCACCGTGATCTTCACGGCATCGGCACTTAATGATGAGGGGATGAGAAGGCATGCAATGGCTGACCAAAGTCCAAAGACAGTCTGAATACGAGTCGCTCGCACGATGAATGCTCCTTGTTTGGGAAGATGGAGGATGAGTCGAAAGACTGGAGGCGCGTCAGTCCATGCATAGGCGACGATCAGGTCGATACTGGTCGACACCATGGGGTGGGTTCAAATAAACGAGTGGCGGATCAGTTCTGTACGTTCAACAGAGAATTACCTCCCTCTGAAGTTAACGTTCGATCGCTCAAAAATGATGGTGTTTCGTGATCGATGCCATGCATCAACCCGCTGGTCGGTTCATCACAACCAAGGTCGAAGACCAATAGAACCAATCAACCAGCAACGTGGTTCAATTGGCCGCAACAATCGACCCCTTAGTCGATGTTCGTTTCCATTTGTTACAGTGATTCGTCAAAATCTTATTCTCTTGACGGCTTCGGCGTGCGGAGCAACCATTCACTGAATCGACGGAGTGAAAGAGTTAATGACGCGGTCAAGTGATAGTTCAGCGGACGCAAAGACGAGAGCGGCTCAGGGTGTTGAGTGGTTATCCGAGCATGGCGATGCGCTATACGCTTATGCGCGATCCAGGGTGGGAAGGCGCGAATTGGCGGAGGACTTAGTCCAAGAAACATTTCTAGCGGCCGTCAAAGCGCCTGCCGGTTATCGCGGCGAGGCCTCGGTCCGAACGTGGTTGATTTCGATCCTAAGACGCAAAGTGGTCGATCACTATCGCAAGTCTTCGACGAGTCGAGAGACTGGCAATGAATCGTTTCGTGAATCGCAAGAGCATCAATCATCGTTCACGAGCAGCGGAAGATGGAAGAACGTTCCCTCCGTTTGGAAAACGCCTCCAGAGATTCTCGAGGATCGAGAGTTCTGGATCATCTTTGAATCCTGCTTGTCCAAGTTGCCCAGTCCGCTTTCGGGTGCTTTCAAGCTTCGGGAACTGGACGGAATGGAAATTGAATCCATGAGGGAAGATGATTCGACAAGTGCCGGAAATGTGCGCGTACGCCTGCATCGCGCCCGTCATTTTCTGAGGAGCTGTTTGGAAAAGAATTGGTTCAGAGATGGATCAGGAAAGCGAGCGAAGTCCTCATGAGCCGAAGATCTTGGCTTCATCGGATATTTGCCATGCGTTGTGATGATGCCGCCGAATTGATCTCGGCGAGTCTTGATGAAGAACTCTCGGCGTTCGACCGATTCACAATGAAAAGCCATCTTCTGCTCTGTCGATCGTGTTGCCGTTTTCGAAAGCAGTTATCGTTCTTACGATTGTTGATGCGCAAGACGCCAACATTGATCGTCGAGAATGAATCTCCACTTTCAATGGAGTGTCGTTCTCGAATCCAGCGAGCGATGACAGAGCGGAACAACGAAAATCAGGGTGATTGACCAATTCCACGTTCTATGCAATCGGTTAAGCGGAAACGGATCGAGGTAGCCTCGATCCGTTTCATCGATTTTTCTGGATGAGTTTGTGACGCGTTATGCAGACTTTCGACGACGCCACATCGGTATGGCGAGTCCTAGAACACCAACGGTTGCCAATCCAAGGGATGAGAATTCTGGAACAGCAACTCCTCCAGGAACAACCCCTGCCAGCGAATACTGAAGATTGCCGATCGTCAGATTCGCATTAATCTGACCACTCGCAACCAGAGAAGAGATTCCAGATGAACCATTGGGGATACTCGCGCTCTGATTGATGTTGAAGGGCAGTGTCAATGGAATCACCAAACCGGCAAGGATGTTGGGGAATGAGAGGCCCACTCCCATGTCTGCTGGGTAAGGGCCATTACCACCACTTAAATCACTGAGAGCGATCAATCCAGGCAAATCAAAGTCAGTGGTGACCGCCTGAGGATCGAGGGTGTAAATCGAGCCCAAGCTAATGTTTCCCACGAGAGGAACGCCTGTCAGGGTCGCATTAACATTACCAGAAATAACTGCTTCAATCGTTCCGGGGGAAGAATACCCTCCCAACGAAGCGTCCGCCGGGGCGTTTGATGCGAAGTTGAGTGAACTGATCTGCCCTGAGAATGAGAGTTGCAGGCCGAAGTTACCAAGGCTGGTGCTAACTTGAATCGGATCGATGTTCAAATTCACCGGGACACTCCCACCGCCGAGCAGGTTGATGCTCAGCGAATCCACCGAGACGGGAGTGGGGGGAGCTTCAGACTGGTACTGAAGTGTCGTGGAACCCGTTGAATTATATGTTCCACCGGAATTCGGAATCGACAGATTGACGGTCTGAGGATTTGCCGAGATGTTGAGGTTCGTATGGGTGAAGAGAACCCACTGCTTGTAGGTTCCGCTCAAGCTGTTGAGTGTTGCGGTTCCCGAACCGCTTACAAGGACGGTCGACTGTCCCGAGAGGCCGGTCGTGGCGGTGGCCAATTCCGCCTTTGCTGAGCTGGCAATCAGCAAGGCGAGTGAGCAAAGAGTGAATACTCGAAATGGAGACTTGCAAGAAAACACTGCGCGCACCTTTCTTTCGTTCGAGAACATTCGATGTGCGGAATGAAGGGGAGTGAAAACGAAACACAGAGGCTTCGCCAGCATCCTTTCGACGTTCTCAAGATGTCCAAAACAGAATTGCGTTCATCAAGTTACAAAAACCACGAACCGGGCGAATGAGATGGGCTACAGGATTAAAACCAAGACCGGTTGGGATGGCAATGCGATTTAGCGGAGCTATGCCGAATGGAATGAACTGCGTAATGCTCGTTCGGCGAATTGACATCGCGCGGTGTCTCAACGCACGAGAAGGTGTCAGTACGGTGACACTGAAGTAGAGGCATCGAAATCCAGGATTCCAAAACTACGGAGCCAGCGTTGGCCTACCGAAGAGGAAGCCTTGTCCCAGGTGACAGCCGAGTTGCATGCAAACTTGCGCCACTTCCTCGGATTCGATCCCCTCGGCGATGACTTGAATTCCAAGGGCACCGACAACGCGTAGTAAGGCATGGACGAGATCTTGCCGCGGCTTAGCGGATTCAATTCCCTGGATCAAGCCCATGTCCAGTTTTAAGTAATCGGGCGGAATGTCGGTTAATTCGAGCAGTCGTGCCTGGCCCGCTCCGAAGTCGTCGTAAGCGAATTCGAAGTTGACGTCGAGAAGTGCGTCTTTGATCTTTCCCATCGCCGAGACATCGGTGACCGCGGACTCCGCGATCTCAATCACGATCGGATGTCCCTCGGGTGCGATGCGACGAGCTTCTATCAACGACTCGAAGAATGATGAGTTGCCGAGCTCTCGGGCATGAACGTTCAAAAACACTTTCGTGTCTCGTGGAAGGTTTTCGGCATATTTAACGGCCAGTCGCCGGAAAAGCTGGCTGAGTTCCACCACGAGATCGCATTGTTCCGCAAGACGGAGAAGTACCCCCGGACTCTTGGAGAGGCCCGGATGGTTGCCACGACCGAGAGCTTCGTAGCCAATGATCTTCCGATTCTCCAAATCGAGGATCGGCTGATACATGATCTCGATCGCCTCGGTCGAAATCATCTCACGAAGGAGTCGCGTTCCACGAATGATGCTTTCCGGTAAACCAGTCGTAGCCGCTTGCGTTTGTTCGACGTTCTCGTGCGACATGATGGTTGACGGCTGATAGCGGAAACAGAACTCCTTGTGCGCGACATGAATGATATCGCCGTCGGAAAGGAACTGTTCGGTGGTGCGGCGCCCGTTGACAAAGGTGCCGTTGGTGCTGCCGAGATCGCGCACGGCGTAGCGCTGGCCGATCTTCACGATTGCCGCGTGTTCCTTCGAAACCTTGTTCGAATAGACGGTATGATCGACTGTCTTTGATCGTCCGATGACGAATGGAACCTTTGTAAGCGGAACGCGTTCTGAGAGGCCCCCTTGCTCGGGATAATGCTCCAGATACGGGACAGTTGCCGTCCGTGGGAGGATCTGAGTTACCTGCATCCCTAGATCACCTCGGTAAAGTACACGCGAACCACGACATCGAAATACTCCTTCTTCATCTCTAAAGGGAACCCGTTATAAGCGCAGTAGCTTCGGACTTGCCGTAATAGATCTCGCGGATGGCATCTTCGGAAAGCGCGATTGGGCTTCTGATAATGGCGCTGAATGAGATAGTCGACGGAGGACTCGTCGAGTGGACAATCAAATTGTTCGGCCGCCTTCTTGAAGAGCTGCCGGAATTCCCGTTCCGTCGGATCTTTGACGTGAATCTTATAAGAGATGCGGCGAAGAAATGCCTCGTCCACCAAATCCCTCGGATCGAGATTGGTCGAGAAGATGATCATCTGATCGAATGGAACCTGGATCTTCTTCCCTGATGCCAGCGTCAGGAAGTCGTAACACTTCTCGAGCGGCACGATCCAACGATTGAGCAGTTCCGCAGGATCCATTCGCTGCCGGCCGAAGTCATCGATGAGAAGTACGCCGCCGTTGCTTTTGAGTTGGAGGGGTGCTTCACTGACGTTGATCTTTGAATTGTGCCGAATCTCGAGAGAATCCATCGTCAATTCACCGCCGGCAATAACCGTGGGACGACGAATCTTGATCCAACGCCGGTCGTGATCCTTATCCTTGATGATGCTGTTGCTTTGGCTTTCGATCGGCTCGTGATAAGAGCCGTCAAAGAGCTTGACGATCTCGCTGTCCGCGTAAAGTGTTTTGGGAATCCAGATCGATTGTCCAAAGCAAAGGGCGATACGTTCCGCGAGAGTCGTCTTGCCATTCCCCGGCGCGCCGTAAAGGAACAAACCCGCTCCCGAATTCACCGCCGGGCCGAGTTCGTCATAAATCTCTGGATTGACACAGATGTCCTTGCACGAGGCCTGAAGCTGCGCTCGTTGCGGAGCTTCGGCACGTATGCTCTGTGCTTCAATGCCGTTGACGTAGTCGGCGAGCGGGACCGGAAGAGGACCCACGTACGCGCAGGAATCCATCAGCGTCTGCGCGAAATCACGCCCCTGTTCCGTCAGAGAGTAGAGGTAATCGTTGAGTGGTGCTGAGCCTCGATGAGTGATGTAAGACCTGGATCGCAGGTTCAGGAATCGGGGTTCCAGCATTCCGAAAGGTACGCAGAGTAGATCGGCAATCTGTCGGCCGCTGATCACGCCTGATTGAAGGACCTGCTTACAGATCATCGAGTCGACATGCGTCTCGGGAATACCGAGATCATCAATCGTTCGTGGCGGCGCAGGATGGAAGGAATCTTCGCCCAAAAGCGAAGCCATCAAACTGCTAGCGGGGGTGTAATCTGATGTCAGCATCCAGGCATTCCCGTGGCGGCTGGATCGCTCCGCGTTAGCTCATTCCAGGAACTATCGACTCCCCTAAGGGGGGAGAACCATGAAAGAGTAGCTCACGGGTGAAAGGGAAAACCCCGATGGACCTGGGATTTGTGGTGCTTTTGACTTAGATTTTCGACCCTTTAAATCGATGCGCTTTCGATCGGTAGGCAAGCTCTGACGTTACGTCGTTTCCAATATTGACGAAGCCAAGAGGGACGATTGTCCGAAAGGTCGAGTCCCTCGATCGTTTTGATCCATTTCTCGCGATGACGATCCGCGATTTCAAATGCTTCCATCGGATCGATGCCTCGACGAAACCAATCGGCCTGCAGATCGCGACGATCTGATGTGATGACTCGGAAGCAGGCCTCGGGATTTCTCATGACGAGACGATGGAGTATTTCATGCCGCCACCAAAAGACGTTCGAATCGAATTGATCCGTCGGCCAAGGACCCAATGGCAAAGGGCTT
>JAIEPU010000019.1 GCA_019748235.1 bacterium
TCGGCGTTCGAAACAGAGAAACGGTTCGGCTTGTTCTCGACTCCCCGGAGTTGCCCATTGAAGGCCATGCAAGACTTTCGCCACGGCCGCGTGCATGTCTTGAACGAGATCGATGAATGACTCGCGAGGCCAACGGCCCGAAGGAAAGACGATGCTGTAAGTCAGTTCTCGATCGTGTAGAATCGCTCCGCCCCCTGTCACTCTTCTGACGGTGAGAAGGGATGCTAATGACGGCGGAATATCGTCCTTCGACTGAAAGTAACCGAGACTCAGCGTCGGCTGATCCCAGCCATACCATCGGATCGACGGCGTCGGCTGCTCCGATTCGAGTGTGGAGTAGAGAATCGCTTCGTCGAGCCCCATGTTCCATCGACCGTCGGCGGGATCATCCACGAGAAGTCGGCATTGCATCGTTCACTCCTCGTTGGCGACTCGAACTATGGCGTCACGGTGAAGGTCACTTCATTGTCCGAGAAGAGGACTTCGGTCATCCCTTGGAAGACACGAGCAGTCACCGAATGCTTGCCCGGTCCCCAAGACTGCGGCGAAACCAGTAGTTTGCCATCCTTCAAGTCCTGAGGCGGAGCCTCCACATCATCAATGAAATACTTGACGAATCCACCGACACCCGGCGGTAGCTTGGCGAGCGCCACTTCCACGCGACCCGGCTCTTTGAACGAGAGTTCTGTCTTGATCGGCTCGACGACCATCTTCGCTTCGCCATTTCGAATCACGATGGGCGCGGCCCATCGGCTCGAAGCTTCGGTGATCGAACCACGCACGGCAATAATCTCGAGCGTATGAAGCCCATCGGGAATACTTGCCGTGTCGATGACGGGACGTGTTTCCAACTTTGCAGGTCCCACTCCGAAACGAATGGCAGCCAGTGATCCGCTAAGGACGAGCGGCGTCGTGGGAGGTTTCTCCTCCTTTGCCTCGGGCATATCCGATTTCTGACCGACGATGGACATTCCGGAGTCTGCGGATCGCTTGAGATGAAGTGTCGCGGTCGGATTCGATCGCGCACGGCTTGCATCGGCGGTCAACAGCAGTTTTCCCTGATTCGGCTTATCGGGAGTCAAACTGCTTTTGAGGCGATACCCTTTCGGGAGTTTGCTTGATGCATCGAGCCAGACCGACGTGCACACCGAACTCGCAGGTCTCGGAAATTCGATGGTGTGTTCGTACTTCGCAATCTCTTTTCCTCCTTCGCTGATCGTGAGGACAAGACGATCCCCTGTCCCCGATACACCGCTCAACTCCCACTCCATTTTGCTATCGAGCGGCGGCGCGGAGGATTGAAAGGGGAGCGAATCATCATTCTCTTTCGGCGTCTCTTGAATAGGAGGAAATGAACTGGAACCGTTTTCTGACTGATCGGACAGAAGATGAACGGCAAGGAGTTCAGAACTTGAACGAATCGCAAGATCACCCTCTTTCGGTTTCTTCGGAAGAAGAAGAATGAGGAAGCCTGGCTTAGAGGCCACCTTCACCCCCGACTTGGCGATCGCCTGTCCAAAAGCTCCCACAAACTCACCAAAACCTGATTCTCGATCAGCCTTTTGAGTGATCGTTTTGTCCCCGATCTTGAAAGACACGGAGGTTCCAGCAGGCAAATCGTTGAACCCTCGTTGATGCACTAATCGGCGATCGATGTACACTTCGATTCGTTGAACTCCCCCATCCTTCCGATCGGTTTGGCCAACGACGTCGAACTCGAACGAGCCCTTCAATTCTTGATTCGCTGCCACACCGTTGACAGTGATCTTTGGGGGAGAGTCGAAGGGGCGAGTTAGTGGATCGCCGATGAATACTCCCTGTTGGGGCCAAAGCACGCTTTGCCAGTAGCTTTCGACGGCGGTGAAGCCCATGCCATAAAAGACGAAGAGTTGGGGCAACGGAAACTTCGCGGGATAGTTGTAAGGCTCCGCAACGGTACCATACGTGGCCGAACAACCCGCCTTGATGAAGTCGATGGCGGGAGTTTGTCCCCGTAGCATCGTGAGTTGCCCTCCGAAACTCGTCAGATGGTCGGCAAGCGCACCGGGGAGATAGGTGTTGAGCGCGGGGTTCAACGTGGCGATACCTGTTTGCCAACCAATCACATTGTCCGCCCCTGCCAAAGAGGCGCCCGGTTTCCGGACTGATTTGATGTGCATCATCTCGAGCCACTGCATGGCGGGAGCAATCATGTCTCGACGAGACGCACGAGGACCTTCTCCTTCACTGAAATAGACGGTTCCCTTCGGAAAGGAACCATCCGCTCGAATGCTGCGGTCGATGAGAAGTTTGGTTCCTTCAAGCGACCCCGCATCGAGTCGCATGTGCAGATAGCCCCCTTCTCCACCATCGGGAGCGCCGAATGCTCGCATTTGATCAAAGTATTTGTTTCGATCTTCGAAGGTGCCGGGAGCGCGGGGATCTTTAGAAGGGACTTGAAACTTGCCGAAATAGATAAGTCCCGAAAGGCCGTTCTCTCCCTGCACGACATGCGGCATGGCGGGAGTCGTCGTCCAGACCGCGATTCGATCCTTGAGAGAATATCGCTCGATGTGCTTTTTCACCGCATCCATGAAGTACATTCGAAAGACGTTGTAATCGATATGAGCCGACGTGGTCAGGCCGGAAGGAAGTCTGACGACATTGACAGCGGGTATCCCTCGTTTCTCGCGGTAGTAATTCGCGATGGTCAGGGCTTCGAGAGAATTCTCCCCCGTGATGATCAACACATTATGTGGACCAATCGCCACGGCGGGAGTTGCCGTTATCCAACTTGCGAGCAAGGTGGCGAGAAATAAGGTAACGTTGATCGATCGATGTGCGTCCCATCGTTGTGGCATCAATGAATCCCTTCGCCCTACCGAAGTCACTCGAGGCGGAATTCGCGCCTCGCTCTCAGCATAAAGGCTTGGGGAAAGACTTCCAATGACTCATCCTATCCCTTGCGAAATCACGGGATTCTGAATTCGCCCCCGCGGAATGACACCTAGGAATCAGACAAAGACGGGAGCAATCATCGCCTCGGAAGGAGTCGAGCATTCGCAATTCCATCACCTGAACTTAGCGTCGAGCAGCGAACGTCGGCTCGTATGGAGAATCGTTCTCAACCTCACGAGGCGCTATGCGATCGCACGCTCGTTTCGGCAAACGTGACTCATACATCTTGGCCGAGATGTGGAACTCTTGAACGGCTTTGAAGCAGCAATAGAGGAAGCCGGGATAACCGTCGAGGAACCCAAGACGAACTAGATACATGTAAAGGAATCTCAGGAAAGGCCGCCCCGGCAGACGGACCCAGACCTTTTTCAGCCACCGCTTCCGTTCGACGGGCGATCCAAAGAATTTGGCATCAATCGATTCCAGCGAGTCATCACCGCCGAGCACCTTTTCCCGCATCCGGGCATCCCAGCTCGAATAACGATTGTGACGATCGATGAATTGGGACAGGTCCTTGAAATCCTCATGTAGCATGGGAGCATGAAGATAACCGGCTGGCCCGTCGAGGACGATGTGTTCGTGAACCTCGACATCTCCCGCGGAAGCCAGCTCTTCCGTGCCAAGCTTTTCGTATCGCCCCGCATCCCGGCGAAGGAGCCGTAGATTCCAGCTGGGAAAATTCCCTCCGTGACGGAGCCACCGCCCGAGGAAGAGATGCATTCGATTCAAGTAGTAGCCGCGCTCTGTCGGCCCACGTCGGAACAGTTCGCGAATTTCCCGCTCGAGTTCCGGCGTGATTCGTTCGTCAGCATCGATGAGCAATACCCATTCATTGCGCAACGGCAAATGATCAAGCGACCAATTTTTCTTCCGTGATCCTCCTGGCCGATATTGGAAACGAACGACCTCGGCTCCCATATCGTCGGCGATTTTGCAGGTGTTGTCCTTGCTTCCTGAGTCGACCACGAACACTTCATCCGCCCAACGGACACTTTCCAAACAGGCGGGAAGGTTGAGTTCCTCATTGAGAACGGGAACGACTACGGAAACAGGCAAACGGTCGCCATCTGTCTCGCGCCACTCGTTCGGCGCGGAGGGGAGGTTTTTACTCGAAGTGGGCATGAACACCATCCTTGAGAGCTAGTTCCACCAGATCGAGGAACTGTTTGAAATGCTGATTCCAGGAGAAGTCGGCCGCTCGCCGGCGCCCCTTTTCTCCCAACGAATAAGCCAACTCACGATCGTTCAAGATCTGCGAGAAGCGATAAGCGAGTGACTCTGCGTCAAAGGTGGAGAATGACAGTGCGGCATCTCGACAAATCTCGCGATGCACGCCTCTGTCCGCCACTACCAGAGGCCGGCCACACGCCATGGCCTCGACCATGGGATGACCGAACGACTCCGCGTACGACGCACAAACGACGATATCCGCTTCGCCATACAGGCAGGGCAATTGATCGTGCGACACATTGCCAAGCATCGTGATATCTTCCGTCAGGCCAAGAGCGGAAACGAGCCGCGCGGAATCGGACGTGTCGTAACGATGTTCGTGGTGTCCCTCTTCAAGCTTGGTCGTCAAGATAAGCTCGACCGGTTCCGTGAGGCGGCCCTTCAAAATCGCGATCGCGCGAAGGACCGTATCGAAGTTGCGAAAGTAGTTGTAATGGCTGACGAGCAGGATGCGGCGAACGCCTGGTTTCTTCGAAAGTCGTGAACGAAGCGTCTCGCGGTTGAATTCGTCGATGGGCTTCTCGAAACCAGCATGATCGAAACCGAAAGGGACTACTTCGAATCGAACGTTGTCGCGGGGTGAAAGCCATTCCTGAATCTCTTCCGCGAAAGCGGCCGTCGGCACGACGTTAATCGCGCTCGAACGAATCGATGCGACGGCGATCTGCCTCCGAAAGAGGGTTTGCAAAAGCTCTCTTACCGCGCGGCGGCGGCGGAGTTCGCGAATGTGATCGCTTGAAAAGTAAAGTGCATTGCGGTTGAGAAGTATCTGTGGCACGGGGGGACGAATCATCCCGAAGTTCGCCGTCGCCAATAAGAGATCGATTCGATGAGTCGAGATGAGACGGCGGAGTTCAACCTGGTCGAAGAGCGCTCGCCGCAGACCACTCCCGACACCCCGTGGATCGAGATACGTCAGGTGATTGGCTTCAGGAAGTTGAACGGACAATCCAGGTGACACCAGTATGAACCATTGGTGTTCACCGCCGGCATCGACGATCCATCGCAGGAGATTTCGAAGATAGGTCAGCCCCCCCCCAGACGTAGCGGCCAGGGCGTGTACCAACACTCGCGACATTGCTGCTCATCCTTGATGCTCGACCCAACGCGGGGGCGATGGAAAAGGCTAGCAATCGCCACGATCTGTGTAAACCGCAATGAAAGAGGCGGATTACTCGCGTCCACACTCCTGATGTGCCAAGACTTTACGAACAGAGGGAAGCGAGGCCCGGTCGGTGGGCATACGCCGGATGGGCTGAGGAACGAGAACGACTTTGGATAGATCTCCGTCCTTTGATCGTTCCTGACGCCGAAGAGTCGCTTGATTCGAATAGAGCGGTACCGCTGCTAAGGAGATAAACATGCCAATCATGCTCCACGAAAACGACGAGACTCCTCCACCTGCCGCGAGAAATCCTCCATGCATGAAGGTGTCGCCAAACGCATAGGCGGCCGCCCCGAGAACGGCCATGCCTCGTTGCCGCGCCTCATCACGCGGGCGGGCAATTAATTTCAGTCCTGTAATGCCAAGTAGGATCCAGAACAAGGCGAAAGGGACATATCCGATCAAACCAAGATCCATTAGCACTTCGATTTGATCACTATGTAGGTTGAACACCTCTCCCGGATCGATGTTGAACCGCCAAGGTTCATCGCGCCCGGCAAGGGTGCGGGAGACACCGAACCCGTAGCCGTAAAGCGGCTTCTCCGCCCACTTTTCGAGCCCAAACTTCCAGCGGTCTAGTCGCCCGGTGAACGTTGAAAACGATTCTGTGCGAAGAAGCTTCTTGGAGCTCTCCTCCATCTTCTCCGCTTTTCGATTGTCGAGAAGAAATGGAATGGGCGCCAGGAAAGAAATGACGACGAGTGCCGCGACCGCCTTTCGACCGTAAAAGTCAAACCAGAGAGCCAGCCCGACAAGAAGACTGGTCCCCGCCGCCATGCGCGCCCCCGAGAGAATGAGTTGTCCTACCAGGGCAAAGACGGTGATCCAACCGATGACGGTCATCATTCCTTTGAAGCGGTAGCGAACCTGATAGATCGCGATCGGTAACAAAAGGGCTGCGTAACTTCCCGCTCCGGTGGCTCGGTTGTGGAGGCCGACATAGCGGCCGCCGGGCGCCGTCTCAGCCCCCATGCGAAACAAGAATCCGCCGATCGCAAGTCCCGCTGCAATCCAAAAGATGACATCGAACACGGCTCGCATGTTGTCCGCGCGCCGGCAATAGGACACGATCCCGATTAGTGTGGCCAAGTGTAGGAAGACAAGCGAGCCCGAACGCTGAATCGAATACTCCGGGTCGCTCGACCATCCCGCCGATGCCCCAGCAATGACGATCAATATCGCGAGCATGATGGTGGAGGGATGAGGCCGACCGATGCCGTGGCTGAGTGCATAGAAGAGCCCAACGGCCGCCATCATCCCCAGGAGCGGCCAACGCGCCGCCATCGTGATGGTATGGACGATACCAATATCGAAGCTGAGCGCGACCATGCAAGTAAGAAACACGCCAATGAGCAGGGCGTACGGCTTGGTGAGAAACGAAAGCCCGCCAAGCTCGTTGTTGGTTTCGCCAGCCGCGAACGTCGATTGGATGTCATTCATGCATCACCCGCTCTCTTTCAGCGGGCCGGGAGGGACATCCGTCCGTGATAGCCGCCATCATGCCGTCCACCGTCCGTTGAATCGACCAATCTTGCACGCGAGCACGCGCCATCTGTCCCATTTGGGCAAGATGTTCGCTGTCGCTGGCGGCTTGGTTCAACGCGAAGTAGATGGAATCCGCAGACAAGGTGGGAAGAATCCAGCCATGAACGGTGTCTTCAACGAGATCGATTGCCGCGCCAACTTCACGATGAGCAACGACCGGCAGCCCCGCCGCCATCGCTTCATTCACGACAAGTCCCCACGGCTCGTAGCGGGAAGGAAGAACGAAGAGATCGGCATCACGCATCGCCTTTATCGCCTCTTCGTTAGGGAGCTTCCCAAGCCAATGTGTCTGTTGACGCGCCCATTCCGTTTGCATCGATTCGAGTCGAGCTCGTTCGGAACCGTCACCAACGATTGTCAAAGTCGAAGATGCCGTTTCGACAAACCGATTGAATGCATCAAGTAAAAGGTCGACCCCTTTTCGTTGAAGAAGTCGTCCGAGGTAAAGAAGTCGCAAGGGGACGGAAGGATCTCGGCTCGGTCTTTCCCCCACCAGTCGATCGACTTTGTCATTGTCGACTGCATAGGGAGCCATGAATATCTGTGAATCAACGGCACCGTACTTTTGCCAATACATCCGATTGGCCGATCCGACGGGGAGAACGGCGTGAGCCCGTCGAACAAGTTGGTGTACCAGGCGACGACGAACCGAACTTTGCCACGTTTCGCTTCGATCGAGATAAACATTCGAGTCACTTCGCAGAGCGTATGGGACTTGATGCGCCATTGCATATCGAAAGGCGAGCCACTGCGAGAGCTGGTTGTAACCGTACACGATCAAATAGTCGGGACGAAACGCACTCAACTCCGCGGGCAATCCCAAACTCAAATAACCGACCGCAGGGAGTCGCCGACCCCTTTCTGGCATGTAGTTCTCAAGGAATACGTGCGGATACTCGCGCTCGGATGCTTCGGTCGCTTGCCAACCGAGGTCAGCATGGCCCGTTGCCGCATGAAAGACTTTGAGGTCGATGCCGGGCCGCCGGGCGAGTTCCGCAAAGACCGGTTCACGATAGGGAGCGGGTGGACCAGTAATCACCGCCACTCGGTACGATCGATTCTTCGGCATCGAATCATTCATACCGACGGTTTTCCCATGACGGCGTGCCATCGGCCTCGCCAGAGTCCTTCGTACGATTGGAAGAGACGCTTCGACCAATCCGCCGGCTTCACCTTTCCTCGCCACTCCAGCAACTTGCTCATCAAGAGTGTTGCGAGTGTGTAAAGGAACGCCTGATTCCGATGACCGGTCTTCAGCAGGAAATAGAGTGTGTTTCGTTTGAGCAGAAAATCGACGTTTGATCCGCGATGATAGCCCGCCTCTTTCTGCACGTGAATGATCGAATCGACGGGGATGTACCACCGTTGCCAGCCGATCTTCTCGGCACGATACGCCCAATCGACGTCCTCAATGTAGGCAAACGTTTCCGCGTCAAAGAGTCCCACCTCAAAGAGTGCTTCCGCGCGAAAGAGGACGCAGACGCCGTTCAGCACCTCTGCGTTGATCGCCTTTTCTCCGCTCCGGAGTGGATTCCCAAACAATCGGCTTCGAATCATTCCCCAAGCACGTCGCCAAAGCCAAGGGAATGTGAGGACAGTGTTCTGCACGCGATCTTTGGAGCGAAGGAATACGCGTGGACCCACCGCCCCGACGCGGGGATGACACTCCGCGAACTCGACAAGATCAAAGATGAAGTCCCGATTGATGCAGACGGTATCGGGATTGAGAATAAGAACGAAATCCGCTCCCTCTGCGAGCGCGTGTTCAATGCCGAGATTGTTCCCGTCGGTATACCCACCGTTAACGGAAGAGGAGATCACTTCTACCCGGGGAACGGCGGCTCGAATCTTTTCGGCTGATCCGTCACGCGAATCGTTATCGACGACGATAATCCGAAGCAGTGGGTAATTCACACCGAACAGAGATTTCACGCACGCGATGGTTTGATCGGGTGTGCGGTAGTTGACAATGACCACGGCCACGCGCGGACGATGTGACGTGAAGAGAGCATGCTCTCGGCTGAAGGAGTCGGTAGCCATGATCATGACGACGCTCCTTCAAGATACCGCCCACGGGGGGGGACTTCACGTCGACTGATCCATCGGGGGACGTGACTCCAAGCCACCACCGCTTCCGCCAAGCTGTATCCAATCCGGAGAAGCGAGTCTTTCGGGTGACGAGGAAGCGTCTTCAGGGCCTTGCGAATTCGACCTGCGGGGAGTGAGAAAAGGGCGGCCTTCATCACGCGCAGGCGTGGATAGCGGGTCGGGCGGTCCGACCAGCCGAGGCACCCGTGTCGCTGGGCGGTCACGATCAACCAATCAAGCTGTTTCAGTCGGCGCAGCGAGCTCGCCAGGGTGACGCGACGCCAGGGATGAATGACAAGGGCCTCCTCGGCGAACGAGATTTTTCCGTGTCTTGCCGCAGAAAGAGCGAGGTCGACATCCTCGAACGCCGGAAGCGGGAACTCTTCATCAAGTCCTCCCACAGCCACCAATGTCGATCGCCGGTAAGCCATGTTCGCCGTCAAGTGCACTCCCCCCTCATTGCGAGGAGCTTCCTCAAGAGGGCTTTCCGCTGGACGTGGAGGACGAACCGGCCCTTCGACCGCGATGACTTCGTTGGATGCAAACGGCTTCAAAATAGCTTCGAGCCAACCGGGCTGGGGGAGCGTGTCGCTGTCGGTGAAGACGACAATTTCCGCGCGAGCGTGAGCAGCACCCAAATTGCGAGCTGCCGCCGGCCCTTTATGAGGCTGGGATAGATAGCGAACGCGTGCATCATGCGAACAAATGGAACGAAGGCGATCGGCAACCGATGCCTCTGAGCCGTCGTCACAGACGAGAACTTCGAAGGTCCCGTTCTCGATCGACTGCGACAACACACAGTCGAGACAACGTTCGAAGTCATCGGTCCGGTTCCGGACAGGAATGACGACACTGGCACGAAGAGTCGGAGAAGTTGCCATCACGTCGCTCATTGACTCCTGATCGATACGATTGATCCACTCGCGATAATGGGTCTGCTCGGGACTTGCCGGTATCGCACTTCCCAGGAGAGGACAAGCCTCTCCCGTGCGGTCCCGCTGCTGCTTCGCGAGAATCGAGTGACGAAGTTTCCAGCAATCTGCAAATGCGTGCAAGACATCCCGGAATCGCAGAACCCCCGCAAGGATTTGCTTCCCCCCATGACGGATTGACCGTTGAATCAGAGGGAACATGACTCCATCGATTCCAGGGCGCGTGACTTGGTAAAGTAGGTAGCTTCGCTCACTTAGGGAGGTTTGTTTCTTTCCCGCTGTTCCCGCGCCGGCATGCTCAATGGTCGAAGTGGTCACCATTCCGACGTCGAACCCAGCCGATCGGGCTCGCTGACAAAAATCGACTTCCTCGAAATAAGCCGGTGCGAAGAGAGGATCAAGAAAACCGATTCGCTCGATGACTTCTTCACGAACGAAAAGACATGAGCCCTCGACCCAATCTGTTGGCAGGACTTCTGGAAGTAAGTCCTCTTCACTACGCTCATTCCACCGCTTCAACTCGACCGCGGTCCGCGGACTGATTTGTCCATCAAACGAGACCTGCTTGACGCCAAGAATGCCGAACGATGGATGGCTGGCGGTCGCACCATCGAATGCTTCAAACCACCCCGATTCGAAACGAGTATCGTTGTTGATCAGCAGGTAGGAGTCGGCTCCGCGCCGACGCGCGAAATGAATTCCTAGATTCGTCGCCTGCACGAATCCGAGATTTCGTTCGAGCGGAAGAACATTGACCTTCGCAAAGCAGCCCGTGATGAAATCGACAGAACCATCGGTCGAGCCGTTATCGACCACGATGATCTGGACATGCGAGGGAGCTGTTTGAGCGAGCGTTGCCAGGCATTCGGTCAGCCAATGCCGGCCGTTCCAGTTCGCGATGATAATCCACGGAGTTCGCATGAGGCATCACCCCGATGAGACAGCGGACAAGCTCGGTTCGACGGAAGCAATGCAACCAGCAAAGAGATTGGCCGAGCCGCGGACTTCCGATCCTCCGACGACGGCAAGTTGCTGACGATTCGGCGTGTGTTCGAAACAGATTCGACCCGCCGACGTCTTCCGATCGAGGGACGGCCTGCCATGCAGCACCGAGCCGATGCCGTAAGATCCCGGAACCAGATTGGCTGACATGCGGAAGCGAACGCGAAGCGTCTCACCCGCCGCCAGATCCATCGGCTCGACGCCGAGGCTTTCCATGGAGCAGGCATACACTTCGGTATCGTTCACGTCACGTATGAAGAAGCCGATGCTCGCCTCCTCGATCGCGTTTCGGGCGGTGAGTTCCGCATCAAGCGTGAGGACGTCTCCTGGTTCCGCGTTCGTGGTCGGCGATCCATAGGCATCTTCAAGCGTGAATCGAAGCCGTTCGATATCAGGATGCCCGTGGGCGGGAACTCCCTCTCCTCCGCTGACCAGCGAATGATAGACGCGAATCGCCTCGTCCGGATCACCGTCAAACAACACCGATCCACGCGAGAGGACGATCACGCGATCGCAAATCGTTCGAACCGCCGCGAGGTTGTGACTGATGAAGAGAACGGTCGTATCGCCGGAGACAATTTCCTTAATCTTCTTCTCACATCGCCTCGAAAATGCCATATCCCCGACGCTCAGGACCTCGTCGATGAGAAGAACATCCGGCTCCATGAATGCCGCCACGGCAAAACCAAGCCGGGCGTACATTCCCGACGAGTAGCGTTTCACCGGCATGTCGATGAAGTCGCGCATCCCGGCAAATTCGACGATCTCGTCAAATCGATCGGTGATTTCCTTTCGCTTCATCCCGAGGATCGTGCCGTTGAGAAAGACGTTCTCGCGTCCCGTAAGATCCGGATGAAACCCTGCGCCGACTTCGATGAGAGCGGAGACTCGACCCGCGACGCGAACCGATCCTTTGTTGGGCCGAAGTATCCGCGAGGCGCACTTGAGCATCGTGCTTTTGCCCGCTCCGTTCGGACCAATGATGCCCAGGCATTCTCCCGAGCGAACTTGAAACGATACTCCCTGCAGACTGTAGAACTCATCAACCCCTAGTTCTCTCTCGACCCGTTTGCCGGTGAGGAGGTTTCTGCATTGGGCCGCCATGGCCGGGACGGCATCGCGCAGAGAACGAGCACGATGCCCCTTGCGAAACAACTTCCAGACGTTGTCGAATTCCACTCGAACGTCGTTCATCGCTTCCCTGCCTCTTGTCTCTTCCTTGATGTCTACCACTGAAAGCTGAGCTAGATGTTCTCTGCAAACAGGTATTCGGATTCATGAAACCAGCGGAACCCAACGAGCATGAGGACTACCGCGACGAGCGACGCGTATCCGAAGGCCATTGGGTCCGGAAGTCGACCATCAAGAAGCACACATCGGTAGCCGTCGATGATCGGCGTCATCGGGTTGAGGGCGAGCACCTTTCCCCAGAAACCGTCGAGGTGGATCGGATAGACGACCGATGTGGCGAACATCCACATGAGCAAGACAACTTCGAAGACGTATTTCACATCGCGGTAGAAGAGGTTCGCCATACTCAACAATAGCGAGAATCCGACGATCATCGCCACCTGCACGATGACGATCGCTGGCAGAAAGAGGATCGTCCAGGTCGGTGCTAAACCGTACCAAGCCATGAGGCCCGCGAGAACGATGCTTGCGACCATGAAATCGACGAAGCAGGAGAGCACGTTCGCGATCGGGAACACTTCACGCGGCATGTAGATCTTCGTCACGAGCCGGCTGTTACGGGTGAGGGATTCGACCGAGCCCTTGAGCGAACCAGCGAAGAACTGCCACGGAAGGAGTCCGCAGTAGACAAAGACAGGGTAAGGAATGGAGCCGGTATCGATTTTCGCGACCCGCGCGAAGATTTGGGTGAAGATGAGCATCATCGTGAGCGGGGTGAAAAGAGCCCAAGCCGTTCCGAGTAGTGTTTGCTTGTAGCGAATGCGAAGATCGCGAGACGCCAACTCGAAGAGGAGTTCGCGATGCGTCCATAACTCGCGATACGGTTCCAGAATCGTTTGCATTCGCCCCTCGAAGTCCCTGATGCCGTTTCCGGTTGGCAAACGATGCTCGCTGTTAACTTGTCCCCCCTCTGCGTGGAGACGCGTTACAGATTCGCACCTAGTTCGCACTCAGCCCTCGTTTTTTCGGGCAGAAACGCATTTAGTTCAAGGGCGACTTTCTTTGCAAATTCATCCATCAAGACGGGATCGGTCACTTCGGAGCGGCTGAATATCTCTACCGTCATACTTCCATTTGTCCTGCCGCGAAGGAAAAGGCGAGTCGAATGACTCAGCCGGCGCATCGCTTCGTCGATTGAACTCTCCCCGATCAGGTAGTACCAGTAATAAACGAATTGCCGCGGCTGGCCTTCCTTGACGAACCGGAATCGAACTTGTGAAAGCGATTCCTCGCGGTTTTCTTGTTCCTTTGGAGGTAGTGTCACTGCGAGCGTCGCGCGAAGAGATTCTTCCTCTTCCCAACCATTACCCTGCATGCAAACGGTGGGATAGTGATAGGCATCGCGACTATTGGACGAGTGACTGATCCAAAGGACGACCTCTTCGCCGGACGGATGGCGATAGACCCGTTGCAAGTAGTCATCAAGCTTCATGATCGCGAGGATCTCGGGATTCGCGGGAAGTTCCGAGCCGACCCAATCACCGATCTGGTTTGGCAATTCCGCAAGCGGCCTCGTCGGTCCGCTCGGTCGCCCTTCATCAAGCATTTCCAAATGGCGAGCGAGCAAGGTCTGCCCCCCCAGGCCGATGACGAGGAAGCCGACCACCCACATCAAGCGGTTTTTGATGCTCATGACGCCGCTCCTGAGGATCCGAGGGGTCGCATCTCTTTTTCTTCCACCGGCGCAATCCAGAGCCAATCGAGCAGTTTGATCTCGAGCCCCATGACTCCAAACCCGGCAAGAATCATGACCATCCCCTCAACGGTATGCATGGTCCCTTCCGTGAGATGACCGAGGCCGTGATAGGTCAGAATTCCAGTAATCGCGACACGAAGGATGTTGATGAGGATGGCAATGGGGACTGCGCTCATAAGAAGCGTGATCCGATACCACATCGGCCGCTCGACAAGAAGAGCCGCACACGCAGACATCGCCAAGAATGCGGTCAACTGCCGCAGTCCGCTGCACGCCTGCGCGACGTGCATCGTCTGGCCGGGAAGGTGAAGCAGGCTTCCATCACAGATGACAGGAATTCCCAGCATTTGGAGCATCATGCCAGCCACTTGGCTGACGAATAACTGCAAAGGGAAAGCTGCCTGGCTGTAGAGACTGCTCGGCCAAGGGACCATGAAGACGAGGAAGAGAACCGGTGCCCAAGCATACCGCCACCATCCCCAGCCACTGATGGCAAGGATTGCTCCGGAAAGAACGATAAGCATCGACGCGCATTCACCGACGAGCGAAGGCACGATCGTCGTTCCCCACGCAAGGAGGAGTCCCACCATCAGTAGAATCGAGCCGGTGAATAAGCCGCCACGAATCGGGATCGGCTGTTTATTGCCGCGACTTTCCAATGATTGATGTAACAGATAGAGGCTTGCAAGTGGCACGAGATAACCGTGACTGTAGTTCGCGTCGCTGTTCCAACGACTCACCAGGCTGATGAGCGTATTCCAATAGGTCGCGACAAAGAGAATCGCCGCAACCGTGACCAAAAGAAATTGGAGTGGAGACGAGCGCACGAACTGAATCGCGCGGTCCGCCCGACGAGCGAGCATCGATTCATTCGTGGCCCAGGTCTGAGCCTCTTTCCCCATACTCATTGCTACTTCTTTTCGCTGCGTCTCTTGCTGATCTCGACTTCGAATTCAGGCCGATAATCTATGGTGAACAAGCCTTAGTTCGCGCGAAGCGTCGCGGGCGTGAAAGGTACTCCACCGGGCATCGCTTGTTCCGCGCGAGCGGAGGTCAATTGATCTTGAAGAGCCTTCACCTGACTGAGCAAGTCAGGCGAAAGCCTAGACATCAGCAACCCAGTCAGGGTCTCCTCGCATTCGTCGAACTCCTTTTGTTCGAAGCGAACTCGAGCCAACGAATACATCCAATCCCTTCGAGAAGGCTCCATCGTGACCGCTTGTTGCCAAGCATGAGCGGCTTCATCCCATCGTTCAAATCCTTGAGACAGGGTGCCAAGGGCCGCCCAATCGGCAGGCTTCCACGAAGCGACACCAGAATTGCTCGCACGCGGATCGAGTTGCGTCAACCGGACTTCGATCTCCTTGCGAAGGCCGATTACGGTTTCTCGCTCAGACATTTCGTAGAGTTTCGCCAGAGCGAGCGGTGAATTCGGAACGACGTTCCACGCTTCTTTCAACGAGACATTCCGCGCGAGGAGTTGACTCACCACACCATCCGTCCGCTCCGGAGTGGCCTCGAGCATTCTTTTGAACTGCTCGACGGCCTCGGCAAGTTCACCCTTCTCCACACGATGAAGAGCGAGCTGTTCCTGCAACAGAGGCTCGGCGGACCGGCTCTTCGAAAGTATTTCCCACGACGAGGCGACATCGTCTGCACGACTCGCATCAGCTTTGGCGGCATTCACGAAGTTCAATCGATGCCAATCCGAGAGGGGCTCTTTCGCACTGGCACGTTCCAGGTGCTTCAGTCTGTTCGATTCCACGCTTTCATTCGATTCGTCATGGACTCTCGCGGTCGCCTCGGCCATCAAGAGATCGCGCGTCGCGCTGTATCGAGTGAGGGGCGACGAGACCAATTGCCGGGCGGCCTGGCGTACCTCATCAGGAGTGCTTTCCGGTCGACGGAGCACGCGCGCAAGTTCCGCTTGGGGAGCACTCACGCGTAGTGTCTCCGCTCCCAAACTTCCGAGAACCGCAGCAATCATGAGTGAAAAGGCGAGGAAAACCGGAGCACTCCACCAACGAATGGGAATGCCGATCTCGGAACGATCGGGCTGAGTGCTGCTTGCTTTCGTCAGCGGGACCCTCAATTCCAAAGGCTGAGGATCGACCGCCGGCTCTCGACGTCTCCAGGATGATTGCTCACGCGAGGGAGTCGCTGGTTTCATTTCCGCTTTCGGCGGAGTCGCTACTACTTTGTTGGGATTTGGTGGCGAAGAATGTTTCTTCGCAAAAACTCGCTTGGGAGGACTGCTGGGTGCCGGCATGAGCACCGGAGCACGCGACATTTCGCTCGCCAATTCGGCAATCGGTGGTTCATTGGATTGTAACGGTATGGCCGATGGTTGTTGTTGAACAGGCTCGGCAGACATTTCGAGGGGCACTGGAATTGCTTCGACCAGTTTTGGTGCTTCGATCACGGGCGTGGCCGAAGGAGGCGATGAATTGGTCACCGGCTGCTTACTCGCGACCTTCTTCGCGGGAGATGGAGTCGCGGGAGCTGCCGGTATCGCTCGCGAACTCTTTAGCAACGAGGCGGCGCTTGGCATCGAGCCTTGGCGTTTGAATCGCGGTCGCGCGGATCCAGGAGTACTTGCCCCGTCGTGCGAATGAAAACGAAGCGTCGGTTGTTCTTTTTGCGTTGAACAATCAGTTTCGCCACGAGCGCTGACTTCCTTTTCGACCATCTGCTCAGCAATTTCGACGAGTTCTTCCCAAAGTCGCTTGGCTCTTAGGGCGAGTGTGGAAGAGCCCCTCGTCAGTCCCTCGGGAGGGGCCATTGATTCCAGTCGTGCGAGAAACTGTCGCGCATGAACCAAAGGGCCGTGCAGCGAATCAGAATCATCGTGCGGAGAATGAGGCTGCGTCATACAGCGAGCAGTGCCTCCTCATTCCTAAATCCTCCGGCAAGTGCGCGCATCAAACAGGCGAGCGCGAAGATCGCAAGACCTAACACGACGGGCAAATCGAGAGCCGGACCAAACGCCCCGAAGAGAAGCAGACCGACCAGCCCTCCCCAAGATCCTGCAAGCGCCACACGGCCATCTTGGTCGAGACGTGAATAGACGGCGAAGGAAGCAATAAGCACATAGAACATCATGACGCCGATCAGGGCGGAGCCAACCACTCCGATCTCGGCGGCGAGGGCGAGGAGAGAACTTCCTTCGTGGCCGACCGTTGCCGAATGCGAACGATACATCGGCCAGACATCACCCGTTGAACCGAGCCCGATCCCAAAGAGCCAGTGCCCCTCAAGCATTTCACGGAGCGATTGACTGTCGCTCAGCCATGCTTGGAATCGTTCGAGAAACGGAGGGACACCGATAAGCGAAAGATAAGCGGCACAGATCCCCGCCATCACGGCAAGATAGGCCATGCCCGGAAAGAACGCCCGCTTCCGTTCATCTGGCCCCATCCAAAAGACGGTGACGAGAAGTGAAGCGGTGAGCACGGTCGGCACGACAACCGGATCTCCCATCCATGCGGCGGTTCCGGACATGCAGAGACCGACCGTCCAAAGAAGCCAAGATTGCTGCGTTTGACCATGGGTTCGCCAGCCACCGACCCCCGCGTATCCGGCCAGATGCACGCACATCGCTAGGAGCATAGGAACCAGCACCATGACGCAGGCTGCCCAATGCTTGGCATCGAGGAACCCGCCGAAGTAGCGATAAGCCGCCGCCTTCGGCACGAAGAGAGAGACATCCCCCGACGAGGTTTGCATCCAGCTCCCATAGGCGACGAGGCCGTGTGCCGAATCCGCACCGTAGATGTCGTGGATAATGGCGGGAACTTTTGGATCGTCGGGAGAAATAAAACCGGCCAGTTGGGGCCGACCCAGCAGAGTTTGTCCGAATCCGACCAGCCCGACGACCCAGAGAGAAAGTGTCAAAACGCCGGTTGCCACACTAAGCCTGTCGGTCGTTCGAATCTGACTTCCCACGACGAAAGCAAGCATGATACCGCCCAAAAGCCAGATCGTCATTTGCAAGGTGGCATGTCGGCTTGCGGAGATGACGTCACCGCCGTTCAACGAATTCTCGGGTAGATAAGCTTGGACGGTGGGAGTGATCTGCAAAGCGCCGAGGCACAGGAAAAGAAATAAGGGGAGCCACAGGAGACTCCGCACGATTCGCCAGCGGCCCGCGAACAGCATCGCGAAGCCCGAAACGAGACAGGTCACCCCAACCAATGCGAGGAAGACCCCTCGAGCCGTCGCGGAAACACCGCTCCCGAGAATCATTCCGCTCACGAGTGTGACGAGCAGGCTCGCGATGGTCACGTATTCGAGAAGATCCGCAATCCGTCGGGTCATTCAGCACTCACTTGTCAGAGAACTCTTTCGCGGGGATTTGCGCCCGGACGGCGACCTTCGGTCAATCAGTTCGGACATCCTCACTTGGTTGCGGTCGTCCCAGTGAGAGAAGAATCATTCGGTCATGCGACCTGAGACTCGGTGAATTCCTCCTCGTCCGAAACGATTGCTTCCTCGGCAACTTCCGGCTCAGGTTCTGTCGCGGGCACCGCTCGTGCGGGGATCGATGCCGGCTTATTCCGCATCGCTACCGTACGAAGCGTTCTTAGATCGTCGTGCTTGTAACGAATGCCGTTGAAAACAAGTCCGATCGGGCGCAGTCCTTCCAAGTCGCAGAGTTCGCGAACGCGAGAGAGAGGAGCACCCTTGTGAACATTCGCCTGGACGACGAGCAGAACGCCATCGGCAAATCGACCGACCACTCGAGAGTCCGCCAAACCAAGCAGCGGCGGCCCGTCGATGATCACTCGATCAAATTCCTCAGTGAGTTCGGCGAGAAGATCATGCATCTCGACCGTCCCCAGGATGTCGATCGGCACGCCCGCCGTTTGTCCGGTCGTCATGACGTAAAGGTTCGGCACGTTCGTTTCATGCACGACCTCTTGCCATTGGGACGAACCCGATACGGATTCCACGAGCCCCGGCGCTTTCGCATCGATTCCAAAAGCACGAGCGATACGAGGATGACGAAGGTCCACGTCGATGACGATCACGGATTCCCCGGCTCGGGCACACGTCGCCGCGATGTTCGCTGCGACGAGTGTCTTTCCTTCCCCACTCGTCGGACTGCTGACGACTAATGACCTTGCGCGATCATTGGCTTCGACACCAATCATGGCGGTTCGAAGATTTCGGAACGACTCGCAGACGCGTGTCCCTTGCTGCTCACTCGCCAGGGCAATCACTCCCGCGCGGCCGTGACGTTCGCGACGGCGAAGACGAGGAATCACGCCGAGCACCGGAAGGCCGAGACATGTCGCCGCTTGCTCCGCGCGGCGGACCCGCTGATTGATGAATTCAAGTCCGAGAATCACAAAGAGACCGAACGCGAGTCCCCCCGCAAAGCAGAGCGGAATCTGAACTTCCTTGATCGGTCGCACCGGTGACGTGGGAGGGGTGGCCTTGTCAATGACTTGAATGCGCGGAGTGATCAAGCTTTGGTGCATGTCGATCTCCATCTGGCTGATCGACATCTTGTCCGCGAGCGACGCCAAGCGATCCTCATCCGCTTTAATCGCCTCAAGTTTTTCCTTCTCGGTCTGCTGTCCCATGACGGTCTTGCGCTGTTCGTTGACGAGCGCGTCGATCTTGTCGGCGTCCATGGCGGCGAACGAGTATTCCTGCTTCAGCCGACGTAGTTCGATTTCCGCATCACCTTTACCGACTTCGTTCAATGATCGAACGATTTCGGCGCGACGAGTTTTCAGTCGCTTGATCATCGGATCGGTCTCGTACCACTCCGGCTTGATGGCTTCCTTCTGAGCCGTGAGCTCCGCGTCGATAATGCGAAGCTGCGACCTGACCTGCTCTGTTTTCTGCACGGATTCAGGAGTGAAGTAAGGAACGTCCGCCTTGCGGAGTTCCTCGAACCGTTCGACTTGCCTTCTGGCATCATCGCGGCGGAGCTCGGCTTGCGTCTTGACCTTTTCGAGCTCCTCGAGCCGATTGGCGGCAACGCTTTGCCCATTCGCCAAAAAATTCGTGTGGTCCTTATGAAATTCCGCGAGTTCTTTCTTCTTGGCTTCCAGACTCAGCTTGAGGTTCTGCACTTCTCGTTCGATCTTGCCTCGGCTGAGCTGCTCGAATTCACGAAGGCTGTGTTCCTCGTACTGCATGAACTCTTCGACGACGACGTTGACCAGTTGTGAAACGACGGAGGGCTCCGTTCCCTCGAGCGTAATGTCAACGAGATTCGAATTGAGGACCGGTTTCGCTTCGACCCATCCGCTCAAATAAGAGAGAGGATCTTCAATACCAGTCGTCTCCTTCCAAGACGCCAGCTCGCGAGATGTCAGGACGCGACGAGTGATCTCGCGGCTGCCGATCATCTGAATGCGAGTGTTGAAGAAGTTCATCGAGGCGGCGTTAGATTTGTCGCTGACAAGATCAGGAACGATCGCGCGCGGCGGCTCGATCAAGATGCGTGAGCTTGCCATGTAGATCGGTTGTTGGTTGAGGGTGACCCATGTTCCCACCCCACCGGCGATCAGGGTCGTAAGGACGATGAACCACCAGCCCCGGCCGAGTGAACGGAAGTAGTCTTCCGCTGACTTTGATACTTTTCCGGGTTGGGTCCAACCATGAGGTGAGGGTGGCGCGGTCCACTGATTATTCGATCTCATGTTGTCACATCCCTGTTGCTTTTCGCCTGTTCGCCGCAAGCGAGCGGGTGGCGCGCCGACTCATTCGGCAAACCCGCGACCTAATGTGGTCTGAAAGAGATAACCCGACCTGTTAAACGTGTCAACCGGACCCTGTTTGGCTAAATCGGCCAAGGGTTGTCCGCTCACAATAATCTCATCCTCTCTTCAGCAAGGGATTTACGTATCATGATCCCTCACGAAGAAGGAGCGGAGTTTCGAGGATGAGTAATTCAACGACCCCGTCCCGAGAGGAAATCGGCGAACGATATTTCGCGACCCTTCCGTATCCTCCTTACCCCGTTCAAGAAGAAGCCCTTCTCGCGTGGTTTCTTTCGCCGCAAGGAATTTTGATGTGCGCCCCGACAGGAACCGGCAAGACGCTGGTGGCACAAGGGGCACTTTACGAAGCACTTACGCACGGCAAGCGCGCGTACTACACCACCCCGCTCATCGCGCTTACGGAACAGAAGTTTCACGAACTGCAAGAGGCCACGGTGGCGTGGGGATTCTCCGCAGACGATGTGGGACTCGTCACCGGCAATCGACGGGTCAACTCCGATGCGAAGATTCTGGTCGTCGTGGCCGAGATTCTACTCAATCGCCTTCTCAATCCCGTCGCGTTCCCCTTCGATGACACCGAAGCGGTCGTCATGGATGAATTCCACAGCTTCAACGATCCGGAGCGTGGAATCGTCTGGGAACTGACACTCGGTCTGTTACCTAAACATGTCCGATTGATGCTCCTCTCCGCCACTGTCGGCAACGCCGCCGAGTTCATCGTCTGGTTGGAAAAGTCGCATGGGCGCAAACTCGACCTGGTACGAGGAACGGAACGAAAGGTTCCCCTCGAATACCACTGGGTTGCGGACAAGCTCTTAGGGGACCAGCTCGTCGAGATGACGACGGGGAACGAGTCTGAGCGAAAGACTCCCGCGCTCGTCTTCTGTTTCAATCGGGAGATGTGCTGGAACGTTGGTGAGCAACTGAAGGGACTTGACTTGCTCGGACCCGAACAAAGGGGTCCTCTGCATGAAGAGATCGAACGGAACTCTTGGGATCGGGGCGTGGGCCCGAAGCTTCGACAGATGCTTTGGCGCGGCGTCGGTGTGCATCATGCGGGATTATTGCCGAAGTATCGGCGCATCGTCGAGAAGTTGTTCCTGCAAAAATTGCTCCCCGTCGTTCTTTGCACCGAGACCTTATCCGCCGGACTCAACTTGCCCTGTCGCTCCGTGGTGTTGACAGAACTGCTGAAGGGACCTCACACGCAAAAGAAGCTGATCAATTCGAGCATCGCTCACCAAATCTTTGGGCGGGCTGGACGACCGCAGTTCGATGCCAAGGGATACGTCTTCGCCATGGCGCATGAGGACGACGTCAAGATCGGCAAGTGGGAGGAGAAGCTCAAGACGTTTCCTGAGAGTCCCAAAGACCCAGGTATGATCAAGGCGAAGAAGGCATTCATGAAAAAGAAGCCGACTCGCCGAACCAACGAGCAATATTGGAACGATGCGCAGTTTCAAAAGCTGATCAACGCTCCTCCCTCCCGACTCGCGAGTCATGGACCTGTCACCTGGCGGCTGCTCGCTTACCTTTTGAAACTCTCGCCCGATGTGGAACGATTGAGGCAGTTCGTCCGAAAACGATTGCACGAGCCCGGACAGATCGAGCGAGGCGAGAAAGACTTGGTGACGATGCTGGTCACGCTTCACCGCGCAGGATTTGTTTCTCTTGATCCCCTCCCCCCCGCCGACACCACACTCGTGCGCGAGGAGGATCTCCAGAAGGCCAAGCCAACCAAGGTTGAGCCACAGGCGAGCGGAATGCTCGGAGGATTGTTGGATCGAGCCGGAATCACGAACAAAGAGAATACCGCTCCAAAGGAGCAGGCGAAAGGCCAGGCCGCTCTCTCGAATTACGTTCCCCTCACCGCCACGCCGCTTCCTTTGCTCGACAAGTTATTCGGCTTCCGCAGCATTCACCCGATCTACGGATGTTTTCTGCTCGACATGTTGGGAACGGCGGATGAGAACGAGCGGATGCTGGCACTCGAGAGTGTGCTGACTCTCCCTCGCCCCATCCTCCGCTGGGTGAAGCCTCCCACGCCGGAAGAAATGCCTCCAGGGCCGATGGAAAAGGAAAAGCTGGATCCGATCCTGATCGAGAAGGGTTTGCTCCTCGCTCATTTTGCCGATCCAAGTGATGATCCGGATGACGAGGATGAAGATGAAGAGGCCGCTCCCCCAAGCCTGGCGGACAAGCTTCGATTCGTCTTCGACGATCTTTATCCCGGTCTGCATGACGTGCAGACTCAAACGATCTGGGCTGCGGGTGAGATCCTGCGCTTTGGTGGCGACTTCGACAAATTTGTCCGAACGTTCAAGCTCGTCAAGCAAGAGGGGATCATCTTTCGGCATCTACTCCGGATGATTCTGCTCTGCGGCGAGTTCGGCGCGCAAACGCCAAGCGAGGGAACACTGTCTGAATGGAGAAACGGATTCAGCGAAATCGCCCGAAGACTGACCCTTGCCTGTCGCGAGGTTGATCCCGTCTCCACCGCGCGGACGCTGCAGCACGCTCATGATCTTGACTTTGTCGATCCCGCGACCGTCCATCAGGCCCCTGCAGACGAATGGGAAAGTGAATGGGAGTCGATGCTGAAGGAACTCCTCCCTGAAGGTACCGAAGAGGAAGAAGAATCAGAAGAAGCCTAAGTGCAATTTAAAACGGATGCGAAGCGGCGAACTGATCGGCCGATTGAACACCCTGTTCACTCTTAACTAATCCGCCACCGGCGGCCGCGAAGGCCCAAGTGATCGCGTGCCAAGCGTCCGCCATCGCACCATCGGCATTTCCCCAAGCCACGACTGCGATGGTATTCCCGTGCCGCCTCACCGTGAGCATGTTCTTTGCAATGGCAACACGGATCTCGCTCCAGTTCTCAGGAGGCAGTTCCGCCGGGGCAGCCAAAGCCCCATCGATCATTCGCATTTGCAATTGAATATCACGCTCGGCTAACGCGGCCTTCACCGCTTCCACGCTGGGTATCCCACCGTCGAATGACACGTCATATTGAATGCCCACGTTCCACTCCTCCGGATTCCCTCACCCCGTTGCACGTATACCATGATAGAAGTGAGATGGGTCAAGCGTCACCAAGGCGTTTGTTCGCTGATCGTCCGACAGGAATGGTTCGCGAACGTTTCTGATCGCTCAAGAGTCCTTTCAAAAATGAGAGCGATGAACGAGTTTCCAAGAAGGATCGATGAATGAAAGTGCTTCTGACGAATGACGACGGGATCGATGCACCCGGCCTGGTGGCATTACGTGAGGCCGTCAAGGGATTGGCGACGAGCCGAGTCTATGCACCGTCGGTCGTTCAGTCGGGATGCAGTCACCGGTTGACCACGGATGATCCGATCCGCATTGAACATCGCGCGAATGGGGAAGTCTCCGTTCATGGCACACCTGGGGACTGTGTTCGATACGCTTTTCACGAAGAGAACGATTTCGATTGGATTTTCTCTGGAATCAACGAAGGGGGAAATCTCGGCGTCGACGTTTTCTATTCAGGAACCGTCGCGGCCGTGCGAGAAGCATCGATCTATGGCAAGCCGGGAATCGCCTTCTCGCATTACATTCGACGGGGGATTCCGCTCGATTGGCACCGCGTGGCGGGATGGGCGCGAAAAGTCGCCGAAATTCTGATCGAGCGACCGCACTCGGAAGGAATGTTCTGGAGCGTGAACTTCCCTCATCTGGAACCCGGTACGCCGGAGCCGGAGATTGTCTTTTGCCCGCTCGACACCAACCCGATGCCTCTCCAATTCGATAGACACGACGAGGGTCAGAAGTTTTCCGGCATCTATTCGCAGCGAAAACGAACACCCGGGGCGGACGTCGATGTTTGTTTTTCTGGTCGAATTGCCGTGACGAGGCTCTCCACCTGTCACGGATGCGAATTGACCGCCACTCAGAAACGAAGTTAACTCGCGGAGGGCGATCAGAGGCGTATAGAATAGGGACAGACTCGGTCGCTAAGAAAGGATCTATCCATGGCCAAAGCGATATTCGGCGCGGGATGTTTCTGGGGTGTCGAGTGGATGTTTCGTCAGCTTCCTGGTGTGAGTGAAGCTTATTGCGGTTACAGCGGAGGTCATACCGAAGATCCCACGTATCGGGAAGTTTGCTCAGGACGGACCGGACACGCCGAGGTCGTGGAAGTCGAATTCGATCCCGATGTCATCAGCTACGAGGAACTCCTTGCCGCATTTTGGAAGGGGCATGATCCGACCACCCTCAATCGACAGGGGCCTGACGTTGGCACGCAGTACCGTTCGGCCATCTTTTATCTCGATGACGCGCAACGCGAAACGGCAGAAGCATCAAAGGCCGCGATGAATGCGTCGGGCAAGTTTCACCGCCCCATCGTGACCGAGATCACCAAAGCCGGTCCCTTTTGGAAGGCCGAGGAGTATCATCAACGATACTTCGAGAAACATGGCGTGCAAGGCTGTCATCTTTAACCGAGCCCTCAAGAATCTCAGCAAATGAACGCCCTTCATTTGCTTGTTCTGAGAGATTCCTTCCACGCTAAATCGATCGTTGCGACGCCCACTCCTGCCGAGTAGCATGCTTGTTCATCCAATTGGAACCAACGGACGGAGATCTTCATGACACGCATTGCGGGAGTTTTGTTTTTTGCATGGATGATCACAACGAAGTCAGTACTCGCCGCTGATCATCTAGTCACCGTCACGGCGGGAGACAAGCCCGTCGAACAAGCCGTACTTACCGCGGAGTTGCCGGCGGATCTTGTCGGCAAGCCGCTCGATCTGGTTGATGCGAAAGGGAAATCGATCGGCGTTCAAGAGGACAAGCTCGGCGGAAAACCCGCGTTTACCTTCATCGTCTCGAACATTCCCCTGGGCAAGTCGGAGACGTTCACCCTTAAGGAAGGAAAGTCTTCCGCCACTGGTGGCGTCGAAATCACCAAAACGGAGAAGGGAGCCGAGGTCAAGATCGACGGCAAGCTCTTCACGATCTATCAAACGAACAACGGGCCAAAGCCTTACCTCTGGCCCATCATCGGTCCGACCGGCGCGCTGATGACTCGATCATTCCCCATGGAGAAAGTGAAGGGGGAACTTCGAGACCACTTCCATCACCGCGGAATGTGGTTCACTTTCGACAAAGTCAATGACAACGATTTCTGGTCAGAAACGCCGACCGCGGGCAAAACGATTCACAACGAATTCGTCTCTACGACGAGCGGACCAGTCTTCGGCGAGATCGTCGCGACGGTGACTTGGCAGCCGAAAAAAGGGGACAAGATTGCGGAAGACGTCAGAACGTATCGCTTCTATCGCGTGAACGACGCACGCTTGGTCGATTTTGCCATCGATATGAAGTCGGCGAATGGCCCCCTCAAATTCGGTGATAGCAAGGAAGGCCTCTTCGCCATTCGGGTCAACGAACAGATGAAGGTTGAGAAGAAGGAGAATCCAGGCTCGATCGTCAATTCCAACGGCGACAAAGATGGAGCGGCTTGGGGAAAGCGTGCCGAGTGGTGTGACTACTTCGGCGACATCGACGGACAAAGGGTGGGCGTCGCGATTTTCGACAATGCCGGCAACTTCCGGCATCCGACCTATTGGCATGTTCGGACGTACGGACTCTTCGCCGCGAATCCATTCGGGCTCAGTCACTTCACCGGCGACAAGAACAACAACGGCGCGCATGAGGTGAAGGAGGGGGAGAATTACTCGGCGAAGTATCGCGTTTACTTCCACAAGGGGGACACGAACGCCGCCCATGTGGCGGACTGGTACGCCGCTTATGCGCACCCGCCGAAGGTCACAGTGAAGTAGTATCGTTTATAGCTTGCCGATCAATTTGTAGCCGTAATAACCGACGTATTCATTGATCGCGAGGGTGGTCCTTCGCAGCGCCTCGGAGCTGGGAAGGAATATCCCAAGATTGATGCCAAGCCCAGCGGCGCGTGCGTCGCTGGGGGCTGCGATCACTTCGAAACCTTCCCGCTCAAACAACGCGACCGCTCTTGGCATGTGAAACGCGCTCGTCACGAGGATGATCTTTTTGATCCCCTTCTCCCGCAAGATCTTCGCGGTGGCCTTGGCATTCTCGTTGGTGTTCCAGGAACTCTTCTCGAGCAATAGCGCGGACTCGGGAACTTGATGCGACATCAACACGTCCCGAATATCCTCGGCCTCGGAACGCTCCGTTCCCAGCGATGATTTGTAAAGCGTCCCCCCCGAACAGACGATGACCGGCGCTTTGCCGGCATGGTAGAGCCGCGAGACACGGAGCATCCGCGAGCCGCTAATTTCTTCCGCCTCGACACGCGGATACTTGATCGGATAGACCGTTCCGCCAAGCGCGACGATCGCCTCCGCCGGTGGAACATCCGTCGAGGTGATCACGGGGTATTGATGCTCCAATCCCCGCATGAAGAGAAACGCTGTCAGCTCGTTGGCAGAGACGTAGAGCAACGCCACTCCCAGGAACAGCGACCAGCCGCTCAGCTTCGGAGCCCGACGACGACAAAGGAGGGCGAGCACAAGTAGAAAAAGCACAATGTTGATCGGAGCGATAAGGAATTGAACCACTTTGCCGACAATGTACGTCATGAACTCTTGGAACCTCAGAAATCAAGCCTGCGTTGCCGACCCTAGGTCACGAATCATTCTGCTTGCAAATACTCCACCGAACTTCGTAAATTCCGCATCGTAGAACTCTAAAGCTCGTTTAAAAATCAATGGAGTGAAAAGAATTCACCAACAGAATCATTAACGATCGTTCAAAGGTCGTTAGCTTACCCTTATCAATCAGCGTCGGCTATGTGAGATGTGGAATGAGATATTTCCTTGATGGAATGTTCGGACCATTCGTCACCAAGGAGATGATCCAACTTTCCAGGCGACCACGAACGTATGTCGCTCGCATCCTCGTCGGCCTTGCCATTCTATTCGGCCTGATGCTGGTTTGGACGCCGTGGAAAGTCGGATTCTTCGCCGCAAAAGAATTGACGCTTCAGGAACTTGCCGATCTGAGTTTCATGTCGGTGACTATGGTCGGCAGCGTGCTTTTCGTCTCGATGTCGATCTTCCCGTACGTCCATCTTCACGATGCATTTAGCCGAGAGAATGAATTGGGTACGCTGGAACTCTTGCAGATGACCGACCTGACGGACGGGCAAATCATCAAGGGTAAATACTTAGGAGTAATTCTGACGGGGAGTCTCTCTCTTTTACTCTCCGCCCCGATCTTAATCGCGTGTCAACTCATGGGAGGGGTCGACACGATGTTGGTTCTACAAATCCTGTCCATTTCAGAACTCATCATGATCGCATCCGCGTCAGGGGCGATCTATGCATCGGTGTTTTATCTTCACAGCCGATTCGAACGAACGATGATCTGGTTAATCTCGTTCTACGGCTTGGCATTGTTGATTCTGATCGGTGCCATAGCATTCAATACTCTTTTCTTCTTCATTTTTGGTAACCCTGAATTCTTTAATCCGTACTACGTTGCCGGCATTACTGCAGCAATTCTGCAATCGATCTTGTTCGTTCAAGGAGCGAAAGATTGTTTGCCCTTAGGCGAAAGCGATCACTTGCGGAGGGCAAGTTCGGAGTGGTGTGCTCGGCGTCGCCGAAAAGAAACAAGGCTAATCGACATCGAAACGGTACCCTTGCTGAAGCTCACACTGTACCATCCGTGGTCCGATGCGAATTTTCTGTGGATTTTCGCCGCGATGCTTGGGCTATTCCTATTCGATCCGACGAATCACCTAGAGGATCTTCCTCGAGTCATCCTGAACATTGGGTGTCGTTGCTGGGTAATCCTGACACCCCTCCTCTGTATTCACACCTTCCAAAGAAGACGACCCGGCATCTGGGGTGATTTACTTCTCGCTCCCATGACGAACCGGACACTCCTCGCCAAGTATCTCTATTTCGGAATACCGGCGCTCATTTCACTTTGGATTCCGCCTCTTCTCTTCACGCTTTTCGCTTTGCCGTTTTCTTCGGCGACGTTGGGCGGGCAAACGCTGGTGTTTGCCAGTCTTGGCATCTGGGGAGCAACCACCTCGTGGCTCGCCGGGATTTGCAAAGGCAGTCATCGACTCGCGATCTGGGGGCCCGTCGCATTCTTATTCGTGGTGTTGATGGCTTACCCGATGCTCGCCACTCGTGCCGTGGCATTGAGCAATTCGACAATATCAATGAGTCTTCTGATATTCTCGATCGGGCTCATCGTTTGCTTCACATGGGCAAATACGTTTCCGACCACTTTGACGGTAATTCTGCTGAGCGTAAGTTCCCTGCTATTCTTTACCTCGACGTTTAGTTGGGTCGTTCAGTCCAAGACCAATGTATTCCATTCGCTCAGCCCGTTCACCATCCAACCGAAATCGCATTCGATCGAATTCTGGGAATACTCGATCCTGGTGATGACACCGGTCGTCGCGGTTACTTTGACGTGTTGTCTCGTTATCTATTTCGTTGCAAGAAACCTTGATCGAATCACGGAACGAGTCGAACAACGAAATCATCATGTGAGATGAAGTCGATTCATTCACTTCATGGAACGATGCGAACTCTTATCTCACCTGATGCAAGATATCCGCCAAGATGGGAAGCCAGATCCATGCGCCCATTCGCTTCACTTCGAGCCAAAGGGCTCGCATCTTCACCGTGACATGGCCTGAGGTGCGGAATAGCCAGGGATTAATGAACAACCTAGGGACGGTGTTGCAGTATTGCTCGTACGGCTTGCCGAGTTGCTTCCGGAGGTGAACTTCCTCCGACGGAATCGTGGCGAAGTAGTAGAAGAGGAAAATCCCGACCGCGCCGACCGCGAAGATCACGCTTTCCAGGAAGAAGGCCGCGGAGAGGAGAATGAGAAATGTGCCGAGATAGAGCGGATTGCGGCACATCGAGTATGGCCCTTCAGAGACGACGATGTCGTTCTTTCGGCCGCCGAGATACATGGTCGCCCAGAGACGAAGCCCACCCCCCGCCAGGAGCAGCGACCAAGCAATGGCGGTCGTGAGAAAGCTGATCGGCGTGCGCGGCGCGTGCTCCATGAAAAAGAGCAACGCAACGGCCCAAAGTCCGCAAGCTACTGAAACCACCGCGCCAATGTTTCCACGATGACGGAATCCAACGGCTTTAATCTCGGGCATGGGAAATGCAAATCCTTATCGCGAACGAATCTCATTCCTGTCAAACGGGCCGATAGTCGCTCGGCGATTTCGTGGCAAGAGATAAATTCGGCAAGCGAGAGGACTTTGGAATCGTGCGTGTTGGTTTTCACTAAGCTCGGGCAAACATGACAATGAAAGAGCGGCAAAGAAAAAGGGCGAGGATTGCTCCCCGCCCATCTTCGTTTCTACCCATGTCATCTGTCGTTGAGTTCAATCGACCGGCAACGATTAATAACGGTAGTGCTCGGGCTTGTAAGGTCCTTCGACCGAGATGCCGAGATACTCCGCCTGAGCGGGGCTCAGCTTGTCCAGCTTCGCACCAACGTGCTCGAGGTGAAGGCGGGCAACCTCTTCATCGAGGAGTTTGGGCAGCGTGTAAACTTGGTTGTCGTACTTCTTGTAATTCGCCCAGAGTTCGAGTTGAGCGAGAACTTGGTTACAGAAGCTTGTCGACATGACGTACGAGGGGTGTCCCGTCGCACAGCCAAGGTTGACGAGCCGACCTTCGGCGAGGAGAAGTACCGCCTTGCCGTTCGGGAAAATGTAGCGATCGACTTGCGGCTTGATCGTGACCTTCTGAATTCCCTTCACGGCCGCGAGGGCAGCCACGTCAATCTCAACGTCGAAGTGCCCGATGTTGCAGATGATCGCGTCATGTCGCATCTTCTCGATGTGCTTGAGCGTGACGACGTCACGGCAGCCGGTGGTGGTGACCACGATGTGAGCTTCGGCACAAGCCTCATCCATCGGCTTGACCTCGAACCCTTCCATCGCAGCTTGAAGAGCGTTGATCGGATCGATTTCGGTGACGATGACACGAGCACCAAAGCCGCGCATCGACTGAGCCGAACCCTTCCCCACGTCGCCATAGCCCGCGACGACGACCGTCTTGCCGGCGATCATCACGTCGGTCGCACGCTTGATACCGTCCGCAAGCGACTCACGGCAACCATAAAGATTGTCGAACTTGCTCTTCGTGCAGGAATCGTTGACGTTGATCGCGGGAACCTTGAGCTCACCCTTCTTCGCCATGTGGTAGAGGCGGTGAACGCCGGTGGTGGTCTCTTCGGAGAGTCCACGAATCCCTTCGAGCAACTCGGGATACTTCTCGTGAACCATCGCGGTGAGGTCGCCACCGTCGTCGAGAATCATGTTGAGCGGCTGACCATCGGGGAAGAAGATTGTCTGCTCGATGCACCAGAGGAATTCTTCCTCGGTTTCTTCTTTCCACGCATAGACGGGAATCCCCTTCGCGGCGATCGCGGCGGCGGCGTGATCCTGCGTCGAGAAAATGTTGCAGCTGCTCCAGGTCACTTCAGCCCCGAGATCAATCAAGGTCTCGATGAGGACTGCCGTCTGGATCGTCATGTGAAGGCAGCCGGCGATACGGGCTCCCTTCAATGGCTGCTGCTTCGCGTACTTGCGGCGAAGAGCCATCAAGCCGGGCATTTCGTGTTCGGCCAGTTGGATTTCTTTCCGGCCCCATTCTGCCAGCGAAAGGTCTTTTACCTTGAACTTCGGCTTGGTGGTCGTTGCGGTCGCCAATGGAGTATCTCCTGTCTTGAAACTGGACTTGGGGGAGCATCGATGCGGATAAGGGAGTGCAAACTGACTTCACGTCGAGCAAAATTCTTTGCCGTCCGTGGCAAATTGATGCACTTATCCGACTTTCGCTTGCGTCGAATCAGAAGACCTTCGTAGGCTTCCGAAAAACCGGCCAGCCGAGAATTTCATGCCCCCCGTGACCGGTTTGATTGAGTATATGAAAGGTGACCCGGCTTTGCCCGGTTTTCCCTTGTGACGCTAAGGAGAGGGTCAAGGCGGCACGGTTCGACTAACTGGAAAAATAGGCCGGTCTCCTTGGAATTCATTCCTGGCGGCAAGTGGCCAGTGAAACGGAGTGATACATCCGATTTGGCCGTCTTCCCGAACCGATTGATGGGAGACGAATCGATTAACCCCGAAGGAGCGATTCACTCCCATCCCATGAATATCGTGATGGTCGCTTCCGAAGCTGTTCCCTACGCGAAGACAGGCGGGCTAGCCGATGTGGTCGGGTCACTCGCTCCGATCCTCGCAAAGCGGGGGCACGCCGTCACGCTCATCCTTCCGCTTTACCGCTCCGTGCGGACGAAGCTTCGTAATGTCCGCGTTGTGGATTCACTCCGCGTCCCCGTCAACAATGAGCCGGTCTCCTGCACGGTCATCGAAGATCCTGCCGCCGCTCCGGTGCGAGTGCTCCTTTTGGACCAACCGAATCTCTTTGACCGCGAAGGAATGTACGTCGATCGATTCGGAAAAGACTATTCCGATAACAGCAAGCGATTCAGTTTCTTCTGCCGAGCGGCCCTCGAGATTGTGCAGCGGCAAAACATTCCGGTGGATGCCTTCCATCTTCACGATTGGCAAGCGGGACTTATTCCTGTTTACGTCAGAACTCTCTATCGTCAGCACCCAATCATTGGTCAGGCGGGAACGATATTCACGATTCACAATCTCGCCTTTCAAGGGCGGTTTGCCGCCGACGAATGGAACGTGACCGGACTCGACACTTCTCTTTTTTCGATGGAGGGGCTCGAATTCTGGGGTGACTGGTCGATGATCAAGGGGGGACTTCTCTGGGCCGATCAGATCACGACCGTAAGCCCGACGTACGCGAAAGAAATCTTGGAACCGGAGGACGGCTACGGACTGGAAGGAGTCATTAAACAGCGCGCTCATCGGCTCGTGGGCATCACTAACGGCATCGACGTTGATACTTGGAACCCTGCGACCGACGCGCATCTCGCACGGAATTACGACGTCAATTCCTGGCGGGATGGGAAGTCCGCTTGTAAAAGCGCTTTTCAAAGTTCGCACGGATTGTCACCGAATCGCGACGTTCCTCTGATGGGGATGGTGGGGCGCATGACCTACCAGAAGGGAACCGATCTTCTCGTGCAGATCGCGAAGAATCTCCTCAATATGCCGATCCAACTTGCGATCTTGGGAGCGGGTGACGGTCCTCTTGAAAATGTGGCCCGCCAGTTCGGCAAGCTTTACCCCGACCGAATCGCCGCGCATGTCGGCTTTGACGAATCACTCGCGCATCAGATATACGCGGCTTCGGACTGGTTTTTCATGCCGAGCCGTTTCGAGCCCTGCGGATTGAGCCAGCTTTACGCGCTTCGTTACGGCGCGGTGCCAATCGTTCATGCGGTCGGAGGGCTTATCGACACCGTGCAAGATGCCACGCCGACAAATTTAGAAAACGGAACGGCGACTGGTTTCCATTTCTCCGACGTTGACGCACAGTCATCGCTTGCCGCGATCGCGCGCGGTCGCGATGCTTTTCAAAATCCCGGCGTCTGGTCCAGGATCGTCGGCGCGGGGATGAAAAAGGATTGGTCCTGGTCCAGAAGCGCGGCATCGTACGAGGAAGTCTTCCAACGCGCGAAGGAACTGGCGCGGGAACGCCCAACCCATGGACGAGGCGACTGATGCCGCTTCTCATTGACCCACCGCCGGCGGATGAACCTCGCTACGAACGAAGCTCGGACGGAACCTGGGTAATCGTCTCTTCGGCTCGATTGGCGCGTCCCCTTCCTGATCGGTTGTCATCACTGTCTGGTCCGACCATCTGTCCCTTTTGCGAGGGAAATGAATCGACGACGCCTAGGGAAGTATTCGCACTTCGCAACGGCACGACCGCCGACACTCCTGGATGGCGAGTCCGCGTCGTCCCCAACCTCTATCCCGGCGTCGTCACGACGGTGAATGGAACCGAGCGGGACAATGAAAACTCATGCGGCGGTTACGGCAGGCACGAAGTGATCATTGAACGGCCGGACCATGATGCAGATATTCTCGACCTTCCCTCACCACATTTCGGCAATGTGATCGAAGTTTACCAGGAGAGGATGAAAGCGCTCGCAGACGATCAACGCATTGAATGCGGAGTCCTGTTCAAGAACTCGGGACGATTCGCAGGCGCGAGCCAGGAACATGTTCATTCGCAACTCATGGGACTGGCCATACTCCCTGAGCATGTGAAGAAAATACTTTCTCACGAAAGTCATGTACCCGCACTGCTGAAGGGTCATCCCACCGTTGTCGTGAACAGTGATCATTTCATTGCTTATTGTCCGGAGCCTAGTTTCTTTCCGTTCGAAGTCTGGATCGCTCCGAAAGATCGTGAGCCGGATTTCCGAAACGCCCCCCCGGCACAATTTGTTGAACTAGGTAAAGTGATGCGGAATATCCTTCGGACACTCTCCCGAATGATCACTCCTCTCGCGTACAACACTTTTCTTCACACCGCCGCTTTCGATGGAAAGAAACGTCCATTCGATCGCTGGCATTTGAAGATCACGCCGCGGATGGAGACGCTGGCGGGCTGTGAACTAGGAGCGGGGATTTACATGAATCCGATCCGTCCTAGTTGGGCCGCGGAACAGTATCGAAAGATTTTGCCCCAAGTTGCCGACGAAGAGTAGAATTCCAGGCCCATTCACAAAGAATGAATGGGTCTCGTGCATCACGAGGTCGCCGAACTCTAGATGCCAACAGCCGTTCAAGCCACGGAATGGCGGGAAGGATTCTGAAACGATGGGACGGATTCGGTTCGCCCTGGCCCTCCACAATCATCAACCGGTCGGTAACTTCGACGGAGTGATCGAAGCCGCTTATCACGATAGCTATCGCCCGTTCCTCGACGTCATTGAGAATTACCCAGAAATACCTTTCTGCCTCCACACGAGCGGTTGCTTAATGGAATGGCTTGCCGACCGAAAGCCTGAGTACATCGATCGGCTGCGACGACTCGTCGAACGAGGACAGGTTGAGATTCTGGGGGGTGGATTCTATGAGCCGATCCTCCCCATGATTCCCCCGCGTGACCGACGTGGACAGATTCGCGGCTATTCTGAATATTTGAGTGACTTGCTCGGCGCGAACATTCGTGGCATGTGGGTTCCTGAACGGGTTTGGGAGCAGTCGCTGGTCCCGGATATCACACAGTCGGGTATCGAATACAGCATTCTCGACGATTTTCATTTTCGCAAAGCCGGACTGTCGCCCGAGAAACTCCACGGCTATTACACGACGGAAGACCAGGGAGAGGTCCTCCGGCTGTTTCCCGGCAGTGAGCCGATGCGATATCTGATTCCATTCCGCGAGGTGCATGAGTTTCTTGGCTATTTGGGACATGTGCATCACCATCATCCCGACGCGATCGTCGTCTTCGCGGACGATGGGGAGAAGTTCGGCACCTGGCCAGACACGAAGTCGCACGTTTACGAAAGAGGTTGGATCTACAGATTTCTGGACGCGTTGCGTGACAATCGCCATTGGATCGAAACCTGCACGCTCAGCCAAACGATCGACGCGGTTCCTCCTGTCGGCTCCATTTATTTGCCGGATGCAAGCTACCGAGAGATGACGGAATGGGCCCTTCCCCCCGAGCGGCTCGTCGAATACGAGCGGCATTGGCACGACCTCGATCACCATGAACAAGGGGTGAGCATTAAGGAGTTTTTCAAGGGAGGTAACTGGCGAAACTTCAAGACGAAGTATCCCGAAACGCGTGAGATGTACGGTCGCATGATGGAAATCAGCAGCCGAATCGAATCATTGATTCGGGAGGACCGCCCCGCGTTCGGCGACTATCGCGTCCAGCAGGCGCAGCAGGAACTCTATCGCGGCCAATGCAATTGCAGTTATTGGCACGGCGCGTTCGGCGGACTTTATTTGCCGCACCTGCGCGGAGCCATTTTTGGACATCTTATCAAGGCAGACAACCTTCTCGATCAATACGAGCGAGGAGATGAAGCGCGTTATGCGCAGGTGGAGGTCCGTGACTTCGACTTTGATGCCCGACCGGAGGTTAAGCTGTCGAGCGACAAGCTCGCTTGCTATTTCGCGCCGCATCGAGGGGGACATCTCGAGGAATTCGACGTTCGCACGGTCGCGATCAATCTCGGATCATCATTGGCTCGGCGGCCCGAGGCGTATCATCACAAGATCAGAAACGCGCAGCAACATCACAACGAAAGTGAAGCGAAAAGCATTCACGATCGAGTCGTCTTCAAACAGGAAGGGCTCGATCAGCATCTGAACTATGATCTCTATCCACGAAAAACGTTGGTCGATCGTTTCCTTCCGCTCGGCACCACGCTCGAACAGTGCGAGAATCTGTCTGCACAAGAACTCGGTGACTTCATTCATGGCAAGTATGATTACCGCACGAGAGAAGATGGGGGCAAAGCGGTCGTCGAATTGACCCGTCAAGGCCATATCGAGGGGCATCCGCTTCGAATCTCAAAGTCCGCCTCTATTACGGCGGAGGATGAGACCGTTCAGATCCACTATGAACTCTCTGATCTGTCGATCGATCGCCCCCTTTTGTTTGCAATTGAATGGAATATCGCGGCCCTTGCGACGGGTGCCGACGATCGTTACTTCGTGAATACCGAGGGTGAAAGGCTCGCACGACTCGGTGACACGTTAGATATTTCAAGCGTCGAGTGGATTGGGCTGGTGGACGAATGGATCGGCATCGAAGTCGGACTCGGCGCTTCGCAACCCACCGGCATGTGGATCTACCCCGTCCGAACCGTAAGCCAGTCAGAAGCTGGCTTCGAACTCGTCCATCAAAGCATCTGTCTCGTCACGCATTGGGAAATCCCTGCGGGAACTGCTTCCTGGTCGGTCGACCTTTCCTTGACGGCAGACTGCGCTAGGCATCGGTCGCGACTTCAAATGCCAGAGAATCAGGTGGAATTGTCGTCCATCCATCATGGATAGGCGTTCGTTTCGATAACCCCGTTCCCTGATTCGCTCCACGCCTCATGAGACTCATACAACATTCCTTGTTGAGTAATACCTGAGGAAATGATGACACACGAACATGAACGATTCATGGAGCTGGCTCTTCGCGAAGCCATGATCGCGGAGGAAGAGGGAGAAGTCCCCGTCGGAGCGATCGTCGTCCAGGAAGGTATCATCATCGCGCGCGACCACAATCGCCGGGAAGCTCTTCAAGATCCGACCGCGCATGCCGAACTCTTAGCGATCACGCAGGCATCATCTCTGCTCGGTACTTGGCGACTGGACGACTGTCGTCTCTATGTCACACTTGAACCTTGTCCCATGTGCGCCGGCGCGATCGTTCAAGCTCGCATTCCGGAAATCGTATACGGAGCGACGGACCCGAAAGCCGGAGCGTGCGGCACGCTCTACCAGATCACGAATGACCCCAGGCTCAATCATCGCGCGCTCACGATCGGAGGAATCCTCGCGAAGCCGTGCGGCCAGATCCTATCGGACTTCTTCGCCAAGCAGCGGGCGATGGGAAAGAAATAAGCCCGCCGAAGATTCTCCGGCGAGCTCGCGATATTCGATTTACCGAAACGATCACTACTTCGCGGCAGTGGTCCCCTTGGTATCGGGTACTGTGAAAACAAGTGACGCACAGTGCATCTCACCTACGAACTTCTTTCCCTCGTGTTCGCCTCCGACCTTGCGGCGATCAACGACGGTGACGGAATAAGTTCCCGGCCCCTCGACCTTCCACTCCCCTTTGCCTTCCTTGTCGGCCGTGACAACTTCGGGCTCCGTCGCGTCGGGGGTATAAAACTTCACCTTCGCGTCAGGCATCGGCTTTCCCTGCGCGAGAGCTTGGAACTTCACGGTCGATCCTTCAAGCTTGATCAAGATTTCGACGTTGCTGTCAGCAGATGGCTTCGCCCCGTTCCAACGATCCGGAGTGCCGAGGAGGATTTTGGGGTAGTAATAGAGAAGTGATGGGGGGACCCCGTCGCGAGCAAAGATTCCCCAGGTCAACTTGCCATAAGCGGCTGCTCCCGCCTCTTTCGGCAGGAACGCGATGTAGCATTCCTGCTTCTTGTCCCAGACAAAGCTTACAGGTTCGGACTGCCCGTCATCTCGAACGACCCAATAGGTCGCCTTCTCGATGCTGGGAGCGTACTCGGTTTCCCATGCCCCCTTCTCGCCGAACCCCGCTTTGAGGGTGGTTCCCTCCGGTGTGGGGACCGCTTCGAACCAAATGAAGTGCGCTTCCGCCGAGAAAGCGACCGCCAGCAGGGTCACGACAGCGGCGGAAAAGAATTGTCGAAATCGATCGACCACCTGAAAATCTCCTTTGCGAAGTCGAGTGCTAACTTGACGGGCGACGTTCGATCGGTACCTTGATAATGAAACTGAGTCTCAATTTCAATACCTTCAGAGGAGCGGCATCATGTCTCTCACCCTCACCATCCTGACGGCAGGAGTCCTGCTTTTGCAAGATCCCGCTCCCGCCAAAGAAATCAAAATCACTGAATTACCCGCCTTCCCCGTTCCGGTCGCCAGCTTTGGCGGTGCGGTCAGCGATGGATGGCTTTACGTTTACAGCGGGCACATTGGCACCCAACACGCTCATTCCAAGGAGAATCTCTATCCCGGATTTCTCCGACTAAACCTAGCCGACCCGAAGAAGTGGGAAGAGCTCCCCGGCGGCCAACCTCTTCAAGGAATGCCGCTGGTTTCTCATAGTGGCAAGCTCTACCGGGTCGGTGGGCTCTCCGCGCGGAACGAGGCGAAAGACAAAGCAGATCTCCATTCCGTCGAGACCGTCGCCGAGTTCGACCCCGCCACGAAGAAGTGGGTCGACATCGCTCCCCTTCCGGAGGGACGCAGTTCGCATGATGCGGTTGCCGTCGGCGACAAGCTTTATGTGATCGGTGGCTGGAAGTTGGCGGGTGAGGATCAGGAATGGCTTCCCGCATCACTCGTTCTCGATCTGAAGAACCCGACGACGGGATGGAAGAAAATAGCCGATCCTCCCTTCCAGCGCCGCGCTCTCGCCGTCGCTGCCGCTCGAAACAAGATCTATGCACTGGGTGGCATGGATAGCGACAACAAACCTTCGGCGGAGGTTGACGTTTACGACATCGCCACCGACAAGTGGTCGAAAGGTCCCGCGATTCCAGGCTCAGGTCGCAATGCATTCGGCATCGCTGCGGTCGGCATCGGCGACGACATCTACACCAGCACACTCGACGGCGCGATCAATCGTCTGAATGAGAAAGGTGACGGTTGGGATCAAGTTGGGAAATTGCCCTCGGGCCGCTTCTTCCATCGTTTGCTCTCCGCAGGTCCTGATGAACTTGTCATCGTCGCCGGGGCGAACATGAAGGAAGGACACCTTGCGAGCGTGGGCCTACTTCGGGTAAAGTAGCGTTTCTCCCCCAGGAATAACCCATGTCCACACGACCCGCGGAAGTAGCACGAGCCGTCAGGCTTCTATCCCTCGGCGAGCATTTTCTTGCAGAGCGAACGGCCAATGTCGGACTCCGCCTCAATCCTGATGACGGCGTCCTTCGGCAAATTCGTGGTATTGCTCGTCATCACCTCGACCAATTCGATCAGGCAATCGAAGACCTTGAAGTGGCGATGTCGATCATTCCTCTCTCCGCGCTTGCCATGTGGTGCTTGGCCGATTCGTTCCGACGATCTTCCAAACGGAAACGGGCATTCGATGCCTATCTATGGCTGATCAGCCGAAAAGATTGTCCGCCAAGTTTGCTCGCCCGCACAGCCGTTGGCTTGGGACGAATGGGCGAGGACGAACTCGCGTTGACGGCATGCGAAGCGATCGTCGAGCGTTATCCAGAGTCGCCGATCGGTCACGGGGGTATGGCATACTACATGTCGCGACTTGGCTACTCGACACGAGCCATCCTTCCACGCGCGATGAAAGCGTGTGAGCTGGCTCCCGCCAACAAAGACTTCAAAGCGCAGCTCGGCATTCTGCTCTCCGTCGCTGGCCAACATGAGGAAGCAAAATCCGTGTTGACGGAACTCACGACGGAGACCGTCGGCTGTCCGCACCTGTCGACACGAATCGCGAGAGCGTTTGAATCTTCGGGAGACCCTTTGAAAGCGGGCGCGTGGTGGAAGCATGCGGTCCATTTGACCGGCGGAAAGGCCTAAGTATTCCGACTCAAGGTCGACGCTTTAGATTCGCGGCGGCAGTGCTCTTGCCCGGCAGTGAAATGCCGGCCATATAGCGGCGAAACTCGGTTTCCATGCCACTGGGGGTCGTGCCGAACGCCTTCTTGAAATCCTCAAGCCTCTCTTTCGCACCATATGGCATCAGGCCATGGGATTGATTTGCCCTGATGTAGCGAATGTAAGCAGTCTGTTTCGTTCGCATGAGAAAATATGTGAGTGCCCACGCTTCGGCATAGGCGTTCGCATTCGTCGACGGATCTTGAAAGAGTTGATCGCGTGTCACCAGAGTGTCAAGAAACCCCCTGGGCAACTTTTCCAAGATGTTTTGGAATTGAGCGAGTCGTCCAGGATTGAGTTCCCCCGCACGCGACCAACCTTCGGCAGAATCGGTGTCGCTTGCCTCGAAATAGGTTGCTAAACCTTCGACGAACCAGACAGGGTTCGCGGCACGGCGAGTGTGAATACCAAAATTGAAAGCGAGTTGATGCGTCCCTTCATGCACGATCACTTCGATGCTGGCGGCATCGAGGGATGATGCCTTTCGGGTTTTGCCTCCGGTGACGACCTCCGCCTTCCGATCGAAAGAACCTTCCGACGCGTCAAACATGTAGAAGCGATTCGTCGTTTGCGCGTACATGCCCGCCGACCAGCCGAACGTCGAGCCGAGATCCTCCTTCGTCGCGTCTAAGTACTCCTTTCGTGATTTGAAAATGACTGCTATCAACGGCTGACTTAGATCGTGGAACGCAAAGGCTCCCCGGTGAGCGAAGCGAGCGCGGAACACGGCATAGGCTCGCTCTAATAACGTCGCCGCTTGTTCCGCCAGCGCTGGATCGCAGTCGTAAACGATGGCGTAATGACTGGTGAGCTGGACGGCAAAGTCGCCGCCGTATTCCTTCTTCAGTGCCGCGCGAAGCTGCTCGCGCGACCACGGTTTGAGAGGGGATTTCTTATTCTGCCATTCAATGATATCGCCCGGTGGAATCACATAGAGCTGTGTGTCGAGCCCTTCCAGAAGAATCGTTCCATCCTGATACTTCGTCTTCACCGTTCCAGGGCGTGTGATTTTCTCGCCGAAATGGCGAAACGTCAACGTATCAGCCATCGCCTCAATGGTGAGCACCAGGCAAAGAATCCCCGTGAATGCAAATAAGCGACTTACGATCATGGGCGTAATGATGTCCAGGGGAAATTGCAATGAAGTCAAACAGAGGACGTTGTCATCTCAGGGGAGTGAGTCGGACAACAAAGTCTAGGTCAGAATCAATACGCCATGCACCGATGACTTCGATCAAACTGTATTGCGGATCGCAAACGATGGAAAGAATCGAGGTTTTTGGGTACAGTTGTCATATTGGGAGTGATGAAGCGCGGGGAGATTTCTCATGGCACAGGCAATTGTCGATCCACAAGAATTAAGGCGTTTTGCATCCACACTGCGGCGATTCTCCGCGGAGATGCAAAACCAACTCGCCGTCATGCACGGACAACTCAATTCGCTCGGCGGAAGCTGGCGTGATCAGGAACATCAAAAGTTCCTGCAGGAATTCGAGCAGACGATGACTGCCGTCAAGCGATTCGTTGATGCGACCAATGAGCACGTTCCCTTCCTTTTGCGGAAGGCGGATCGAGCGGAAGAATACCTGAGTCAGCGATAGCTTTACCATTGGTATTCGGTCAAGGCGCTCAAAAGACCGGTCCGTTGTTCCCTCCTTCCGGTTCAACTTCTTTTCTGGGGATCTCGCGGTGAGCTCTTCCATACGGATTACATCATTCGAGGAACTCCTGCAATTCAGGCAGTCGATGATGAGCTTCGTGGAGGCGGCGTCCGATTCGCTCCTTCAAGTGGAGATGGAAGTTCGCCGTTTCGTCGAATGGATCAGGCATGAGCAGCCACGACTTTTGCATCAGCAACATTTGCAAAGCATGGAAGAGGTCTCTCAAGCGAAGATCGCACTCAATCGAAAGCGAATGAGCAAAGTCGATGACCGTGAACCCGATTTGATCGAGGAGCGAGAAGCCCTTCGCCGAGCACAGCGAAAGCAGGAATACATCGAGGAGCGAATCAAGAACGTCAAAAAATGGGGGCAGGTGATCGAACAAGTGGTCGATGAGTATCAGGGAGAAGCTCGTCAACTGGGGAATCTGCTCGAGGGGAATCCGCCGCACATCGTGGGATTCTTGGACCGAGCCATTGAGCAAATTCAGGCGTATTTGGAGATAGAGGCTCCACGCTCATCCATTGATGAACCGACGGGTTCCATGGCCCGACCTGCCGAGACAGATTCAGTGGAATCAATCTCTGAAGTGGAGAATAAGGAAGAGGAGAGGACGAACGATGGCACGCCTTGATGCAGGGCAAACGAAGCTCGCCCACTCCTTTAAGTCGCTCCGAGAGAAGTGGGATATCGCGCAGGAATATTGGAAGGACAGGGTCAGGGTCGAATTTGAGGAGAAGTATCTGAAAGAGTTAGAGGATCGTGTGCGCGGAACCAGTGCCGCGATGGCACGGCTTAGTGAGATGTTGAGCCGCGCCGAAAAGGAATGTCGTTGATCCTTGATGGGAAAGTGTGGAATGGCCGTTAGCCTTTCGGATCGTGAGAAGTCAACGCTGATCGCTCTTCGGCAATTTCTGGCCGATCGGGTGGAGCGCGAGCGTGCCCTCCGCAGTTCGTACGAATTAGCGAAGGAACGGGCGACGAACGATTGGAAGAATGCTCGCCGCGAGCTTAAGACCCGAATCGAAACTGCCTATTCATCACTTCAAACTGAATTCGAAACGATTCAGAAAGAAGCTCAAAGCACTTTTGACAAAGCAAAGACGGCGCTCGCGACCGAGGAGTCCGAGAGACGAAAAAGCGCGCTCGATACATACCGGATTGAATCTGAGAGAACGGCGGAGCAGCAGAAACACTCGCAGTGGGAAACGCAAGCGACACACTTGGCCCATAAGTCGGGTGGGAAGGAAGAGTATCGCCGCCAGGAGAATGAGCTTCACCAAAAGAAGGAACAGATCGCCAAACTGTCGCGCGAGACGAGGGAGTTCCTTGAATCACGGCGAATGCTGTCGATCGAAAAACGAGCACCGCTGCCGAGTGATGAACTTCTCGCAGACGACGCCGCGTCTCGATTGGCCCTCACCGTCGATGAAGCGGAATCGAAACTCGCGCATCTGCACCGACTACCTTTGCCGAAACTCGTCGGGCCAAGGCTGTCGCTAATCTTCATCGGCACATTTGCTGTCCTCATGCTCATCACCGCCTGGTTCCTGCTCCTCGGACAAGCAGCGATCGTTTCGATGATCGGCGCATTAGTGATTGGCGGAGCGATTGCCGGCTATCTCTACATCACCGCTCGAAAACAAGTTCTTGGCATCTACATCCCGTTGACGGAACTCTTAACTCGTGGAGAACACTACTATCAACAGGCCCTCGCCGATTTGGCCGCAAATTTCAAGAAACGACGCGAGGAATTGAAACGGACTCAACATCGCGAGTCCCGCGAAATCGATGAACACTTCGCTCGGCGTATGATCGAGATTTCCGAGACCAAAAGCCGAATACTCCGCGAGTGCGATGAACAATATCCGCGCCTCTTAGCAGAACGAACTCATGAGCGAGACGAGGCGGTCCGAGCGGCACAGCGAAAATATCCTCCTCTTCTCCGCCAGTTGCGCGCGGAATATGACGAAACGGCCACGACGCTTGATGCGGAAAACGCGAATGAACTGGCGTTGATCGAGTCGGATTTCAAAGCCAAATGGAATGAACTTCTCCATTGGGCGAAGGCGACCAACGACGACCTCCGTCGAGAAATCTCCGACATTCAACGAAGTTCTCAGGAATTGTTTCCGAAGTGGACTGATCCCTCATGGCCAGAACGGCAAAGTAATGATTATGTCCCGTCGAATATTCGCTTCGGCGAATTCGATGTCGCGATTGAACGTTTGTTGGCGGCTCAACCTGAGGACGATGCATTGCGTTCTCTCGTGCCCGCTTCCTTTACCTGGCCGGCTTTCCTGAGTTTCCCACACAAGATATCCGCGCTGTTTGAAGCAACCGGGGACGGACTGACGGCGGCAAACGAAATCCTCGAAAACTTGATGCTTCGTCTGTTGACGACAGTTCCTCCGAGCAAGGTTCGTTTCACCATCATCGATCCCGCGGGACTGGGACAAGATTTCGCCGCGTTCATGCACTTGGCGGATCATGATGAATCGCTGGTAGGAAACCGGATTTGGACAGAGACAGGCCACATCGAACAGCGGCTAATCGATCTGACCGAACACATGGAAAACGTGATCCAGAAATATCTTCGGAACCAGTATGAAACGATTGAGGCGTACAACGCCGACGCCGGAGAGATTGCAGAACCGTACCGCGTCCTTGTCATCTCACGATTCCCGACCAGTTTTACTGAGTCCGCTTTTCGGCGGTTGGAAAGTATTTTGGCCGCCGGCGCCCGGTGCGGCGTCTTCGTTCTCCTGTCGGTCGACACGAAGGCGCAACTGCCGCATGGTAAAAGTTTGACGGACCTCATTCGCCATGCGGTTCATTTCAAATGGCAGAACGGCACATTCCAGTGGCATGATGCCGATCTCGGCAAGTTCCCCCTTCGCTTCGATCCTGCCGCCCCGGCGGAGCAAATGACCCCCATCCTCAGCGTGATCGGCCAGCGGGCGAAAAAGGCGTCGCGCGTTGAGGTTCCCTTTCGCGTCGTCGCGCCGGTCGAAGCGGAATGGTGGAAGGGAGACAGTCGCCGCGAGATTCGCGTTCCCCTCGGACGATCCGGTGCGACGAAATTGCAAGAGCTATCACTGGGACCGGGCACCTCTCAACATGCGCTCGTGGCTGGAAAGACAGGTTCCGGTAAGTCGACGATGCTGCATGCATTGATTACTAGCGCGGCCCTTCGCTACAGCCCTGACGAAGTGGAGTTCTACCTAATCGACTTCAAGAAGGGGGTCGAATTCAAAACGTATGCGACGCATGCCCTACCGCACGCCCGTGTCATCGCGATTGAAAGCGAGCGAGAGTTCGGTCTCTCCGTCATGCAACGACTTGATCAAGAGCTAAAGATCCGTGGCGATAAGTTCCGGGACCTTGGCGTGCAGGATATCGGCGGCTATCGAGACCTCGCGGATCGAGATCCCAAACTCGGTCCGATGCCGCGAATCCTTTTCGTCGTTGACGAGTTCCAAGAGTTCTTCGTCGCGGACGACAAGGTCGCGCAGGAAGCAAGTTTGCTCCTCGATCGAATCGTCCGGCAAGGTCGCGCGTTCGGCATCCATGCGCTGCTTGGATCGCAGACGCTGGGGGGCGCGTATTCCATCGCTCGGAGCACTCTAGGACAGATGGCGGTTCGCATCGCGCTTCAATGCAGCGAGACGGATTCCCACCTGATTCTGAGTGAGGACAACACCGCGGCCCGCCTTTTGTCGAGACCGGGAGAGGCCATCTACAACGATGCGAATGGCCGCATCGAGGGGAATAATCCATTTCAAATTGTCTGGCTGCCTGACGAAGAGCGAGAGCGATATCTCGATCAATTGCGGGACAAGATGAATACGCGTCATCTTCCAAGCCGTGAGCAGATCGTCTTCGAAGGAAATATTCCCGCGAGAATCGAACGGAATCGACAACTGGCTGCTGCGCTGGATGCCCCCACTTGGATGGAATCGAAGAAGCCGCCCGAAGCTTGGCTGGGAGACGCCATCGAGATCAAGGATCCGACGTCGGTAGAGTTCTCTCGTCAGAATGGATCGAATCTGTTGCTTATCGGGCAAGGGGACGAAACCGCGCTCTCGGTCATGAACTCCATCTTACTGAGCCTGTCGGCAACCGTTGCACCTGCCGAAACGGGAACAGCGACTCGGTCCGCGAAATTCTATTTGCTCGACGGGAGTTTGGCGGATACGCCAGGTCATGGTGAACTCGCGCGCATCGGAATGCTATTGCCGCATCCTGTTCGTGTCCTGAATCGAAGGGATATGGCCGAGGGATTGAGCGAACTGACGGATGAATTGAGCCAACGCCAATTGGTCGATCCGATCCATGAGCCGAGTCTGTTCTTCTTCATCTATGATCTCGGCAGACTTCGCGACCTAAGACGGAACGAAGACGACTTTGGATTCTCAGGCAGTTCCTCAGACGGTGAGAAGCCCAAGCCGGACAAAATGCTCGCCACTCTTATTAAGGAGGGACCGCCCGTTGGAATTCACGTCATCACATGGTGCGACGGTCTCAATAACCTGAACCGGACATTTGATCGGCAAACGCTGAGAGAATTCGGGCTGCGAATTCTTTTCCAAATGAGCCCCTCAGATTCAAGCACACTCATCGACTCACCCGCCGCGAGCCGGCTAGGTCAGCACCGGGCTTATTTCCATCACGAAGATGTCGGCCGCATGGAGAAGTTCAGGCCCTACGGAGCACCGAGCGAAGAATGGTTAGCGGACCTGAAAGCGAGATTACTAAGCAGGATGAGTGAAGCTCAGACATGACGCTCCATTGATCGATCGCTCTTGAACTGACAAAGAGGTGTCACTCGTTTCAAGAAGCTAGGCACCCACCCTATGCCGTTCGGCATTTTCCGGTGGTCGTGATTTGACCACAGACCTTGTTAGACTTACGGTTTCGATAACAAAGCGGCTGACCGCGCGCACCTCTCCTTTCGCTTTGTCCTAAACCTCTTCATCCACGAAAAAGGCAAACCCGTTGAAAGGCGGGGACGCAAAGTATCGAGCCTTTCCCTCGGGAATGGTGGTCGTGCTACCGATGGGATGAATGAATCGCCGTATCGATTCCATTCGTCGTCACCTACGGGGACGAAGAGGCCAATCCGACGACGGACTCAATGGGAGTCCGCGAGGTTGTTCTGATGCAGCAGCGATTCACTGAGGTGCCATCGTGAATTGATCCATCGGCCAGTCCGATTTCAGCAGCCCGATCGCAACTCAGAAATCGCGCGAAGGAGAAGAATCGATGCGTAGTTTCTTTGAAGCGGTCAAGGAATTCCTTGTCGCGGAAGATGGTCCGACAGCCGTCGAATACGCCGTGATGCTCGCACTGATCATCGTGGTCTGTATCGTCGCGATCGGACAACTTGGTACAAACGCCTCCGCCACATTCGATAACGTCGCCAACAAACTATCGAGTGGCAGCTAGTGCCGAATGATTCTTCGAATGCATTCGATCGGGAATGGAATTCATCAGGAAGAGAATGCGTTCTGAGTGATCGATATCAAATGAATATGTGACCCACTGAAAAACGACACGAGACGTAGGGACTGACGAGTCCTACGTCTCCTCTCATTTCTTGAAACGAAACGCGGTCCCGCCATCAGTAGTCCTTCCTTGCTAACAAGACGATGTCCCGAAAGTCGCTTTGGAAGTCATTCAGAGAATGGCCACGGTATTTCTGCATAGGGGGCAACCTGTATTCATGCCGATTTGATGCATTAGATGGGACGCTCCATTTTTACCGCTTCTTTCGTTCGTAGGAGTTTGACAAGCAAGGAAGCGCAAATTAGGTTTTCCATGAACACGGGCGAGATGAGTGCCGGCACATCACATTTCGCTCTGTTTTGAACCTTTCCATCCTCGAAAAGGGCAACCCCGCACGTCGGGGACGCAAAGCATCGAACCGTTCTCGCAAGGAGTCGGTGGTCGTGCTACCGAAGGGATGGATGAATCGCTGGTATCGATTCAATCCGTTGTCGCGACGAGCGAGGGGAAGGCTCAGTGATTCGACGGGCCCGAGGGTGGCCCGCGAGGTTGTCTTCAATTCAGGAGTCTTTTCGATGCGTAATCTCCTTGTCGCGGTCAAGGAATTCATGGTTGCG
>JAIEPU010000225.1 GCA_019748235.1 bacterium
GCATCTTCAGTAATGACGACGAAGAGTGCAAGGTTGATGGCATAGACACCCTCACGCAAAATCGCGCGCTGACGTCCTCGCTGTCCTCGCTGGCCGTCGGTCGTCTCTCTGAGGAAATCGCGCGCAGCTTGAAAATCCTGGCACTCCACGACTCGCGCGAGTGTTTGATTGGGAGGAAGCGGCTCTCCGTCTCGCGAATAGACGTAGCCGATCTTCCCCTGAGCGATCGTAATCAATGGGACGCGGTGGATAACGTATTGCCATCGCCAATAACCGAAGTGAATTCCACCTCGCAAAACTTCTGCCTGCCAACCGGCTTGATCGTCGAGCGCGATGATCGTTCCCTCACTCACCGAACCTTTCACCGCCCAAAGTTTTTCAATAATGCCAACGGCGTTGTTTGGAATGTGCCGCAACGTTAGCCAACAGAAGAGGAGAACGAGAAAGGATATACCCGCCATCCAAGCAAGTACCGTTCCCCAAATTCCGAGCGCGCGCAGAAACTCTTGGGCCGACCAATCGGCCAAGACCGGATGAATGCCGAACATGAGACTAACCTTTGGACCGAGCAGGTCCATGTAACAACGGGGTCCGCGCCAATTGACGCTTGATGACGTGGAGTGCCCTTTCAATGAACGATTCGCGACACCTTGTCACGAACCGGCCGACGAGGTTAGCTGACGGGCTGGAGCTTGAAAGTGCTCTGATTCACTGCGTCGTGAATCTTCGCCCCTGGCGAATCATTTGTATTCGCCGTTTGGGTCCCCCGTTGTCGCGTTTGTGATGCGCGACATTTGGCCACACTAGCGATTATTTTACACTGATTTTGGGCAAGCATCATTTTCGCACAATGGATTGTGACGCAAAGAATTGCTAGCCATCGATTTACCATCGGCGGATTTTGTATGGAGAAATGCGGCCTCGTTACAATCGTTTTCGGTGTAGTTCCATTCGAAATGCACGTCCCATTAGATTGCCGTAAAGAGTCGGCAACAGTCGTGTCAACCAGTACGTCAGCTTGCCTCGCCAAGTGAAAACCAGCAATCGTCGGCGATTCAGTGAGGCGCGGATGATATCGCGAGCCAATCGGTCGGGTCGAAGAGGTGTTCCAAGGGTAGACCGATCGAAGGCTAGTGGCGAACCGTCACCTGAGAGTCCGCGCTTCGCGAAATCAGTGTCAACAAAACTGGGACAGACCATGGTAATCGACACGCCTTCGGCTTCGATTTCAATGCGAAGCGTTTCGAAATAGCCGTGAAGAGCATACTTACTCGCGCAATAGCCGGTCCGACCGACGAGTGGAGCAAAGCCGCATATACTGCTCATCACCACAATCCTTCCCTTCGCCCGAATGAGTGAGGGAAGGAGCAACCGAGTGATGTGAACCACACCGAAAAAATTGACATCCATCACCCGCTGATAGACATCGATCGTCGTTTCTCGCGCGAGACTTACCTGCGTCAAACCAGCCGCGTGAATAAGAAAGTCAACACACCCGTGTTTCTCGACGATGGAAGTCATCGTCTCTTCCACATGCTCTCGCTGGGTGATATCACAGGAATGCAACGAAACGGGTTCGTTTGTTCTCAGCAGACTTGCCGATTCCTCAAGACGCGTCAGGCTGTGATCGACAAGCGCCAGTCCGTAGCCCTGCACAGCGAGGTCTTGGGCAATCGCGCGCCCAATGCCGCCTCCACCCCCGATAATCACCGCGATGCGCTGGCGATGGGACTGCTCAGAATTCATCGGACCTCCTCAGCCGATGTTCCCAAAAGAATTGGAAGACTTCACGAGAAGTCTTTCTTGGAACATAACCAAACTCCGTCTTCAATCGATCATTTGCGAGCACGGGCCGATATTGCAGAAACACGATCTGATCAGGACCGTGCGCCGATAAGCCCAGTTTTTGCGCCAGCCAGAGATAAAGTCGAAAGAGGGGAACTGGTATTGGCAGGTAAGACTTTCGTGTGATACGCGCGATCTCTCGCAAAGTCACCACGCCATCACCGGCAAGATTATATATCCCTGATTTTTCCCCTTCGATTCCTCTGACGATGATCTCAACAACATCTTCGTCCCAAATGAACACGAAAGGGGTTTCGAATCCCGCGATGCCGACGACGGCTCTCCCCTGAAATAAACGGGTAATCTGGTTGTCGGTCCTTTCTCCAAGGATGGTCCCTGGGCGAAGGACGAGCTGCTTCAATTCCGTATGCGTCCGCCGATACTCCGCTAACCGCTCTTCAATTAAGCGTTTGTGATCGGCGTAGGCGAACTCCGGATTTCCACGGAGTGGATCGGACTCATGCAGTGGAACGGGATTATCCGCATAATAGCCGTAAGACGCGCCGCTGCTGGTGACGACCAATTGACGAACCTCGGACTCAATGCAGGCGGCCAACACATTTTCCGTTCCCCCAACATCCACCGATCGCTCGAATTCCCTTTTATCCGGCCCCCCCGGATTGACGATAGACGCCAGATGAACCACGATTTGCGGCTTCGCTTCCTTCATCGCGTTTCGAAGAGAACCATCACGCACATCACCGATCCGATAGTCGACGTTTTCGATTCGCTGATCTTCAGGGGTGAGGCGAACATCGAACGCCGTGATATCAAAGAGCGATGAGGAACGAGCTAAACGTCGAACCAATTCAGTGCCGAGGTAACCGCCTGCTCCGGTAATGAAGATAGAGCGACGCATCGTCATGCTTGGGCACCCTCAATGCCATTACCGGTCAATTTGGGTGGCCGACGTGACCAGATCGTGGCGAGGGTAAGTCCCGAAATGACATGCCAGATCCCCCACCATCCTGCAACAAGCGCCATCCCTCCAAGCCCGTCGAAGTAGCGAAAGACAAGCACAAGTCCGAGCGCTGAATTCTGAATCCCGACCTCAATCGCGATTGCCCGTCGATCCGCCTCGGATAGTCCAGTCGCATACGCCGTGAAGTAACCGATGGCGAGAGCGGCTCCGTTTTGAAGAAACACTGCCAAGAGAACCCAGTGAATGTAATTGCGAAAGACGTCGAAATTCTTTGAGAAGGCAATTCCCACGAAAGCTAGAAACGCGACGATCGAAAAGACCTTGAACGGGGTGATCATCCGACGAGCGAGTGTTGGGAAAAGGTAGCCACATGCCATACCAAGAGCGGTGGGTATGCCAAGGATGATGAGGATCGTTTGAAACAGATCAGAAGTCTCCATTTCAATGGCCGTCAAGATTTTTGCCGTCGCTGGATTGAGACTTCCCCAGATCGCCAAATTCAAAGGCGTAAAGAATACTGCCACCACGGTCGAGACCGCCGTCATCGTCACTGACATGGCAGCGTTCCCCTTTGAAAGCGCTGTTAGAAAATTCGAGAGGTTCCCACCAGGGCAAGCCGCGATCAAAATCATCCCTAGTGCCACACTAGGTGCGGGCCTGATGAGAATGGTGATGAGGAAACTGATGGCTGGAAGCAGAATGAATTGAGCGAAGAGGCCAATGAGGGGGCCCTTGGGCTGCCTGGCGATGCTAAGAAAATCTCCCACACGCAGATCGAGCGCAACACCGAACATAATCAAACCGATGATAATATTCAGAACCCAAAGGCCGTTCCCTTCAAAGTTGAGCCGAACGGCATCAAGCGATTCACTGGTCATTTCCACTTCGACTAACCCTTGGGTTCTTCATGCATTTTTTTGAACGTAAGAAGGTTCGGGGCCCACATATGTTTAACTGGATCGACATCGACATGTATCACCGAACAGACTTCGCTTCTTAAACATCGTTCGAGGGCCGGCCTCAGTTCCGATAGGTTTCGCACGCGCTCGCCATGCGCTCCCATACTCTCCGCCAACTTGTCGAATTGGATCTCATGAAAATCAGCGTTGATTGTTTCGGATGGACCGAGGGATTTCATGATGAGTGTCTTCAGCGGTTTTAGTGCGAACTGCTGATTCATCTTCACCATTCCCCACTGCTTGTCGCAGCAGACGAGGTAAACGACCTTCAACTTGTTTCGAACCGCCGTCTCGATCTCTTGTTGGTTGAACCCCATCGCGCCATCCCCGATCAGGCAGTAGACGAATCGATCAGGATGGGCGACCTTTGCTCCGAGTGCCTGAGCAACGCCCGCGCCAAGCATGCCGAACTTGAAGGTGGCAAGGACGGTCCCGGGCACACGGACCTCATGATAAAAGTTCCCCCACACGGCCGTGTTGCCGCCGTCTAGCACGACGTAAGAATCATCGGGGAAGACCTCTTGGCAGGCTCGTGCTAGATGCGCGGCGGTCAAAGGTCCATCCGGGCGGTCGAAAACCTTGTCGAGCTGCGCGCGAACCTTCTTTCGTTCTTCCGCATAATGATCAATCGTATCGACTCGCGAGGAAAAGACTGGTAGTGGTTCTCGCCGATCAATTTCCGCCAGGACAGACTCGATGAAAGCTTTCGCGTCTGACAACACCGGCAAGTCGACCGGCTTGTTGAGGCCAAGGATCTCCTCGTCATTGTCGACTTGAATATGCTTTTGTTTCGCGGGACTCGCCCAGTAGGGAGGCTTTCCCCACCAATCTGTCTCTCCTAACCGAGAACCAATCGTCAACACCAGATCTGCTTCGTTTCGAATCTGATTGCAAAGATCGATGTGAATCATCGAAAGCGATAATGGAGATGTCTCAGAGATCGCGCCGCGAGCGGCCCAACTCGTCAGGACAGGGATCCTCAGCTTTTCGGCAAGCTTCTGAAGTTCGCCGGACGCCATCGCGTGAAGCACTCCACTACCAGCGTGGATGATTGGGAGTTTCGCCGCGAGAAGCAGGTCGACGGCTTGCCTGACTTGATCAGGGTGAGGCGCGATCGGTGCCGTTCGTCGATACGTCCCGACCCGCGGCAGGCTGATGAGCTTCTCCTTGTTGTTCAAGATGCTCTCAGGAATGTCGAGGTGTACGACGCCCGGACGACCTCGGAAAGAAATGCGAAACGCACGCTTTACGAATTCAGGAACGCGCGAAAACGACGGGACGACACCCGACCATTTCGCCATCGGCTTGATCACACCCACTTGATTAAAGTATTGATACGTCCCGCCTCGATCAGGATAGCCCGTGCCGAGCCGACGGGTGCTGGTCAGAAGCAGGACCCGGTTCCCCTCGCCGTTCTCGACCGCGATCCCAGGCAATGCATTCGCCACGCCAGGTCCGTTGCTCGCGATGCAAACGCCGAGACGGCCGGTCGTGCGCGCATAGGCTCCCGCCATGTGGACGGCACATGCTTCGTGCCGAGGACTCACAAGCTGAATGCCGTTACGAACGATCGAGGAATAGAGGCCGAAATAACTTCCATCGATGATGCCGAAGACTTTCTCGACTCCTTCTGCCTTCAACATGCGCGCGATGACTTCGCCCCCGAGCAACTTTTCCATTCGATTCTCCGACCCCATGCGATTGTCAAGACCATGGACGACCGAGCAGTAGCTCTTCATGCGACTTTTATGGAAGCCGCATCGACACGATGGTACTGCAAATCAGGGAAAAGATCAGATTCTTACCTCGTCGATCGCGAACGAGAAAGCGGCTATCAAATCTGCCGGTAACTAAGAGATGATGTCGTTAATGATTCGACCGGAAACATCGGTGAGCCGGAAATTGCGCCCCGCATAACGATATGTCAGCCGCTCATGATCGAGACCTAGCTGCCGCAATATCGTCGCGTGTAGGTCGTGCATATGCACTTTGCCTTCAATCGCACGATGCCCAAATTCGTCGGTCGCCCCATGACTGAAGCTCGGCTTGAATCCCCCGCCTGCAAGCCAGACGGTGAATCCGCCCGGATTATGATCTCTCCCCGTCCCATTCTTCTCCGCGTAAGGAGTACGTCCAAACTCGCTTCCCCACCAGACGATGGTATCTTCGAGCAGTCCGCGGCGGGCCAGATCTTCGAGCAAGCCCGCGCATGGCTGATCGACTGCACGCGCATGCTCCGCGTGCTTCGGGAGATTGGAGTGTTGGTCCCACGCGGGATTCGCCGTGTTATCACCGTACGTGACTTGAATATATCTCACCCCGGCCTCGCATAGCCGTCGGGCCAGAAGACATTGCCTTCCGAAGTTGTCGGTCTCCTTTCGACCAATGCCATAGAGGTCGAGGGTCTCCTTCGATTCGCCGACGATGTCAAAGAGACCAGGCGCGCTTTGCTGCATCCTCCAGGCAAGTTCGTACGAGGCCACCGCCGCCTCATACTCCCCATCCACCCCCCTACTTTGTTGCTGGATTGCATTCAATTCGCGAAGTCGTTCCAGTTCACGGCGCCCCAAGTCTGCGGATGAGTAGATCGACTTCAAATTGCGGATGACCGCCCGCTCTGCGGGCATACCTGCTTGTCCAACGGCGGTCCCTTGATATTTCGCAGGCAAGAATGCGGTGCCGTAGTTTCGGGCTCCGCCATTCCCCGCCGAGGGGCCGATGGTCACAAAACCGGGAAGGTTATCGTTCTCACTTCCCAAACCATACAGAACCCACGACCCCATGGATGGGCGAATGAAGTTGGTCGCGCCGCAGTGAAGGAATAAAGTCGCGGGCCCATGTGCGACTCCCTCCGTCTGCATTCCGTGCAAAAGGCAAAGCTTGTCGGTGTGCATCGCCGTATGGGGGAAAAGTTCGGAAACCCATCGCCCCGATTCACCATAGCGAGCGAATTTCCAAGGTGATTTGAGTATTCGATGTGTCGATTCGCCGGTTCCCGTGTTGGCTCGCTGCCGAGCGTCATCGAAAGGCATTTTCTTTCCGTCCAACTCCGCGAGCTTTGGCTTGAAGTCAAACGAATCGACTTGACTGACCCCTCCCTGCATGAAGAGGAATATGACTCGTTTCGCGCGAGCAGGGAAATGAAGCGTTCCCGCCGAGGTTGTTTCAGCCAGCGCGGCTTTCGAGGCGAGAGCCGACCATGCTAGCGAACCAAATCCGCATGCGGATTGCTTCAGGAATTGCCGCCGTGTTGTCCAATCACTCACGGAACGCCTCGCTAATCCAAATAACGAAAATCCAGCGACAAGAATAACAAGCGATAGAGTTCCCCCCAAGCTTCTGCCCGGTTTGATTCCTCCGATGCGACCACCTTCAGGGCCCACTCGCTCTCTTTTTCCGACGGGAATCTTCCGAGGGTTTCGCGGAAGGCCGTATTCACACGAATCGCCGTCTCTTTTTCACCTTCATTCAGCAATTTCATTGCGGCGTTTTTTGATCGCTCATCCACAAAGGGGCTGTTCATCAGAAATAATGCTTGTGGCGCGACGGTACTCGAATTACGTCGGCCGACGACGAGACTGGTCTCGGGGAAATCAAATACCTCGAACAACTCTGGAAGTGCATTTCGAAAGACGGGCAGGTAGAGACTTCTTCGGAGCGAATCGGAGGTGTAGCCATAGTCCGCCTTCAGTTCTTTGGGAATCGTTGAGCCGCCCACCTCTTGATTCAACTCGCCGCTCGCGATCAACATGGCATCGCGTAGCGATTCCGCATCAAGCCTTCGGCGATACGCATGGGCCAGAAATCGATTCTCCGGATCCTTCTGAGTCGATTCTCGCGTCAATGAACACCGCTGATAAACGGCTGATTCAGCCACCTCCCGGACGAGCGTTTTTGTCGACCACTCGCTCTCCATGAACCGGAGCGTCAAATCATCAAGAAGTTCCGGATGCGAAGGGAGTTCGCCTGTCGTTCCAAAATTATCAACCGTTCGCACCAACCCTTCCCCGATCAGCCAATACCAGACGCGATTCACATAGACCCGGCTTGTCAAAGGGTTGCGTGGCGATGTGATCCATTCCGCGAGTTCCAGCCGACCGCTTTGGTTCAATGGAAGAGGCGATTCCCGCGCCGGCTCTACAACCTGAAGAAAGCCACGTGGCACCACTTCGCCGAGCGTATGAACGGACCCGCGCAAATGAATGGGAGACTCGGTGATCTCCTTCCTCTCGACGATGGACATACAGCGGGGCCGAGCCGCAAGCATCGCTTCGAGCGATTTCAATTCGTTCTGCTTCGATTTCAACTCCCCTTTCAGGCGAGCTAATTCGTCGTTTGTCGGGGGATTCGTTGATGCTTTTTTAGTCTCCAATAGTGCCGATTGCTCTCGTGGAATGAATTGAACCGCATCAGCAACGACGTGCCCCTCCGTCCCCTCGTTCGCAATAAGGACAAAGCTTTGACCCGCGGATTCGAACTTGAATTCTCCGAGTGAAATGAAGACCTGGGAAATGGGAGGAGTCTTGGTCATGTCGATGAAGATCGACTTTTCTCCGTCAGCACTGAAAATCGTGACAGGAACCTTAGCCGAACGATTCGTTCCCGGCGTATACGCGAGTCGAACCTCGTAATGTCCGTCGCTTGGAAGTACGGGGACGAATGTAATCGTTTTCTCGCCCTTCCCGGAAGCGCTGTCGTGAAGATATCCACTTCCGACGAAAGGTTTCACCGAGTCCGATGTCACCCATTCTCCAACTTTCTTCGCCTGGGTGTCATCAACGACAATTCCCTCTAAACCGGTAACCGCCAGCATTCCCTTCGATTTGTCCTTCCATTTGCTGGTCGGATCTCGCTCGGCGATTTGCTTTTCCAATTTAGCGACCGACGCGGACAACTCTTTCACATTCTTCTCAACGCTCGCGAATTGAACCTCGTCGTCCATCGACAATGGAAGCGCCACCTCAGTCCATTTCGAGACGTTCGCATGTTCAAGCATCTGCGTATTGCGGAGGATTCCGGCCAAGGCGTAGTAGTCGCTGGTGGGAATAGGATCGAATTTATGATCATGACATCTCGCGCATCCAATCGTTTGCCCAAGCATCGCCTTCCCCATGACGTCGATCTGCTCATCCACGACGTCCATATCGAGCTGACGCTTGTCCTGCTCTTCGAGATTCGTGTTACCGAGAGTCCAGAATGCCGTGGCGACGATCTGCCGTTGCTTCTCGGAAATCGAAGTCGCGGCCAAAAGATCACCGGCAAGTTGCTCGCGGAGAAATTGATCGAATGGACGATCTTCGTTGAACTGTTCGATCACATAGTCGCGATATCTCCATGCCTCTGGAAAAATGAATCCCCGCAGCGTCAATGATTCAGCGTATCGAACGACGTCGAGCCAATGCCTTCCCCAACGCTCGCCGAAATGCGGTGAAGCGAGTAATCGATCAATCAAACGCTCCGTGGCCGTCGGTGAGGCATCCGCGAGGTAGTCATCGATCTCATCAGGGGACGGAGGCAACCCGATCAAATCAAATGAGAGTCGGCGAATCAAGGTCACGCGATCGGCGCAAACTTCCGGTGTGAGGCGTGCCTCCGACAGCCGGTCGAGAATGTACGCATCGACTCGTCCATTCATTACTCCGGGATGCGAAACTTCAGGCTGAGTTCGCTTGAGAGGCTGATATGACCAATAGCTTCGAAGCTTCTCGGTATCCATCTTCCGACGCGTCGGTAGTCCGCGAGAAACGGGGGCCGGTGCTCCGCGCTTCACCCAATCTTCGAGCACCTTGATCGCTTCCGCCGACAATTTCCCGTCGGGCGGCATATCGACGGATTCGCCTCCCTGTTTCACCGCAACGATCAGTAGGCTGGTCTCCGGCTTACCGGGAAGAACGGCGGGTCCAGAATCTCCCCCAGCCAGCCATCCCCCGTCTTGATCGAGGCGAAGATTCGATTCCGCTTTCTCGGCACCGTGACATTCGTAACAGTGCTGGCTCAGGATCGGACGTACCTTTTTCTCAAAGAATTCGATTCCCTTCGGATCCTCTTCTCCGTTAACAAAAGTGCATGCCATGAGAAAGACGTTCGCGAAAGAGATCGCGAAGACCTTCTGGATCGAAATGGTTCGTTGATGAGGTCGCATAGTTCGGCTTTAAGAGAAGAGTAATTGTTTTCCCATTATGCCCGAACGATAAAGGTCTGTACAGGACGTCCCACCTGTGGAGAAGAAGCTATTCAGTTTGATGCAGAAGATAGCCCTGGTTTGATCGCCATCAATAATACCGCCGAGATGAGTGCCAGTCCTGCCCCCCAGCCGAATGCGATCAGTGCTCCTCCATACTGATACAGCGCCCCGAAGATCAAACTTGCCGGAAGCGTGGCGATTCCAACGGCAAAATTGAACCAGCCATAGGCAAGTCCTTTGCGCTGCGCCCCGACAAGATGGGCAACCATCGCACGTTCCGCAGGCTCGATGAGACCGAAGACTAATCCGTATCCGACGAAGCAAATCCAAACGTGCCAAGTCTCCACGATAATACCGAAAGCCAGGAAGATCGCGGCAAATGAAAGCCACCCGATCAACAGAGAAAGGCGTGAACCGATTTTGTCGATGACGCCACCGAGTAAAATATTACCCGTGCTTTTGGCAATGTGGCACAAACACCACAGGAGCGGAAGAAGTAGGGGAACGACTCCCAGTTCATCCGCCCGTGCGAGCAGAAACGCATCGCTGGAATTTCCTACGGTGAAAATCAGCAAAGCGAGCAAGTAGATCCGAAATCGGCGATTATAAGTCAGAGGAACTGGCGCCGTGTCTTCTCCGTTCGCTGGAGACTCGGACTCGCGGAGACCCGCCATCAAAAGGGCAAGCACAAACCCACCCGGTATGATGGAAAGTAAGAAGAGCGTCCGGACGTCCTCAGGACGAAACCAAAGAAAAAGAGCGGCCAACATGGGCCCAACGGCCGCCCCCAAGTTGTCCATCGCCCGCTGAAAACCGAACGCTTGGCCGCGCGAGGCGATGTGAGTCGAATCCGCGATCAATGCGTCCCGTGGAGAGCTACGAATTCCTTTGCCTATCCGATCGGTAACGCGGATGAGAAAGAGTTGCCATGGGGCGGTAACAATCGCGATTAGCGGGCGAACGACTGCGGGAACTCCGTAGCCGAAAATGATGAGTCCTTTTCTCCGTCCCCGCCGATCCGCCTCGCGCCCCGACCAAAGTTTCAACAGACTCGCCACCGAGTCGGCGATCCCTTCGATGACACCTAACCAAAATCGATTGCCCCCCAGTGCGGTGAGAAGAAAATGCGGAAGAAGCGGGTAGATCATCTCGCTGGCCGTGTCATTCAGGAAACTGGCCCAACCGACCACTTTTACACTCTGGGGCAAGTGGAGTTGCTTCTCCCCCTCGTTCTCGTGGTTCGGCATCAACCCCCTCTTTCGTTCGATCGGGAACGTTCCAACGTTTCCGCGACGTATGACGTTCGGACTCTATACAAATAAAAACAAACATTTTCACCACAAAGACTTACGAATGAAAGGCAACCATTAGCCGACAGTCCCATCCATATTAAATTGCAGATTTTCCTTTCACCTCGCCGAGGTTCAAATACACTACTCAACTGTGACTGAGACTCATTCTCAATGATAATGAGACACAGGATCAGCTCGATAGGGGTTCACTATGCGGCTAGCCAAACGCAACGCCTTCACGCTCATCGAACTTCTCGTGGTCATTGCCATCATCGGCATCCTAGTCGCCTTGCTTTTACCTGCGCTGAACGCGGTGAAGCAAGCGGCAATGCGTACGCAGTGTCAGTCGAATATGCGGCAGATGGGAATGGCGATGATCTCCTATGCGGAGACGATCGGCTGCCTCTCCCCCGCGATGGTATTAATCCCGGACAAGTACAACACGAACCAAGGAAAACCGATCGCCAACGCCTGGAGCGTTCAGACACGCATCCTCCCTTTTTTGGATTCAAAGAACCAGTACGACATGATCAACTTCGACGTGTCGTATGACAAAAAAGACGGCAGCGGCGTTCGCATCAACGGACAAGCCACTTCCATCAATATCGGCATCATCCAGTGTCCGAGCGATGTTAACGGGGATCGTAACCGAACCGGTTCGGCGAGTATCAGTGTCAGCTATGCGGTCAACCGGGGCGGCTGGTACATCTTCGGCGGTATTTCCCCCACCGACAATCCCTCCGATCCAAATTACAAGGCGATTCCGAACCCAACGTCTCCCTTCTACGTGAACAGTTCCGTTCGTCTGTCCGACATCACCGACGGATCGAGCAAGACTATGCTCGTTTCGGAAGTCAAAATCTACACAGCCGCGATGAAGAAATGCACCGATATGGTATTCGCGCCGATCAATCCCAATGTACCAGTTCCAGATCCGAGTGCTCTCCCCTCGAGCATCCCCCAGTATCAAGGGTGCGCGGGAGGCGCTATCGGAACAAGCTCACACACGGAGTGGATGGACGGCCAAGCGTTCGAGACGGGTTTCACCACCGCATGGACTCCCAACACACAAACCGGAGGGAAAGATAGCAACGGAGTCTATTCGGATATCGATCTCGTCGGCGTGACGGAGAAGAACGGCGGACCAACCTTCGGCGCGATCACCGCTCGGAGCTATCACTCGGGCGGGGTCAACGTGTTCTTTGCCGACGGCTCAGTTCAATTCATCTCGAACGGAATCAATGGGAACACTTGGAGGGCGCTCGGCACGATCGCGGAAAATGAAGTAACGAACTTCGAATAAAACTGCTCGTCCGGATCGATTACACCATCATTGTGCAACCCAGACTGATCAAAACCAATACGTGGGAAGACCTTTTCTCGTCTCTCTCAAGATCTCGACGATCGCTTGACGATCATCTTTCGTCAAATGCTCGAACCCCTTTTCGGTCTTACCCTCGCCGAGGATGCTCCAAAGCCGTCGCCACACATATTCTTTCATTTCGCTGGGTAGCGAATCGATCGACGGTGAATAAATCAAGTAACTGCAAGGATACTTGAAAAGTCGCCTTTCCAGGTCGAGGTCTTTTAGCGATCTTCCTCGTTTGTCACGAAGCCCCTGCCGAGCAAACTTCTCCGCATAGCCCGACGTACCCTTAATCGCGGTCGTCAGCCGCGCTTCGTCGACACAGAGCAATGCCTTTACCAAATCGTTACCGGCACTTTGGATTCGACGCGTGGTGCTTTCGAGCTTGTTCCCCTCCGGCTCTCCAAAAGCGCGATTAATGTCCTTCTCGTAGGCCAATGCCTCTTCCGCGGTGAAGTGCGCCTTCGTGATTCGATTGTGCACGACGATTTGATGTTCCAAAACCATCAACGCGATGATGTCGCTGTGTGGCACCAGATATCGAGACACATCGAGCTTATTCGAGAGATCGGTGACGTTCATTCCGCGGCTGTTGTCGGGAGATCTGGGAACTTCCTCGGTCCGAATAATCAGGTTCCCTTGGTGCTTCTGCGTTCCATGGGTGCCGGTCACATACCATCCTCCCCAGCGATCTTCCAACGGTGTCCGGTAATCGATGGTGTGACTGCCCGCCGAGAGAATGGGTTGACCACTGGTGTCGACGAAGACTGACCTCGCGACATGCCCTGGAACGCCTTCCGTCCGCGAAGAGCCGTGACAAACAAGGCAATTCTCGGTTTGTCGAACGAATCGAGGCGCCCCCTTTTCCTTTTGGTCAAGCGTGTAGAAAACAGTCCCTAACTGCGGGTCTGCTGAGGAGATTTCAAGCACGTCACCCGACTGGCAATAACCAACATAGACCTCGTCATTGAAATAAATCGCCCGTGGCGTTCGAGGGCTGATGCGACGCAGTTGCAGGCTCGTCTTCGAGAAGACCAACATCTGCGATTCAACGGGAACGCCCAGCAATTTCAGCAGCGACGGAAGATAACCCCGGTCGTTGTCAAAGGTCAGCCGTTCGTCCCCACGATCGATCTTCTGCTGGAGCTCGCTGATCACGTTGCAGGGTTCGCTTTTGCTGTATTCGATGGGGGGTTGCTCGAAATCGTCATCCGCATGTGCGGTGAGCGTAAATGCGAATGAAATTAATGCGGAAAAAGTGAGATGTCGCACCTGCTCGACTCTCGTTTTCACCTTTGCTTCCCTCCCCATTGAGCCGCTCCCGCAACGACGACTTTCCCGCTTGTCCAAGTATAAAGGAACACAATCTACACGTCAACATGCAGCTTTATGGCTTGGCATATCTTGCGAAACGATCCAGGCTACCTACCATCACAAGATGAGTTACCCGCACGGAGAAGACAGGATGTCCGGATCGCCGAATACGCTTCGAATCTGGCCTGCGATCGTCGTCGTCCTTTTGCAAGCAGGCTCGATCGCCTATTCGGTCACCCCCGAATTCGACAATTTTTCCCGTTTCGTCGCCATGATGGCTGGGCCAGCACTCTCTCTTCTAGTGTTTATGGTCTATTGGTTTGGATTCAGTCGAGTACCCTTACGACAAAAGCTCGTCATTCCTGCATTCGCCATTGCTTTTGGGATTCTCATCGCGTTTCTTTCTGATCGCTCGGCACGTCCAGCCCAATGGATGTACGGCGTGCCGTTGTCGATGCTGCTGGTATCGATTGGATTGATCGTCTCAAGGCGCCAAGCAGCGATGAATCGTCTTCCCCTGACTCTTGTGCTCGTTTCCTTGGGCTGGATTCCGTTCGCTTTCGTCCGACTGGAGGGCTTCACCGGCGACTATCACCCTGAATTCGCTTGGCGATGGTCACCGACCGCGGAGCAGCATCTCGCCAAACGAAGGACTGTTCCGTCAACCAAAGCAGAAGCCCCGGAATCGAAAAGTCCCGCGCTGACACTCTCACCGGAAGATTGGCCTGGATTTCGAGGTGCATCACGCAACAGCAGAGTCCGTGGCGCGAGGATAAACGTCGATTGGGATCAAAAGCCCCCCAAGCAATTATGGAAAGGGGAAGTCGGACCAGGATGGTCGAGCTTCAGTATCGTCGGCGACAACTTATATACCCAGGAGCAATTTGGAGAGGACGAAGCCGTTGTCTGCTACGACGCGCCCACGGGGAAAGAGCGATGGAGGCACAGTGATAAAGCACGCTTCAACGAGCTCGTTGCCGGCCCCGGGCCGAGGGGTACTCCAACGTTCGCTGATGGGCGCATTTATTCCTTCGGCGCGATGGCCAATCTCAATTGTTTAGATGCATCGACAGGGGCCGTCATCTGGGCACGCTCCCTCATGAAGGAAATAGATGCCAAACTACCGGAATGGGGATTCGCCTCATCACCGCTCGTGATGGGAGGCGTCGTCATCGTGTACGCAAATGGAAAGGATGATCATGGGCTCGTCGCTTACCAAGCAGAGAACGGGGAACCTGCTTGGCATTTGCCATGTAAAGGGATGAATTTCTCCTCGCCGCAACCGGTGACGCTAGCCGGGGAGGAAGCCGTTGTTTTTGCTGGACGTTCCGACACTTTTGCCGTTCGACCATCGACGGGGAAGATTCTTTGGAGATACGCTCCCAGTGGTCAAGTGGCAGAGTCAATGATTCAACCTCAACAGATCGACTCATCCTCTCTCGTCGTGGGTCTCGGCGACGGAATCGGCACGGCCTTGTTAAAGGTGAACCAATCGAATGACAGTTGGTCCGTCAGCCAGCGGTGGACGTCAAAGAGTTTAAAACCCTCATTCAACGACTTCGTATTTCATGAGGGAACACTCTATGGATTCGACCAAAACATCTTTGCCGCGATCGATTCCACGACGGGGAAGCGGCGATGGAAGAAAGGCCGATACGGATTCGGCCAGGTCCTCTTGTTTGAAGAACAGAGCGTCATGATCGTGCTCGAGGAAACGGGCGATTTAGTTTTGATCGCCTGCGATCCGAAAGAGCACCACGAGATTGGTCGTGCTCCTGCATTAGAGGGAAAGACCTGGAATCACCCCGCGTTCTCTCGCAACAGACTTTTCGTCCGGAACGGAGCAGAGGCAGCCTGTATCGACCTGTCCCCTTAGATGCACTGATCACTGTTTCTCTCGTGTGTTCGTCCCCTTGATCTCGCCGGTTTCCTTGCCAGCCTGATCCTTGAAAAGATAAGACCAATCTCTCGTGTTGGCATCAACGACCTTGGTCGTCGCGGTGATCGTTCCGTTGAAGGCGGGATCCTTATCAACCGTGAATACGAATTCCTTCGTCGTCTCGTTCCAGCTTCCTCGCTGCGACATCACCAATCCGGACGATGAGAAGACCCATCGGCGGTATTGATGATCCCGTAAGTCATATGTCCACATGGTCCAAGACTCTGATTGATCGCCTCCGATGATCCGATTCTTCGTGAGAAGAAATCGGCCGTTCAGGACCCATTCCGTGTCACCAACAATTTGCGTTCGCTGCTCACTTCCGCGACCGGCAAAATCACCTTTCCAACGTCCCACAAAACTATCCAGCACACCCAGTTGAGGGACCTGCGGGTCGGGTCCCAAGTACAGCGTGGCCGAGTGCACCAGCGTCGAACCGGTTCCAATCACTACCCCAGCCAACAGTGCAAGCAACACAGATAAACGATTCATGATTCCCCTCCCTTATTCGCCGCTCAGACTTGATTATCGAATCCTCTGACCAAGCCCCTACTGCTTTCCGTACCAAAGTCGTCTCAGTCCTTCTTATCGTCGATCCCGCATCATCGAAGAGGACCGAGAAGCATTCCGCCATCACAGACGATCGTTTGGCCGGTCGTCATGCGAGACCCTTCCAAAACGCCCATGATGGCCTGCGCAACATCAATGGGATCACTCACCCGATGCATCGGAGCGCGAGATTCCCACCCCTTCTTGACCAATTCATAATGCTCTCCCAAGCCCTTCTCTAACCAACGGCCCGTGATGAATCCGGGGGCCACGGCATTCACCCGTATGCGCGGTGCAAGGGCACGCGCGAAGGATTGCGTCATGTTGATGACCGCGGCCTTTGAGGCGCAGTACGGAATGCTGCTCCCTTGGCCCGTGATCCCCGCGATGCTCGCGACATTCACGATGTCTCCTTCACGAGCCGCCAGATGCCGCTCAGCAGCACGGACGCATTGAAAAAGTCCGACCACATTCACGGAAAAGATGTCCTTCCAATCGTCTCGCGTCACCGCCGCCAAGTCGTCGTGTTCAATGAATCGCGTCGTTCCGGCGTTATTGATGAGAATGTCGATTCCACCGAACCGCTCGACCGCCTCCTTCACCAGCTTGTGGCAGTCAGCATCATCAGCGACATTGGCCTGAACGACGTGCGCGGAACCGCCGGCAGCCTCGATCGACTTGGCCGCCTCAAACGCTTCATCCTTCGAACGGGAGTAGTTGATCACTACCGAGCAGCCCTTTTGGGCCAATAATTGAGCAACCGATCGACCGACGCCGGTCCCCCCTCCAGTCACGACGGCAACCTTTTCCTCAAATCGCTTTCCATTGAGTGTCATGAAATGATCCACTCCCCCATGTAGTTGTTGATGGTCACTTGAATCGATCATACCTCGTAGAGCACGTTACCCTGCCTCCTCCATCTCCAAAATCATTTTCGTGGTTTTAATGACGGTGTCGGCATTCAGCGACATGCTATCGATGCCGCACTCGACGAGAAAACGGGCGAACTCTGGGTAATCACTTGGTGCTTGGCCGCAGATTCCCACTTTACGTCCACATGCTTTTGCTCGCTTGATGACGTCCGCGACCAATCGCTTGACGGCCTGATTTCGCTCGTCAAACAGATGAGCCACGATTTGCGAATCTCTGTCTAGCCCCAGCGTCAACTGTGTTAGATCGTTCGATCCGATCGAGAATCCGTCAAAAATCTCAGCGAACTCTTCCGTGAGAATAACATTCGAGGGTATTTCGCACATGACATAGACTTCCAATCCATTATCACCTCGCTTAAGACCCGCCTTCGCCATGACGTCTAGGACGCGCCGACCCTCCTCAACGGTGCGGCAAAACGGGATCATGAGTTTAAGGTTGGTCAGGCCCATCGTCTCTCGAACTTTCTTCATGGCGCTGCATTCGAGTAGAAACCCGTCACGATACCGATCGTCATAGTAGCGAGACGCGCCGCGAAACCCGATCATCGGATTCTCTTCTTTCGGCTCAAATGGCTCACCGCCGAGCAAGTTCGCGTACTCGTTCGTTTTAAAGTCGGACATGCGAATGATCACGTCTTTGGGATAAAAGGCGGCCGCGATCTGTCCGACCCCTTCCGCCAACTTTTCAATGAAGTAGTCTTCGCGACGAGCGTAGTGATGCGTCAAATGGTCGATCTGTTCCTTTGCGCTTCCTTCCGGCAATTGATCGAATCGAAGAAGGGCCAGAGGATGCACACGAATGACGCTGGAAATGATGAATTCCATCCGGGCCAATCCGACTCCGTCATTCGGCAACAGAGACATCGAAAAGGCTTGCTCGGGGTTCCCTACATTGAGCATCACTTTCGTGCGGGGACGCTTCATTGTCGCGACGTCGATCTTCTCGTGTGAAAACTCGAGCGTCCCTTCATAGATCCGACCCACTTCCCCTTCCGCGCATGACACGGTGATCGCAGTCCCATCAGTCAATTGAGACGTCGCTTTTTCAGTCCCGACGACGCAAGGAACCCCGATCTCTCGACTGACGATGGCGGCGTGACAGGTCCGCCCGCCACGATTCGTCACGATGCCCGCGGCCTTGGTCATCGTCGGTTCCCAATCGGGATCGGTCATATCGCTAACGAGAATCTCACCCGCCTTGAATTCTTTCAGTTCATCGAGATGTCGAATGACACGAACTCGTCCAGCCCCAATTTTCTCGCCTACACTTTTTCCCTCGAGAAGAACCTTCCCTTTTCCTTTCATTCGATAGACATCCATCGTCGTTGATCGGTGAGCTCCATGAACCGTCTCGGGACGCGCTTGAACGATGAAAAGTTCCCCAGTCCTACCATCCTTAGCCCATTCGATGTCCATCGGTTGGCGATGTCCCGCGCGAGTCGAGTAATGCTGTTCGATCCGCACTCCCCAGCACGCGAGTTGTAATACATCATCATCTGTCAGACAGAGCCGCTCTCTTTCGTCAATCGGCGTCGAAATTACTTTCGTACTCCGGCCACCACGCGTTGCATAAAGCATCTTCTCTTGCTTAGCACCGATCGACCGCTTGATGATCGGTCTAAAATTTCCCCCTAACGTCGACTTGAATACAAGGAATTCGTCCGGGTCGACCCGTCCCTTGACGACGCTTTCGCCGAGCCCGTAGGAACCGTTGATGAGAATAACGTCTGGAAAACCGGACTCCGTATCGAGCGTGAACATGACGCCGGCCGAACCCGAGTCCGATCGAACCATGCGTTGAACGCCGATGGAGAGCGCGACGGAGAACGCATCAAAACCTTTGTCGTGCCGATAGCTGATCGCTCGATCCGTGAATAGCGATGCCAAACACTCTCGACAGGCGTGAAGAAGCGCACGCGAGCCACGAATATTGAGAAATGACTCTTGTTGTCCCGCGAAGCTTGCGTCCGGCAGGTCTTCGGCAGTGGCGCTCGAGCGAACGGCCACGTCGATCTCTCCGTCATGGCCACTTAATTCCTGATACGATTCGATGATTTCTTCTTCGAGGTCCTTCGGTATTGATGCCTTCAGAATCCTCTCACGAATACTTCGTCCATGCTCGGCAAGGTCTTGAATATCGCTCGTATCCAAACTGGTGATCGTGTCGCGAATAAATCCACCCAAGTCATTCGCGCTGATGAAGTGGCGGTAAGCGTCCGCGGTGATGGCAAACCCATCGGGGACTCGAATCCCCTCTGAGGTCAGTGAGCGAACCATTTCACCCAGGGAGGCATTCTTCCCACCAACGAGTGGAATATCACTGATGGTGATCTCTCGAAAAAAACGAATGAATTTGCGAAGTGCCATTGTCCTGTCCCCCAGGGATGGTGAGCTACGATGACTCATCGCCCCATCTCTTTATTCTGGCACTGCATCGCTTCAATCGAAATCAATATTTTCGGCTGCGACGAATTGATGAGATGCCGAGGATGACGCAGCTCTCCTCCAGTTCATAGAGAATGTGATCGGCAACTCGGTTGATGATGCACGAAGTCGGATTCGTATTTGCACCTGAACGATGAATTGTTGAAATGAGGCTCGAATCATTCAACAAGTTGACCAAGAGTGGTTTCGTGACGATGAATGAGAATGCCTCGATGACGGATACCGGGTTTCGTAATCGGGTGACACCGCAGTCATTCCCTCGGCCGGTAGAACGATTCACGATTGTTGAAACGCATATTTCACTCGTGTTTCTGACCGAGACTCATGTTTACAAAACCAAAAAGTCGGTGAAGTTTCCGTTTCTCGATTACAGCACGCTGGAGAAAAGGCTCGACGCATGCCGAGAGGAAGTACGAGTCAATCGGCGATTGGCACCTGATGTTTACCTCGGAATCGTTCCCATTACAAAAAGTGGAGAAACGATTCAATTCGGCGGGGATGGTCCCCCTATCGATTATGCAGTGGAGATGGCCCGCCTACCCGATGAGAAAATGCTCGATCATCGGATCACATCAGGAACCGCTCACCTCGACGATATCCACCGGTTACTCGACATCCTGATTCCCTTTTATGACAACCATTCGTGCGAAGAGGCAATGAGACCATGTGCCTCCGTCGAGGCGATCTGGAATGCCGCGAGCGAGAACATTGAGACAATGAAACCGCTCCTTCCGCCGGAAGAGAAGACGTCTCTGTCACGTATTCGATCGAGTCAACTTCAGTTCTTGAACTGGGAACGGGAATTATTCGTTGACCGATTGACATCGTCGGAAATCATTGAAGGGCACGGCGATCTCCGGCCGGAGCATATTTGCCTCCTGGACCCGCCGGTGGTCTTTGATGCGGTCGAGTTTTCGCAGTCTCTTCGAACCGCGGACGTCATTTCCGAGCTTGCTTTTCTCGCGATGGAATGCGACTTTCTCAACGCTCCCACTCTGGGGAGAGAACTCATCGAACAGTATCAGAAACGATCCAATCGACAGTTTCCCCGACATCTCATTTCCTTCTATCAAGCCTACCGAGCGACCGTCCGCGCGAAGGTGCACCTACTCCAAATGAATCCGCCTCGGCATGGTTCCGACGTTCATCAAGCGTGGTTTCATCGATACATGCATCTCGCCATTGCATACGCGAGCGATTTTCATCTACCGATGATTATCGTCGTTATGGGTCTGTCCGGAGTCGGGAAATCGACGATCGCCAAGCAGCTCAGCGAATCCTGGGGAATGGAATGGATTCGAACGGACCAAGTCCGACAAGAGCTCATGGGCAAAAGGGATCCAAACGCTCCGTTCGGCCAGGGCATGTACAGCGATGCGGCCACGATTGCGACGTATCATGAAGTCGCTGCACGAACAGCTCGCTTCATCAAGGAAGGTGTCTCCGTCGTTGTTGATGGAACGTTTTTGGAGCCGGCACAACGGGAGTCAATACTCGCCGTTGGGCGGCACGCATCTTGCCCTATACAAACGGTTTGGTGTGATTGCCCTGAGCTGATCGCTCGAGAACGGATAAATCGCCGGAGGGAGCATGGAATAGACATCAGTGATGCGCGCCTCGACGTCTATGAGAAGCAAGTCGAGTCATTTGATGTTTCAGAGTTGTTGACTGATCCGGCAGTCGTCCGAATCGATACGAGCGAATCGATCGAAGCTGGTGTGGAGGCTATCCGGTCTGCCCTTCGCCGACGCCTTCCCCATTGAAGAATTGCTCTCATGTGCTCGTATGAGGCCGGTCAGAATCCGGAGTTCTCGATCTCCGAATTCGCACGCCGTCGTGCGACTACGCACAGTTAAGCCGCGATCGAGTGCCGCTACCGTTCAGTTCTGGACCAATTCATTTTCCTTGCGGGCGACCGATCCGGTAGTTAGCCTTCGAGTTGGGTGATCACGCGTGAGATCGACTGGAATGTTGTCAGATTGTGGTCAAGTCACTTTTAATGGCACACATCCTGCTCAGACTCATGGGGAATAGTAGAGATACGAAACAGGGGGGAATTCACGGATGCAAGCTGCGAAAATCGAACAGTTCCGTAAGCGACTCGTCGAATTGAGTAATCGAATCGCAGGGGACGTCGCGGAGCTGACCAAAGAGACCGCGGATGCGCCGTCTCGTCGCGCTCGCGGTCCAGAGGACGGCACGGAAGGATCAACCGAACAATTCGATCGTGATATTGCCTTGACGATTAGTGAGGAAGCCCTTCGAGAAGAGGCACTTGCCGCGCTGCAAAGAATTGAAAAAGGTACTTTCGGTCAGTGCGAAACATGTGGAGGGACGATCGCGGAGGCGCGACTTCAAGCACTCCCGTTCGCTCGGAAGTGCATCAAGTGTGCGAGCCAGGACTGAAACGCGAACAATCGTCGTCAAAGAAATCATGACGCAGGACCGAAAATTCCCGCAACGGTGGTCCAAACGATAGTGTCTATGGGGGGATAGCGTTCGAGCGCGGATTCAATCGATCCGCGCTCGGAAGATCGTTGAATCACTGAGCGAGAGCAACGCGACGCGCTTCTCTAACATGTTTATGACAGTTCACGCAGTTCATGGTGAGTTGCACATAAGCTAACGTCGCCGAGTCGAGATTCTTATTATTGGCTGCCCGGATCAACTCGTTTGCTACTCGCTGGAACTCCTCGCTATGGCGAACATACTCGGGACTGGGCAGAACTTGCCACTCCGCCGCTTCGCTGAGACGAAGTAGCGCATTTGCATTCTTTCCGACCATCTCGAAGTCCTCGAGAGCCAATCCCTCGAGAACCTTTTGAGCATTATCAAGTTTCGGCCGCATGAACTTTCGAACGCCTGGCGCCGGCTCTGCCTCTGTTTTCACCAGCGCAAATCCGAAAACAATCGGCACCGCCAGCAAAAGCGACCATCGAGATTTCTTCATGACCTTTAAGTCCCTTCCGTCTCGGAAAACAGAAAGCCATCAATACTGAAGCGGATTCTCTTTTCACTCTAACAGAATCCTACGACGATGCGACGGCAGTATGAGGTGGTGCGACTAAGATACCGAGGTCAACTCAGGAATGGCCTCACCATCCGTGACAATCGGAATCGGCCGGTCGGTGTTATCGGGAATCATCGTTCGCTTGTAGTCGATACCGAGATGTTGATAGATCGTTGCTAAGAAATCCTGTGGCCCGACGCGTCGCTCTGTCACGTCCTCCCCGCGCCGATCCGTCGCGCCGATGATTTTGCCGGTCTCAATTCCTCCTCCGGCCCAAATCATCGAATTCGCTCGGGGCCAATGGTCTCGCCCCGGTTGAACAGTCCCTGCGGGGGCACTGGCAACACCTCCTCCAGAACTGGCGACGTAGGAAATGCGCGGCGTCCGACCGAATTCTCCGGTCACGACCACCAACACCCGCTTGTCCAAACCGCGCGCGTATATGTCCTCGATGAGTGCGGAAACCGCCTGATCGTAAAAAGGAGCGCGAAAAGAGAGAGCATCGAACACATGATGATTCACCGCATGATCATCCCAGTTCGCCACGCGGCCGCAAAGTGGCCCATCGAACGTGGTGGTCACAATGGAAACGCCTGCTTCAACCAGGCGACGGGCCATCAAACATTGTTGCCCCCATGCATGACGGCCGTAGCGATCGCGAACTCGTGCATCTTCCTCGTTCAGATCAAAGGCACGAGCTGCCTCGGCGCTCGTCAAAAGACCGATGGCCTGCGATTCAAAACGGTCGATTGCATCCATCACTCCGGACTGATCAATTTCTCGCCGAAGGTTGTCAAACGACCGGTGTAAGCTCGCGCGGTCGTTCAAACTCTCCGTATCCTTCTGATCCGATAAACCTATGTTGGGAACTCGAAAAGTAGGTTCGCTTGGATCTCCCATGACGGCAAACGGTGCATATCCAGGTCCCAAATAAGCCGGGCCGGCAATCGTGAAATTGTCGTAGTGCGAGATGGGATTGACGCCGATATACGCTGGAAGAGCACCACGAATTCCGCGCCTGAGATAGCTCGCGACCGACATCAAATCAGGCTGTTTTGGAAAGAGTTTGTCCGCTGGGTCAGGATCACCAGACAATAACTGAAGCGAACCCGCGGGATGTCCTCCTCCCGTGTGTACCATGGAACGAAGGACGGTAAATTTGTCGGAGATTTTGGCTTGGAGGGGCAATAGCTCGGTCATCAAAAGACCGGGAGTTCTTGTTCCGATGACTTTGTACGGACCACGAAACTCGGAAGAAGCATCCGGCTTAGGATCGAATGTGTCGAGGTGACTGCATCCCCCTCGTAGCCAAACGATGATCACCGCCTTATCGTTCGCGGAGATTGGTGCCTCATCGGCCTGCAGTCGAAGCAGACCTGGCAACGAAAGTGATCCAAAACCGGCCAAGCCGACTCGAAGGCATTCCCGCCTCGACCATTGATTTCCCCTTCCCCGGCTCGACATGCCCATCCTTCATCTTCAAAGCAGCACCGTTCCGGTGACCGATTCACCGCTTACTCTCTAAGCATACAGGCCAATCAAAGAACTATCGATCCCTGAGCCGACAATTATGAATTCAAACGTACAGGAATGTGACGACATTCACGGTCATTCCTTTCTCCAAAGCATCGTTTTGAGGGAGGGAAATACTTCGAGGGCATTCTCCCGCATGACCTGTCGACCGATGTGAATCGCATCCTCTTCCCGAATTTCCTTTCGAATCACCTTTTCCGCCAGGGCTTCGGCCAGACATTGACGGGTCGTGATCGTGGCGCCGTATATCCCTTCCGCGTACGCATTGTCAGCCCCCCAGAGGATTCGATTCGATGGAATCGCATCGAGCCATTCCTGATAGGCACGCTTCGCCATGGTGTAATTCAATTGCGGGAGCCAATTCGAATCGATCCAAACATTTGGAAATCGTTGTGCCAAGACGCCTGTCTCACCTATCCAAGGATAGCCGCCATGGAACAGGCAAAACTTCGTGCGAGGATTTCCCTGGATCAAATTCGCGAGCAGCATCGGGTTCGAACCCTGCACGCGAGCTTGCCCTGTATGGATTTGAAAGGGAAATCCGTACTTCGCCGCTAAGCTCGCGAGATGCCAAAACATGAAGTCTTCAAAATGCTTCTGCTGATCTTCAGTCAATTCAGCGGGCTTCTTTCCAAATGCTTGCGTCGCTTTCTCTTTCGGGACCTCCTCGAAGTACAGGGTTCGCTCATACGCCTGAGTGGACTTCAGCCCCACGACGATGCGGACAGCGACGGCCTTGTCAAAGATGGCATTGACCACTGCGAGGTAATCATCGAACGAATCGAGCTTCATCCCGTTCTTTTCGGCAAACCAATAAGGGCTGCTCGTCCCCATTGACCGGGAAGAGTGATGGCCGGTCACCAACGTCGTCACGTTCAACACACCCGCCATGTATCTGGTCTTTGGAAAGCAATTGTCCAGATCAAGCCGTCCCCAATAGGGATCATTGACCATTAGTTCAATTCGCGCTCTCTCCGTGATGACGTCGTCCTGCCACTGCGCGTTGGCGTAGTTACTCACGATTTGTTGATTCAATTGGCGAGCCTGCTCATCCGTGATGGTGTCGAAATTGATGCCGTAGAAATCTTGCCATGCGGGAAGCATGTACCGGTAGAAACTCGTTGCTCGGGCATTCTTGAACACTGGCTTCGCAAGATTCCACCATGTGTCGAAGAAACGATCATCAGGCCAAGGCTCGACTCGGCTTGTCCAACTGAAATAACTTCCCGCCCATTGTGAACGAAGCGTCACTCTTGGACCTTCAGGAGTCGCATCGCGAGGGAGTAGCTCAAAGGGACGCAGGTGGTCATGCGTGTCAATGGCCGATACTTGGTCGATCGACTCTCGAATATGTCGATACGTCTCCGTCTCTTTGACATCTCCGGCTATCAAACAAAAGAGAATCGCAATCATGAACGCCCCCACTCTAGTGTGGAGATATAATATCCGGAATTCGCACCGATCGCGATCGAAACAAAAGGGTCGAGGCCACCATCCCCGGCCTTTAGCACTTCCTCGACGGCGAATACCCCTTGACCGGATTGCGATTACCTGCCTTTCATCCATGGAATGACCCGACGACGGCTCGATATACGGCGACTCTCCGATGCAACCCACGAACGGACGTAAGACCGAAGAATACCAACGGTCGATTCGGCCCCGTCGCAAATTCCTTTATTCGCTCGTCACGACGGTTTCCTTCCTCTTGGTACTCGAGGGTGCGGCACGATCTTGGTTCTACTACCTTGCCCCTGCGGAATATTACGCTCGCTACGCTGTTGCGTCGGAGTTCCCGCAAGCGCTGAAGTATGCGCCGCACCACTATTGTTGTTATCGGCTTTCGCCACATTATCTGCGCGGCCAAACGCACCACAATTCGATCGGCTATAGGGGACGAGAGGTAATAGTTCCCAAACCCCAGAACTGCTTTCGAATCCTGGTTCTTGGAGGTTCGACGACTTACGGTGAATTCATTGACGACGATCAAGACACTTTCCCGGCATGTCTCGAAGAGCATTTACATCGCGCCGGCTTCAAGTCGGTCGAAGTCGTCAACGCGGGCGTGCCTGGTTACAACTCGTGGGAGTCGCTCATCGATTTTGAGCTTTTCGGCATGCCGCTCCAACCCGACTTGGTCATCCCCTATTTCGGTGTCAACGATGTTCATTGCCGACTGGTGAAACCACAAGCGTACCTCGCGGATAATTCGGGCAGACGCCGCCATTGGACCGAACCCCTTCCCATGCAGTGGGGTAAGCATTCCCTGCTCCTCCGAATCATCGGCTATCATGCGGGGCTTTGGCGGGATCCGGGAATCGATGCCTTCGTGCAATCGGATGCGTCCGACCCCGGAACTCACGGCGACTCACGCGTTCTGGGAAAGGACCTAATGACCGTCCTAAATCAGAATCCGCCCACCTATTTCGAAAAAAATCTCAAACTCATTGCTGCAGCGTGTGATTCGATCGGAGCACGAGTGATGCACGCGACCTGGGCGTATAGCCCCGAGATCGGCGACTACGTTTCCACTCCGCACTATCAGCGCGGGATCGCGGAGTTGAATGACGTCATTCGAAAGGTGGCCGACGAGCAGCACGCGCCATTCTTTGACTTTGCGAGAGAAATGCCAACCGCAGTAGGATTTTGGCGAGATGGCAGGCATGTGAATCGCATCGGTGCCGATCGGCAAGCGGAACTATTCGTATCGTTCATGATCCAGAATGCGCGCTCTCTTGGATTGCCGCAATCATCACGTTACGAACCAATTTCACCACCGGAGATGATCGAAGCCAATTGATCGAGCCGTGCTCGATCAACTGATAGGCAATACACGGCGCGCATTCTCGGCGATCCATCGCGCCTCTCCCTCCGTCAAGCTATCGAATTTGCAGATCTCCGCGGACTCATCCGCATGAAAGATAATGCAGTAACGAAGTGGACCATCATCTGACTCCTCATTCTCCTTCGGATTCCGCCGTTTCGATTTCTCGATGGTGATGCCGTGCAGTCGATCAACGTCATAGTGCCAACGTGGGCCGATGCCAAGCCAGCGCCAGGCGCAATCGATACTGTTCGAGGTGAAGGTCCATGACGTCACACGAAGCGGTTCGAGGATCGCCAACAACAATAGGAAGACAAACAGCAGTCCTATCAGGATGAATGGAATCAGGAACAGGGCTTGCCAAATCCACTCAAGGCCTCGCGGGGGCTTTCCATCGAAGCCGAATAGGTTGAGCAGAAATACTGACACGATGCCGTTCCAAAAAATCACGATGAATAAGATGACGAGCAATCCCAGAAAACTAAAAGTGCCCCGCTGAAAGAAGACGAGTCCGTCAAAATCCTGGCGCATCTGCCACGTGCATTCGCTCGGCTTCTCGACGATAGACAACGTCGACTCAAAGCTTTTTCCCTGAAGATGCACCGGCTCGTCCGGCACTTCGATGCGGTCCCCCAGCCCCGTGGCCTCGATCAGTTCAGACACTAACCATTCCAGTTCATCAATGGGAACGCCTGAGCAGAGAGTGATTGGGCTGCCGAGTGTCTCGATGACGATGAGCGGTATCGTCGGGGAATCATCGCTATTCTGTTTTCGATACTCCACGGAGATCCGGCGAAGCTCGGAGAGTGGGATTTGTCGTCGACTCATCACAAAAATGACGCGGTTGATGTAGGTCAGTGAGTCTTTATCCACTCGCACGAAGTCACACCCAAAGATGGAAGCGATCATCAGCACGAAAACAAATATCCAGGAGACCCAAAAGACGCTTCCAAAGAGAATCCGCATGAGCTCAGGATTCTCGAGGACCTTGTAAATCAGCAGAACGCAGCCAAGCGTCCAAAAGCAAAGAAAGAAAAGAAGAAACATCCCGACGCTGAACGAACGTGATGAATAAACGACCGTCAATTCATCGGGGCTGCGCGAAACTTTCGTTCGTAGTTTCTGAGGTTGTTCGGGCTTTTTCTTCTTTTTCGGACTCATTATTCCCGCCAACATCCTGAGTTCATGCGCACCGACTCACAAAAGGACGCGAGCATTATTCATCTACCTGCATTCACGATTTTTGTTCATTCCATCGTTCACGGCTGATCCGGTAGAGTACATGGCGACACAATCGATTCTCCCGATCGATCACTGGGTGATCGAAATCGTCCGTGACGGCATGCGTCATGCCAAGCTTCTCCATGACTCTTCGAGAGCGCTGATTATCGACGGCCGTGAAAGAAACAATCTCGGGAAATTGACGCTGATCGAAACCGAACGATAGAGCCGCTCTCGCTCCTTCCGTCGCATAGCCTTGCCCCCAATGATCGAAAGCAATTCGCCAACCGACTTCAATGCACGGCGTAAAATCTGATTCGAATCCGGGATACGCCAATCCGATGAACCCAATGAAAGGAGCGACTCCCCGAACTTCCACCGCCCACCATCCAAAACCATGTTTGTCAAAACTGGCGATGGCTCGCTCGACCGTTGAACGCGTTTGTTCCCGAGTGGGAATGGAAGGAAAGAACTCCATCACGCGCGGGTCAGCATTCATCACTGCGAATGGTTCAATGTCCGACCCACGCCACGGCCTGAGAGTGAGGCGATTCGTCTGAAGGGATGGTGCGGCGTGCAACTCTTGTCCTTCGCTCGAAGGGGTAGGCTCCGTTCGACTCATTCGCTCCTCGACACGCAAATGCTTCGGATTCCAAGCCAAAGAAAACTGTAGCAGGTGATGAGAAAGAGATGAACGATATCGACGCGTTTTAAGATCATTTCGTCCGAAAATTGAAGCTTTGGAAGCACGAATCCAACAATCAGAATTGCCCCGAGCGAAATGACCGCGCTGATCGTCGCCACGAGTCGGCCTCGTTGAAATCCCACGATGGCGAGGATGATCAAGCTTATGAGGAATACGCTTCCAAGCCCGAGATTCAGTTCGCTCACGTGGGACCAGTCTTTCAGATGATGGATCCCCCCCGCGCCAAAGATGGCAACAACGGGGGCCAACCAGCTTCCCCCTGGGAGCGGGCCGAAGATCGCCGCTAATACTCCGATAGCCATCATCAATGTTCCGATTCCAGAACTGACGAGCGTGAGAAATTGATGCGTGGGCGCTGCTTCCTTGAATCCACCAAGATTGAATGCTCCCGCGCAGGCTGCTGCCGCGACCCACACGAATCCCAGCACAAGGAAGTCGTTCCGTCGCCTCGCGCCCCAGGTGGCAATCCCAAGGCAAACAATACTCAGGGCCAGATCAAGCAATCCCGAAATTACGGGCATCGAATCATTCCTTGATGACGTTTGAAACCCATCTGACGATGAACGGTATCATCACCGGACTAAGATTGTTCACCGGTGACAGTCCACAATAGCTGTACCAAATCGCCCGGTAAACTTCTTCCTTGGGTCCACCAAACTACTGACAAACGGAATCCTCAAACGATAAACTGTTTGAAAGACATCGGCACTCTTTGGGATACGAACGATTTCCTCTTCGATCAGGACATCATGAAATCCATTTCGACTCTTTTCATGACTTTGACAGTTCTTGCGTGTCAATCCAACCTTCGCGCGGAGGGGATCTCCTGGCCCAATAAGAACGGCCCGCTTCACAACGGTTGCGCTCTCCCGAAAGATGCGGAGGGGGTGCCGATCGAGTGGAATGAAGAGACTGGCAAGAATATCGCCTGGAAAATCGACTTAGAGGGATTCGGACATTCCACCCCTGTCGTCGGTAGCGGCAGACTTTGGCTGACTTCGGCCACCGAAGATGGCAAAGAGCAATTCATCTACTCGATCGACGCGAAAACTGGAAACGTTCTCCACCACCGGAAGCTTTTCGAGAATGCTCATCCCGAACCGCTCGGCAACGTCGTGAATACTTATGCCTCTCCCAGTTGCGTTCTCGAACAGGACGCTGTCTACGTTCACTTTGGAACGTACGGGACCGCGCGGCTGAATCCAACAACGGCAGAGGTCGTCTGGCAGCGGCGTGATATTCCCTGTCGCCATTTTCGGGGTCCAGGCTCATCACCTATCGTCTGGAATAATCTTCTGATTCTTACCTTTGATGGAATCGATCAACAATTTGTGACCGCACTTGACAAAATCACCGGCAAAACGGTTTGGCGTACTGACCGATCGACTGACTTCAAAGATCGAAAGCCGGACGGCGTATTGATGCAGGACGGGGACAACCGAAAGGGATACGGGACGCCCACCACCATCGACGTGTCGGGGCAAACTCAGCTCGTCTCCGTCGGTTCGCGCGCGGCATTCGGTTACGACGTGAAGACCGGCAAAGAGATCTGGACCATCACTCATCGTGACTTTAATGCCTCGGCGCCTCCCCTGTCCTTCAAGGATTTGGCGATCATCAACAGTGGATCAGGCGGGGCGAACCTCATGGCCATTCGACTCGACGAATCAACCAAGGGAAACGTCGACAAGTCGCACATCGTTTGGAACCGCACGAAAGGAAACTCGCGACTCAGTTCACCGGCTCTTGAAGGGAATCACCTGTGGATGCTCACGGATAACGGGGTCTTGTACGCCATTGATGCAGAGAATGGAAAAGAAATCGCATCTCTCCGTCTCGGCGGAGCATTTGTTTCCTCTCCTGTCATCGCGGGTTCACATCTGTACGCTTGCAACGAGGATGGAGGTATCCATGTCATCTCCACCACTATTCCGCCGAAAGTCGAGTCACAGAATCACCTCAGCGATGGGATGCGAGCTTCTCCGGCAATCGCGGACGGCGCGATTTATTTCCGCACCTTCACGAAACTTTACAAGATCGCGAAGACTCCATGACGCCATTGACTCACGTAGAGATCAACCATCGTCCGCCGCCCCCTTCCTATTTACTACTTATTCTGCTCCTCTGTTGGATCACGAGTGCTCGATCCGATGACTACTTCCCACCCCCTGAGTCCCATGGGGGATGGAGAACACTTGATTCGTCGGAAGAGATGCGTCGACTGGGTGGAATGGATCCCGGAAAGCTATCCGAACTTCGAAGTTGGCTCTTGGCATCGGATAACCGTGACTTCGCCGCCGTCGTGATTCGCCACGGCTACATCGTGCTTGAAGTGGAAAGGGGTCGAAGTTCTCGAACCGATACTCAGCGTGTTGCCTCCGTTTCGAAAGCCGTCTGCGCGACGGTTCTTGCAATCGCGTCGGAACAAAGTCAACAAGGCCTCCTTGCGCGCAAGATGAGTTTTAACGATCGAGCATTCGACTTCATTCCGTGGGCAAGTCCGATCGCTGATCCGCGCAAGTCCACTATCACCGTAAAGCAGCTTCTCAATCATACGTCAGGGATTTGTCCGGAAGCACTCGGTGCGAAGAATGATGGTTCGTGGGAGTATGTGCTCGGCCAGACCGGAGACGATCGGACCGCGAAGCTGGCGTTCGATCCAGGTACCGCATGCGGATACTCCACGCATGCGTTCGCACATGCCGCCCTTGTCTGCGAAAACGTGACTGGTAGGCCTTATGACGAGTTCGCAATCGATGCACTCTTCAAACCACTGGGAATCGAACATTGGTGGTTTCAATATTACGATGGAGTCAAAACGGGTCGGCACCCAAGTCATGGCCTCGGAATGCCGGCGCGAGATCTTGCCCGTATCGCCTATTGCATGTGCCGAAATGGTCGCTGGAATGACCGACAAGTAATACCGACTTGGTTCGTAGAAGAAAGTGGGCAGCCGACTCATTCCGTTCAGGGAAAAGAGATGCGGTTCAAATCAGAAGCTCAAAGCTTTTCCCATGGGTGGGAGTTACCAGGCCGTCGTAAGCTAGCTCGCGCGGGCAGTTCCATTCCAATCGATGCCCGCTTCAAACCTGGTTCCGGCGGACAACTCATTGCGTTTGTCCCGAGCCTCGATCTAGTTATTGCGCGGTAAACCGGCTCGAGCGGTCCTTGGAAGTATGATGAATATCTAAATCGTGCCTGCGAATCAGTTCTCCAAGATAAACACCATTCAGAGACAAACTAACTTCCGAACTCATCCATCTTTCTCTTGAGGGTCACTCGATGAAGTCCCAACTGTCGCGCGGCGGAAGCAAAATTGCCTTGATGACGATGAAGAACTTCTTCAAAGAGTATCCGTTCGACTCGATCAAGCAAGCGAGCGTGAACGTCATTCGCCACAGAATTCTGAGTCAGGTAATCATCGAGCCATGACTCAATCGAGGCATCCAGATGGCCGGCGTCCCCCGCGCGAACATCCGGCAGCTCAATCGATGGAGGGAGATGTTCCGGGCGAATCATGTTCCCTCGCGCGACGATCAGGGCGTGTTCGATTACATTTCGAAGCTCGCGCACATTACCGCGCCAGTGTCGACCCTCTAAATCTCGCACCGCGTCATCGCTTACTGGTGGACTAGGATTTCCCGATGCGTCCGAAAGTTGCTGAACAAAATGCAGCGTCAGTTCGCGAATATCGTGCACCCTAGTGCGAAGGGGTGGAATCTCGATCATGTATGCACCCAAACGAAAGAATAAATCCTCTCGAAACGATCCATTGGTGATCGACTGACGCAGATCTCGATGGGATGCGGAGATGACTCGAAAATCAGTACGAATCGGACGATTACTGCCCACCGGAACAATTTCGCCGTATTCAATCGCTCGTAATAGCTTCACCTGAAGTTCAACTGGAATATCGGCGACCTCATCGAAGAACAATGTTCCACCGTTCGCCTGTTCGAGGAGCCCCGCCCTGGTTTGCTCCGCACCGGTGAAGGCTCCGCGCACGTGTCCGAATAGCTCGCTTTCGGCCAGTGCCATGTTTATCGCAGCGGCGTGAACGACGACAAACGGTCCTTCCTTGCGCCGGCTGTATTCATGGATCGAGCGCGCAATGAGTTCCTTTCCGGTACCGCTCTCACCAAAGAGATGGACGGAGGCCTCCGTTTCGGCGACCATCGCGACTTGCTTGAACACAGCCTGAAGCGCGGGAGACGAGCCGACGATTCTCTTTCGTAGGTCGGCATCACGCGGCACATAAGGACCTTCCGCCGTTTCACCTGATCGAAGAGAGAGCGCGCTCGTCACCGCCCGCTCGACAGTAATGACGTCAAACGGCTTCGCGATGTAGTCGAACGCTCCTCCCTGAATCGCGCCAACGGCCGTCCCCAAATCGCCATACGCGGTGATGACAATGAATGGAAAGCTCTTTCCCTCGGACTGAAGCCGTCGCATGAGAGACAAGCCGTCCATATCCGGGAGGCGAACGTCGACAATCGCCAGGTCTATCGGTTCTCGATTCGCAACAATACAAGCTTGCTCGGCAGACGAGACGACAAGGGAAGTGCAACCGAGCCCTTCGGCAAGACGTTTGAGTCCCCAGCAGATGCTTTCCTCATCATCGACGATCAATACGCGCGACATTGCTTAACGAGACTCCAAAGGGAACTCAAAAAGGAAGGACGTCGTTCCGTTCAATCGATTGTACACAAGCGAACCTCCGTGATTCTCCGCGATTTGCCTCGCGACGAATAGACCCAAGCCAATCCCATCTGGCTTATTGGTTGTTAACGGTTCAAACATTCTTTGTGCGAAATCAGCTTCGGAACCATCTCCTGAATCGGTAAAGACGATGCATCCGCATGTTGAACTCGTTCGCTTCAACTCCATTCGAACGAATTTTGGATTGGCGCACCCTACCGTCGCGGCTTCGATACCATTGATGACAAGATTGCTGACGAGTTGGCGGAGCGATTCCTCATGACCAACCATTGAAAGTGAATCTTGAGGCTCGAATGTCAACGTGACTCCCGCATGTTCGGCCATCGGCCTTAGCAAAGAGACCGATGACTCAATAGTCACTCCGAGAGCAACGACTTCCGAAGGCTTCTGGGATGACTCTCCCCCCACGGAGAGAAACTGTCGAAGATAGCTCTCCATGAGTTTGAATTGCCGAAGTGCGACGGCAATTGCTTCGTCGTCATGCTGATTGCAGATCCGTTGATGCAGCTCAACGGCCATTCTTCCTCCCGCCGCACTATTCCTCAATTGATGGGCAAGTGCAGCGCCCACTTGATTCAAGGTAGACAACCTCGCCGACGCCCTGAGCTTATCCGCATACTCCCTTAATTGCGTGGACATCGCGTTCATCGAACGAGTCAAATCTCCAAACTCATCGTCACGATGCTCCGTTAATCGAACGTTGAATTCGCCGCGCGCGATGGATGCGGCGTATTGAACGATTCCGGTAATCGGTTGAACGAACCTTCGAGAAAGCCAGGTCGCGATGGCGATCGCGATGACAGTCGCGATGGCGCCCGTCACTAGGGCAGGATAAATTGCAGCGTAAATTTGCGCTGCTACTTGTGCCTCAGGTCGAATCAAAAACAGGCTGGAACCATCATCATTCGTTCCGCGTCCGCACAACTTGAATTGCGTCACTCGGAATTGCTCCCCGTGAAGTGCGAGCAACTTACTGACGTCAACAGGGAGGCTTCGGTTGAGCAAGGCAATGAGTTCGGATGGAATTGCAGATTCGATCGACGTTTCCAGAATCCTTCCCTTTGGATCGACGAGAGCAAAAGAAACGCCCGAAAGTCCTCGCATTTGATCAAGAACATTCTTCGTCAATGGAAACGACGAACGGCTAAGCGTGTCCATCATTCGAGTCGTCGACGAATCATATTGCTGACGTACTCCGCGTGCGATCCAAACGACGCTAAGGATCGTTGCCGCGGTACTCGTGCCGACAACCAGCAGGATCATGGGGAGGAGAAGCTGATTTCGAATCGACCAATGCTTTCGCGAGGGAGTATGAGCATTCGTTTCGTTCGCGGCTTCCGGCATCGCCAAACGGTTCCTCCATCGCATGAATCGCTTTATGAAAACTCTCGCGGCATAGGAAGACCAACTCCTGTCCTGAATTGGTGTGGGCAGACCTCTCGGATGGCTTGATTATGCCAGCACTTCGCGGATGACTTTACCCTCAACATTCGTGAGGCGACGCTGGATGCCGTTGTGCTCGAACGTCAATTGTTCGTGGTCGAGCCCAAGTAAGTGAAGAATGGTCGCGTTGAAATCGTAAAGCGGATGAACGTCCTGCACTGCCTTTTGTCCGAGTTCGTCAGTAATTCCATGACTCACGCCTGGCTTAATCCCCGCGCCGGTAAACCAACTCGTGAACCCGTCTGGATTATGATCGCGTCCCTTGGATCCCTTTTGAAACATCGGCATTCGGCCGAATTCGGTGCACCAGACGACGAGCGTATCCTTCAACAGTCCTCGCTGTTTCAGGTCGATGATGAGCCCCGCCACCGGTTGATCAAGAATCGCAGCGTGTTTGTCGTACTGCTCCTTCAGCTTGTTATGCCCATCCCAATTGAGTTCTCCGCCGCTGGCATAGGCACCGTTGAACAGTTGAACGAATCTGACTCCTTTTTCGATCAGACGACGTGCAAGGATACAATTCCGAGCGAAGGCGGCTTTCGTCGAGTTCGACGCATCATCCGCACCGTAAAGTTTCAAGATATGCGCCGGTTCCGAAGAGAGGTCACTCACTTCGGGAACACTGAGCTGCATACGGGCGGCGAGTTCATAACTCGCAATCCGGGCGGCGAGCCTACTTTCCCCCTCGTGCTCCGCGAGATGCCTTTCATTCATTCTCGCCAGAAGTTCCCGCGCTGCTCGATCCGCCTCAGCCGAGATGCCAGGCGCTGACAGATGCCGTACGGGTTCCTTCGCACTAAACGGCGTTCCTTGAAATGCCGCGGGGAGAAATCCCGGTCCCCAATTGTTGGAACCGGCCTGGGGAACGCCGCGCGGATCGGGGATCGCGACGTAAGCCGGCAGATCGTCGCATTCGCTTCCCAGGGCATAGGTCAGCCACGACCCCAGACTCGGAAAGCCGTCGAGCACAAAGCCAGTCGAAAGAAAATTTTCCGCCGGCCCATGCGTGTTACTCTTACTGGTGAGCGAGTGAACAAAAGCGATATCGTCGGTCAATTCCGCGAGGTGAGGAATCATATCCGAAACCATTTTGCCGGTTTGACCACGGGGTCTGAACCCATACTGAGGCCGAGCTAGTTCACCGGCAGGCCCCTGAAACGTGACCGCGGGTCCCCCCTTCAAAGGCATACCGTCATGCTTGATTAGTTCCGGTTTATAATCCCAGGTCTCAAGCTGACTGACCGCCCCCGCGCAAAAGATGACGAGCACATTCTTCGCCTTCGGAGTGAAGTGCGGAGTGCGAGCGGCGAAAGGACGGGCCGGATCTATCGCGGGGGATGCAGCGAGTAAGCGATCGTTCGAAAGAAGGTCTGCCAATGCGATCGAACTGAGCGCTGTCCCCATGTTTCCAAGGAAAGCACGCCGATCCATTAGATGGGATCGAACGGGAGCGATGCTTCGTTCTCGCGCATTCATACACGTCCCAATCGATTAAGGCCAGAACAGGAATTCATTACTGTTAAACAGCACGCGGCACAGCGATTCCAATCCATGCTTTTCAATAACAGGTCGCGATTCCTCTAACTCTTGCGCTGTCGGCGATCGATTCAGCGCTATTTCATAACAACGACGAATCTGGTCATCAGGGAGATGGCCGACCTCTCCTTTCACCCGTGCGGCAAAGGCCGCCGACTCGGCCAGAGTAAATCGGCTGTTCAAGAGATTGAGCGCCTGAATGGGAGTCGTCGATTCACGTCGACGTTCCGCGCTTTGGCCGCCGTCGGGACAGTCGAACGCTCCGAACACCGCATCCCGCTCCCGCCTCACCTTGTGGGCGTAGATCATGCGTCGTCGACCTTCACCCTCTGGCACCTCGATGGGCGAAAACCCACTGAGCCCACCTCGCTGATTGAACAAATCGAAGCCGGCTCCCCCCATTTTGGGATTCAGCTCACCCGCGACCATCAGCATGGAATCGCGGATGATCTCCGCATCGAGACGACGAAGTGGATACCTCCAAAACAATCGATCATCACTATCCTTGGCGAATGCTTCACGGTCGATCTGAGTGGACTGACGGTACGTTGCCGACAGAACGATTGTCCGATGCATCGCTTTCAATGACCAATTGCCCCGGACGAGTTCGTTGGCCAGCCAATCCAGAAGCTCGGGATGCGTCGGTGCTGACCCGTTGTTCCCGAAATCATTGGCCGTCTCCACGAGCCCCGTTCCAAAGTGACCTTGCCAAATTCGATTTGCCATGACGCGGGCCGTCAGCGGATTTTCCTCACTGACGATCCACTCCGCCAACGCTCGGCGTCGATCAAGCTCTGGCACATCAGACGGTAATTCCTTTGGATTGAATAGCGTCAATGTCGTCGGCCTGACTTCGTCCTTCGGTTGCTCGGGATCGCCTCTACTAAGGACACGGATGACATCGGGCTGCCTGAACTTGCCCGCAAATGCAAGCTGGCCGGCACTTGCCTTCTTCACCTTCTCTTCGATTGACTTTCGCTCCGCGAACAAGTCCATTGCGAGGCGAGCTTCCTCAGGTGGCAAGCCGGCCATGGAGAACTCCGCGGAAGCACTCGCGTTTGGATCAAACTTTCTTCGGTCCGATGAATCGGCGACCGCCGTCCAATCGCTTGAATTTGATGCCAATTCGATCAAGTAATCGATCGCCAAGCGATCGCTATATTCAGCCAGCCGGTCCCGTCCCCAGACGATACGGGTAATCTCCTCTTCTTTCGGGAACTCCAGTTCGATCCAACCTCGACCTTGTTCATTCGACATCCAACTGCGCGAGTTTCCATACTGTCCATCGTTCACAAAACGGAGTTCATGCCGATCGGCGACCGTCGTATCCCCCGAGGACCTTACCTTTGTTCCGTTCGATACGAGCGCGACATTCTCACCACGGCTATTGAAGACTTCGAGTTCGTCGATGCAAGGTTCGAGATTATTTGTCGCGTTGATCGTGAATCTGACTTTATTTGCCTTCAACGGCCCGATTCGGTCATTGTTCTGTCGAGGGTTTACAGGCATTCGCTCGACCCCCGACTTCGCTTTGGGTTCGAGCAAGGCGAGTTCCTGCTCAATCTGAGCCAGGCGTGGTTTTAAAAGTTCGGCTTGTCTTCTTAGAGCTTCGGCCTCAGGCGAATAAACATCGCGGTCGGCATACTCGACACCCGCCACGAATGCCTGCATCGAGTAGTAATCCCGCTGGGTGATGGGATCGAACTTATGATCATGGCAACGAGCGCATCCAATCGAAAGTCCGAGAAACGACTGGCCGATATTGACGACGATCTCGTCCAGCGAATCTTGCCGGGCGAGACGCTTTGAGGGCTCGTCCGCTCCAATTTGTCCTGGCAAAAGAACAGATGCCGTCACGAGAAAACCAGTTGCCGCATCCTGCTTTAATGAGTCGCCGATGATCTGCTCACGAATGAACTGATCGTACGGCGTATCACGATTGAGGGCATCAATGACATAGTCACGATAAGGCCATGCATTCGGTCGCTCCGTATTCACTTCAAATCCGTGCGTGTCCGCATATCGAACGACATCGAGCCAGTGCTGCGCCCATCGCTCTCCATAATGAGGCGAGTCAAGTAATCGATCGACGGCGACCTCATACGCCTCCGCCCGTCGATCGTCCAGAAACTCTCGCATCTGCTCGGGCGTCGGAGGGAGACCGGTCAAATCGAATGAAACGCGCCGGAACCACGTCGCGCGTTCCGCTTCTGGGGCCGGCCGAAGCCCCTCCTTTTCCAGCTTCGCCAAGATGAAGCGGTCGAGATCATGGCGAGGCCACTCCACCTGCATCACCTCGGGGATGATGGGCTTGCTAATCGGCTTAAATGACCAATGATCCCGACGGTCCTTAATCGATATTCGATCCACCCCGTCCGGCCATGAAGCTCCCTCATCAATCCAACGACTGATGATTGCGATCTCCTCTCCCGTAAGCTTTTCACCTGCGGGAGGCATCAAAAGATCGCTTTCCGTTCCCGCAATGAAATGAACAAGCGGACTTTCTTTCGCTTTTCCAGGAATAATAGAAGGAGCGTAGGCATCGCCTCCCTTGAAGGCTTCCGATTTCACGTCGAGCCGAAATCCAGACTTCTGCTTCGATGCGCTATGACAGGCATAGCAGTGCTTTTCGAAAATCGGACGGACATCTTTGACGAAATCGATCGGATTCGCGCTCACGCCTTCCGCAAGCAGAGCAACGGCGGCGATCACCAGTAACATTCGGCAAGGAGTCGAATAGCGGTGCATGAATGCTTGCATGGGCGCGAGTGCCCCGCGGGAGAGGTAGCTTCTAGCTCTGTCGTTCTCTATGGCCGACATCGTGAAGAAAATCCAGCGACTATCTTTACGGGCGACTTGCCCAAGCATCTGCAAGACGTGAATCCCTAATCAAACGCACGATCCAGGTTACGTTGTTCATTTCCAAATCTCAATCGCAATCGACTAGAGCCAGACCATAAGTTCGGAATGAGAGTGATGGCGCAGCATCCATCAGAAAACGGATTGCTCTTCAGTTGTTATGCCCGGACAATGTCGTTTTCGATCACATGCAAAAGAAGCACCAGGAACGTCGAAGGGGGCTCATTCTGTGTCGCCAATGTCCCATCTATGTCGCCGGAATCCTCCCATCCCGTCGAACCTTCATGTGAGAATCTTTTTTTCGGTTATCGCGTTCCTGGTATTCGGCGGGACCCAGCTCTCTGCGGAGTCTACTGTTCGAGACATCGGCTCTCGCTGGGAACTCTTCGTCGATCGTTTTCTCATTGACTCGTCGAACGGCGTCGAATTGAAGTTGAACAGACCCGAACGGCGCGAGGTAGTTCTGGTCACCGATGCTCCCTGGGAAGATTCCGAAGCCGCATACTACAGCATCATTCAAGACGGAGACAAGGTTCGCATCTATTACCGCGGCGCGTGCCCCAAAAGTGACCTCTCTCATGATCAAGTGACCTGCGTCGCCGAAAGTGCCGATGGAATTCATTTCACCCGTCCAAATCTCGGCCTGATCGAAGTCAAAGGGTCGAAGGAGAACAACATCATCTGGCTCGGAATTGAATCCCACAACTTCGCGCCGTTTCTGGATAAGAACCCGAACTGCAGGCCGGAAGAAAAGTACAAAGCTCTTGGCGGCATCGCTCACCCCGGAAAGAATTGGCTGGGTGAGGACGTCAAAGCGGGCCTGTATGCCTTTACCTCAGCCGATGGAATTCATTGGAAAAAACTTCGCAACGAGCCCGTGATCACGGACGGCGCATTCGATTCCCTCAACATCGCATTCTGGGATGCTCCCCGAAATCAATACGTCTGTTACAGCCGAACCTTCACCGGAGGCGTCCGGACGGCTCAAAGTTCTACGTCGCCAGACTTCGTAACGTGGAGCAAGGGGCGGCCCAACCAATACAAAGAGGGAGTTCCCCTCGAACATTTCTACACCACTTCAACGATTCCCTGCCCCGGTGCCGAGCATCTGTTCGTTGCGTTTCCGAAGCGATTCATTCCAGACCGCAAGAAGGTCACGCAGCACAATGACGTCGGGGTGTCCGATTCGGTTTTCATGTCGAGCCGAGACGGTATTCACTGGGATCGCCCATTCTTAGAGGCATGGGTTCGGCCGGGACTCGATGAAAGAAACTGGACCGACCGGAACAACATGACCGCGTACGGCGTCGCGGAAGTCATCCCTGGCGAATGGTCTTTCTACATCAGCGAGCACTATCGTTGGCCGGACAATCGACTCCGTCGTCTATCTTTACCCCGCCACCGATTCGCCTCCGCACATGCCGACGCGAAAGGGGGCGAATTCACCACCCCCCCGATTTTTTTCCAAGGAGAGGCGCTTCATCTGAATTATTCGACCTCTGCCGCCGGGCATATCCAAATCGAGCTTCTTGACGAGAAGGGGAGCCCGATGGCCGGATTCAATCGCGAATCATTCAACCCTCAGTTCGGAGACGAACTGGATGCGATCGCCACTTGGAAGGGTGAGTCGGATCTTTCCAAACTCTCAGGCAAGGCGATTCGGCTACATGTTTTCCTGCACGATGCCGATCTGTACGCCATTCGTTTCGGCAGCAAGGACTCGTCGAGTCAACCGTAATATCCTAGTTTCATTCGAAACGAGTTTGAGTCAGCTAGTTGAACCAGGACATCCATGCTCACATTAGAACGGTTTTCTTTCGGCGTCGGCGATCGGTTCGCTCACCAGGCGAAGGCACAGCTCCGCGCTTTTCAGTTGTTATCGCTCGAGGGTGTTGAAGTAGTTCCCGTTTGGAACAAGTCGAATCGCGAGCACACTTTCATCGGGTCAGAACCGCAAAGCGTCATGGATGCCGCCCATTCGGCCGTGAAAGAACTCGGTTGGAACAAGGGTTGGCATATCGACGCGGATCATATCCGAATCGAAACCGTGGACCGCTTCATCCCTTGCTCCGATTTTTTCACGATTGACGTCGCGGACTCGATCGGCCAGCCTGCTTCCAAACGAGACGTTCAAGCATTTGTTGACCGTCACTCAGAGCTGGTGGGCAAAGTGACCATACCTGGAATTGAAGAGCCGCTTTCGATCACAGCGGATGAGTTGCTCCGTGTTGCCCAAAAGTATCTCCTTGCCGTTCAGGATGCCGGCAAGATCTACCGTCACATCATCACGGCCAAGGGAGAGGGGAACATCATCCCGGAAGTCTCCATGGATGAGACCGATACGCCGCAAACGCCGCCGGAACTCCTCATCATTCTTGCGGCCCTCGCGGATGAGAAGGTTCCGCTCCAAACCATTGCTCCAAAGTTCACCGGACGATTCAACAAAGGGGTTGACTACGTCGGAGATCTCCGGCAGTTCGAAAGGGAGTTCAATGACGATCTGGCCGTCATTTCCCTTGCGATCAAGCACTACGGATTACCCGCGAATTTGAAGCTCAGCGTTCACAGTGGAAGCGATAAGTTCTCCCTCTATCCGATCATTCGACGAGCCCTTGAGCGTACGGGTGCTGGTCTCCATCTGAAGACCGCCGGCACAACTTGGCTGGAAGAGTTGATCGGGCTTGCCGAAGCGGAAGGAGACGGACTGACGCTTGCGAAAGAGATCTATGCCTATTCGCTCGCTCATGTCGACGAGCTGTCGGCACCTTACGCGAGCGTGATCGATATTGATCGCTCCAAACTTCCCAGCTCTGGCGAAGTGAATAGCTGGACAGGTGCTCGATTCGCGAATACTCTCCGCCACATTCCGAGCCATCCCGAATTCAACCCGCACCTCCGTCAGCTCCTCCATGTCTCATTCAAGATCGCGGCGAAGGAAGGAAGCCGATACACGGATTTGCTTGAAAACAACGAAGCAATCGTCGCCAAGCAAGTGACGGAGAACATATTCGAGCGACATATGCGACCCCTATTTCTCGCATAAAGTTTGAAACCCAGAGGAGACTCTCTTCATCCATGAAGTGTGCCGTCACAATTTGTCTGGTGCCGGAAGCAAGAGGGGGCCCGTTCGTGTACCATGAAGGGCTTTCGGATGGTTGCGCACGTGCGTCCGCCCTAGGCTTCGATGCCGTAGAGATTTTCCCCCCTTCCGCGGACGCCGTCTCCGTTGAAGAACTTCAAGTGCTCTTAAAGAAATATCGCCTGAAGATCGCGGCTTTTGGAACGGGAGCAGGATGGTTGCGGCAGCAGCTTTCCCTCACGTCGATTGATCCATCGATCAGACGAAAGGCCGTCCAATTCATCCGGAACATGATTGACCTGGCCGCTCAGTTTAAAGCAACCGCGATCATCGGCTCCATGCAGGGAAGAATAGAACCAGGGACGGAACGCGACATCGCTCTCACGCGGCTTGCCGATGGATTGAGAGAGCTCTCCGTCCATGCGAAATCGAAGAAGCAGTTCCTCTTGTACGAGCCCCTCAATCGCTACGAAACAAATGTGTTTCATCGATTGGAAGATACCGCGCAGTGGCTACGCGAGAACAAACTGAGCAACGTGAAGATTCTGGCTGACCTATTCCACATGAACATTGAGGAATCTGACCTGCCGAAGGCTATCCGTGCGGCTGGAGCCGCGATCGGTCACGTCCATTTCGCTGACTCAAATCGCCGCGCCGTCGGAATGGGGCACACTCGCATGAAGCCCATCATCGCAGCCCTTGAGGAGATAAATTATCGCGGCTACCTCTCGGCAGAGATCTTTCCTTTTCCAGATAGTGACCATGCCGCAACCCAGACGATCAAGAGTTTTAAACGATTGACTTCGCACTAACTCGGTTCGGCATTCGATGGAAGCGAGTCATCTCAAGGATTAGTTATCTCATGCTCAAGACGACACTCCTACACCCGGACATTCTTCATGCTGTTAGCCGATGCGGCCATCATGCGAGGATTCTGATTGCGGATGGAAACTATCCCGCGTCATCGAAAAAAGGAGCAAACGCCGTTGTCGTTCCCCTACAACTCATGCCCGGAGTTCCAACCGTCGCTCAAGTCTTCCGAGCTCTGCTCACTGCCATCCCCGTTGACTTCGTCAACACCATGGGGATTGATCCCACCGATTCCTATGCCTCCGAGGGGGATCCCCCGGTTTGGAGTGAGTTCCGCTCGATCCTGACCGAGACGGGGTCAGAGATTAACCTCGAGCCGATCATCAAGTGGGACTTTTATAAAGCAGTCGAATCGTCTGATCACGTGCTGACGATTCAGACCGCGGACCAAGCCCTCTGGGCGAACTTGCTACTCACCGTTGGCTGCCGTCAGCCCTAAGGGATGAGTGAGCGGCAAAGAGAAGATCAAAAAGGTGTATGCGATGCGAATCGATTCCCACCAGCACTTTTGGACGTATGTCCCCTCGGAATACGGCTGGATGAAACCTGATTGGCCCATTCGTAAGGATTACTTGCCAGAGGATCTTTTGCGGGAATTCGAACCCTGCAACCTTGACGGCTGTATTGCGGTGCAAGCCCGTCAGACACTTGAAGAATCTCGCTGGCTTCTTGAACTCGCGGATCATCATCCCGTGATCAAAGGGGTGGTTGGTTGGGTAGATCTTCGCGCGGACAACGTCGCTGAGCAACTCGAACTGTTTGCTCATCATCCCCGTTTCGTCGGCGTCCGTCACATCGTGCAGGATGAACCCGACAATGACTTCATGTTGGGGAGCGATTTTCAGCGCGGCATCTCCCATCTCGCTCCGTTGAACCTCGTCTATGACATCCTGGTTTTTCCGTACCAGCTTCCCGCGTCGAACAAATTAGTCAGACAGTTTCCCGACCAGCCCTTTGTCCTCGATCACATTGCCAAGCCATTCATCAAAGATGGAGTGATCGGTGACTGGAAATATCAAATTCGAGAACTGGCGAAGGCACCGAATGTTTTCTGTAAGATTTCCGGCATGATCACTGAGGCATCATGGCACACTTGGAAGCCCGAGGATTTTCGCCCCTATCTAGATATCGTCGTTGAAGCATTCGGCATCGATCGACTGATGTACGGCTCCGATTGGCCGGTCGCATTGTTGGCCGGCACATACAGGCAGGTTTACGATCTCGCTCATGAATATGTTTCACCCCTTGGAGCGGATGCGGAGCGAGCGATCTTCGGAGAAACGGCAGCGCGATTTTATTTGAATCGACGACAGACTTAGCAGTGAGGCGTCTGGAATGAAGAAGCGAATCCTCGGCAATACCGGCTTAGAGCTTCCGATTCTCAGTTTCGGAGCATCGTCGCTGGGACAGGAATTCCGTGACGTTCAACTGAGCGAGGCTTTTGAGAGTGTTCGTACCGCTCTTGATCTTGGCATGAACTTCATCGACACCTCACCCTTTTACGGACGAGGGATGAGCGAGATCCTGCTTGGACTTGCTCTCCGCGATGTGCCACGTGATAGCTACTTTCTTTGCACCAAGCTGGGACGATACGACTTAGCCCATTTTGATTTCAGCGCGAAGCGAGTCGTCGAAAGCGTCGACGTCAGCCTTCATCGGTTGAAAACCGATCATCTCGACGTCGTCTTATGCCACGATATCGAGTTCGTCCCGATGCAACAGATCGTTGATGAAACGATCCCAGCTCTTCGAAGAATTCAGGCATCGGGAAAGGTACGCTTCATCGGGTTTAGTGGTTATCCGCAAAAGATATTCCGCTTCATCTGCGACCAGACCGATGTGGACTGCGTACTTTCCTACAATCAATACACTCTTCAGAACACACGATTTGCTGATGAATCCGTTCCCTACCTGAAATCAAAGGGAGTCGGAGTCATGAATGCGGGTCCGTTTTCGGCGCGTTTATTGACGAATGCCACCTTACCGGCGTGGTTGAAAGAACCAGAATCGGTGAAGGACGCGGCCCGACGTGCCGCCGCTCATTGCGCGAGTAACGGGGTCGATATCGCGAAACTCGCTCTGCAGTTTTCGTGCGCGAATGATGCAATCACCACCACGGTGGCAGGGAGTGCGAATCCGGCAAACATTAAGAAGTGGGCCGAATGGATTGCTGAGCCGATTGACGAACAACTTCTCCGTGAAGTCCTCGACCTCTTCTCTCCTGTAAAGAATATCGGCCATGTCGAAGGTCTTCCCGAAAACAATTAGTGTCGAGAGCACACGATGAAAGCACTTCAGCTTGAAAAGCCCCAGCACTGGAAATGGGTAGACATTGCCGATCCAGGTAAGCCTGGTCCCGATGACGTACTCGTGCGTGTTCGACGGGTTGGCATTTGCGGGACTGATATCAGCGGATATCTCGGCAAGATGCCTTTCTTTTCCTATCCCCGAATCCCTGGCCACGAGTTGGGGGTCGAGGTGTTGGAAGCCGGCGTTAACGTGGATCGACTAAAGCCGGGCGACCAATGCTCCGTCGAGCCATACCTTAATTGCCAAAATTGCTACTCCTGCAAGCGAGGCCACACCAACTGCTGCGAAAACCATAAGACGCTCGGCGTCATGTGTGACGGCGGCTTTACCGATCGAATCATCCTTCCGGCCAGAAAGCTCCACCTCGCGAACCAACTGACCCCCGAGCAATGCGCGCTTGTCGAGACGCTTGCCATCGGCTGCCATGCGGTTGATCGGTCTGGGGCAAAGGGGGGCGAAAACGTTCTGGTCATCGGCGCGGGACCGATTGGGCTCTCCGCCATTGAATTCGTCAAGCTGACCGGGGCGCGAACCATCGTTATGGATATCAGCGAGTCAAGACTGGCGTTCGTGCGCGAGCAGATAGGAGTCGACGCAACCATTCGCGTTCAAGGAACGGACAGCGACCTAGAATCGTTGCGTTTGCTAACCAACGGACAGCTTGCCGACGTTGTTATCGACGCGACGGGAAGCAACAAATCAATGTCGCATTCACTGCAATATGCAACCTTTGCCGGGCGCATCGTCTATGTTGGCATCACCCAACAGAATCTAGAGTTTCCCCACGCGCCGATCATGCACCGTCGGGAACTGACCTTGCTGGCAAGTCGTAATGCACTTTCTCGCGATTTCACACGCATCATTGAACTGATCGAAAAGGGAAAGATTGATACCCGTCCCTGGATCACGCATCATGCTCCATTTGCTGAAGTACCTAACGTCTTTTCGAGCTGGCTCAATCCTGATACCGGAGTGATCAAGGCAGTTGTCCATCTGGACTAGATGGCCGAGCGAGACAAACGCTCAGGGTTGTTCGAGATAGGCGAACAGATCACGACGTTCCTGAGGAGTGAGATTCTCTAGTATTCTTTCCGGCATCAAAGACGTGTTCGATTCCGTCATTGATGCAATCTGGTCACGCGAGATTCGATTTCTTTGATTCCGCTCATCCACGAGGGTGACACTCGCCGGATCTTGGTCGGCAAGTAGTCCAGCGACAATCTGGCCGTTATCTGTCTCAACCACATAACGAAGAAACTCTCGGCGTATCACGGCACTCGGATCGACGATATTCGCAAGAAGAGCGGCGCGATCATGCCGATTCGCCGTCGTCAAATCCGGAGCGATTCCTCCCCCCTCCCCTTTCATCTTGTGGCAGGTACCGCAATGTTTGACAAACAACGAGCGACCTCGTTCAAGATCTCCCGTTCCGGCGCGAAGATCATTGGAAAAACGTCGCATCACCGCCAACTTTTCTTCGGGCGTGCCGGCACCGACATTCCCCCAATACTTTCTGACAAGGGCATTGAGTACGGCATCCTCGTGAACGGCGACATGACGGAGTTCCGCGGTGGGAATGGATGCCGGATCGATTTCCCCTCGATCGACTGCCTGCAGTAATGATGTCGCCCATTCGCGATGTCTCCACAGGGCATGCCGGATTTCTATCTTAAGAGGGTCCGGCGTCGACTGACTCTTCAGTCTCGCGAGTAATCGATTCCCCACTTCCGGATTATCCTCATTGGCCAATAGCCTGATGACGGCAATCTCTGACCGTCCCTCTCCTCGATCCAATCGCTCGAGGAGGTATTCCTGTCGCTCGTGGGACTCGAGTAAAGGGACTAACGTCAACCACTCCGGCGCCGGTTCATGATGCCGCCTCAATTGGAATAACAGCTGACTGTCGGCTCCTGGGACGCCGACGCGAAGTGCAGCCTCTACGATAGACGGTCGGTCTGGATTCGATTTCAACTGCGAAGCAATCCAATTCTTCAGTTCGTCCGTCATCACGACGGTAGTGATACTTGATGTTTGCGACTCCCTCACGACATTCGCTTGCTGGGTGAATAAGTCCCCTTGGGTAATCTCGTCTTCTTGTGGAGATCGGCATGAAAACGGGACCCACCTTGGAGTGAAGATCGGCGTGTAAAAGGGACCCACCCAACGATTGC